>CAJTOW010000028.1 GCA_910577655.1 uncultured Lachnospiraceae bacterium | reverse complement strand
AATCAGATTTAGGATTGGCTTCATAAAACAACCAATTTCACGGATTCAGGTATATGATTTGTTTTGTGTAACAGTTCATACACTTCTTGAACTGTTACGGCATACGGCCATTCAGATGTGCTTCGCGATAACCGTATGCCTGCGGCCACTACGTTTTCGTATGGTCAGCTGTCCTTTTCCATCATGATATCCAGAATTGTACGGTCTGTCTGAAGCATTCCCGGAACGCTCACCTTACCCATGTTGCGGACAGACTCTTCCGGGGTGAATCCGCAGATGCCGTCGGTTCCCTGGAGAACCACATCCGAGACAGTCAGATTTCCATAAGCCTTTGATGAATCTCATCATTGGAGCTGAGTGTATACTCCTTTTCAAGAAGAACCTCGTGGTTTCGTTTGGTCAATACGATATTGGCATGGGTGTTCCGGATCTCGCTGATTCCGATGCCTGCTGTCGTGATGATCTCCGCCCTCGCGTAAAGCTGGGTTTCATCATGGTTGATCATGACGATCACATGGTGGGCTTCCGTAAGTTCAATGGCCTGTTTTGAAACCTCTTCGCTGATATCTTCCAGAAGCTGAAGACTCTTCTGGGGATTGCCCAGGCAGGCTCCCAGAGCAGCGGCATATTTCAGACCTGCACGGTCAAATCCGGGGATTCCCACGCTCATGCCGTTTTTATAGATACCGGGATTTACCTCCACTTTGACGGAAACAATCTCTCCGCCGATGGCATGGTAGGCATCTGCGGCGGCAAGGGCCACACATACAGGTTCGGTACAATTGATTTCTCCAGATGTCTCAGGGAAAAAAGCCGCATAGAAGCCCAGGTGAAGAAAATCCACGGAGTCAATGTCAGCGTGGATGTAGTCCCGGTGCTGCGGCAGGATGTGTGTATCGGAGCCTTCGCCATGGTACAGCGGTTCAATGATATGGAAATGCGGCAGAGCGAGCTGAGAAAGCAGCTTCTGCATAAGGGCCATTATGCCAAATACGCCTTTCAGGATATCATTGGCAGCTCCCAGGCCATCGCCAAAGTGAAGGAGATTCTGAAACGCATGGCGGCCAGTGAGAGTCCGGTGCTCCTCATTGGCGAGACGGGAACCGGAAAAGAACTGTTCGCCCATGCCCTGCACCAGGCATCCAGACGGAAAAACGGGCCCTTCGTGGCTGTCAATGTGGCTGCCTTCCCGGAAAAATCCTGACGGATATGTCAGAGCAGGGCCTTGCCAGGGTCAGCCGCGGCCGCGGCGGCAGCCGGCTGACCCCCAGGGGCCGAGAGCTGTGGGAGACCCACAGTACTAGAGCGTGTCTGAAAATTCATTCCCGACATCTGCACGTCCCACTTCGCGGTATATTTTGGCCAAATTCAGGTTACATAGCCCACTATGCGCCCTTCATTTGGCCCAAATCTCCCACAAACTGTGACGCACATCTGCCAGAAAGCAATTTTCAGACACACTTTGGCTTCTAACGGAAATTATATGCTGTTACCACTGGCGTCCTTCCCTGGGCCTGGTCCTGGAAATATTCATACAGACTGATGCCCAGGAAGGAGCCGGAGATATTCCAGAGATTCCTGTATCCATGTCCCTGGAGACAGCAGATGGCATTGTAGCTGCGCTGTCCTGTGCGGCAGTACAGATACACCGGCACATCCCGGGGAATCTCCTCCATCCGCTGGCGAAGCTGGCTTAAGGGAATATTCTTCGCCCCTTTCAGATGTCCGGCCCGGAATTCATGTTCTTCCCTGACATCCACAATATACGCCCCTGACTCTGCCAGCTGCCGTACTGCTGTCACCGGAACCTGGCGGTAGCGGTTGTTCAGAAGGTTGAGCCCTACCAGGGCCGCCTGGTTCACAACATCCCTGGCAGTGCCGAATACCGGGGAATAACACAGCTCCAGATCCTTCACATCCTCCAGGGTCCCACCCATTGCAATTACTGTGGCGATCACATCGATCCGCTTGTCTACATTTCCTTTTCCCACAGCCTGGGCTCCCAGGATCCGCCCTGTGGGAACCTCAAAGACCAGTTTAAAATTCATATAGCTGCTGTCCGGCATCAGCCCCACTTTATCCGATGCCATCACATATGCGAAATCGCAGGAAATCCCTGCCCCCTTTGCGGTCTTCTCATTTAGCCCTGTGCATGCTGCGTTCTGCCCGAAAATTCTTATGCAGGAGGATCCGATGAATCCCCGGTTCCTGTTGTATCCCCCGTACATATGATCTGCCGCTGCCCGTGCCTGCCGCTGGGCCGGCCCTGCCAGGGCCAGACGTCCAGGACGGCCCAGCAGACGGTGAAAGCTTTCTGTTGCGTCACCCACCGCGTAGATATCCGGGTCAGAGGTCTGGTAATTCTTATTTACCAGGATTGCGCCTGTCTCCCCCAGCGCCAGACCTGCCTCCCGGGCCAGAGCAGTCTCCGGAGCCACGCCAATGGACATGACTACCACCTCTGCTTCTATGGATTCAAGCCGCTCCTGCCTTTTCACAACAATGCTGCTCTCCTTTATTTCCGCCAGTGTGCCGGACAGACGCAGATCAATTCCCTGGTCCATCATCTCTTTATGGAGAATCTGGACCATATCCGGATCAAAGGGCATCATGATCTGGTCACTGCCCTCCACCAGAGTCACCAGAAGCCCTGCCATCTTCAGGTTCTCCGCCACTTCCACACCGATAAAGCCTCCGCCTATAACCGCAGCCTTTTTTACACCGTGAAGCTCTATATACTGTTTGAGTGCTTTGATATCTGTTACATTTCTTATTGAAAATACGTGAGGCTGTCCGATCCCCTTTATGCTCTTTGGCATGACCGGACTGGCTCCCGGAGCCAGAACCAGCTTGTCGTATGTCTCCTCATAGCTCTCTCCGGATTCCAGGTTCTGCACAGTGACAGTCTTTCGTTCCGGGTGAAGCGCTGTCACCTGGCTGCGCACCCGCGCTTCTATGGCATACTGCTTTGCGAACCGCTCCGGACTCATCAGCACAAGGCTGTCACTGTTCTCTATGGTCCCGCTCAGATAATAGGGAAGACAGCAGTTGGAAAAAGAGACATGCGCTCCCCTCTCAAACATAAGAATCTGCGCTGTTTCATCCAGCCGCCTGATCCGGGCCGCCGCAGAGGCCCCTCCCGCTACACCGCCTACAATAATAATTTTTTCTGCCATGGTTATTTCTCCTTTCTTTATTTATAACAGCAAGAAAGATGCCAGCCTGCCCGGGCGTTGTTTCTTATGATCCTGCCTCAATGAGGGGCATCCGTCTGTCCCTGGCTCCCTGCCCTCATGGGAATAAAAGTCTGAACTGGTTTATCTGATTCATTATATCCCCTGAACTGGTCCGGATTCACGTCTGGATCTGTATTTTACTTTCCATATATTATAAAGGGAAAAAAAGAATTTGAAAATACTTTTTTATCCCGGGAGGAGTTTTAGCACATCTCTTGCTCATTAAAATAGCATCACTACAAGACAGACTGACCGGCAGTTATGATTGACGGGGGTGTAAACAGTAACCTTCCTATTGATCCGCCGAAAAGCCTATGATATACTTTTGCTATTCACCGGAAATCCTATCCGGACCAGATGCCAGGAACTTTCGGGGATAAAATATGGAAAAGAGGAAGTGACGCTCACCATGGACATGGAAGAAATCCAGACTTTTATCGTGTTGGCCGGCTGCCGCAATTTCACCAAAACAGCAGAAACACTGCATGTAGTCCAGTCAACCATATCAAACCGGATCCGCTCCCTGGAAGAATATACCGGGACCCAGTTAGTCCTGCGTTATAAAAATGGAATCCATCTGACTGCCGCAGGGGAGATCTTTTTAAATTATGCCAGTCAGATCAATCTTCTGAATCAGAAAGCACTTCAGGAAATCCACATGCAGAAAAGATTTCAGGATCATCTTCGAATCGGCTGTGTCAGATGGGTCTACGACCAATGGCTGGAAGACATACTCATCCAGTTTGGTTCCGCATTTCCAGATATCTCACTGCATGTTGAGATTGACCACAGCAGACAGATGCTCCCTATGCTCCATCAAAAGGTGCTGGACTTTGTCTTCTCTTCCTATGAACTCAACAATAACAGTATATCCAGCCTTCCCATTAAGAAAACAGATATACTATTCGTGGGATCAGCCGGACATTTTTCCCACCTGCGCGGCGGAATCTGTAAATCCAGTCTGCTGGATATTCCCCTGATTCACTCAGATATCTGGGACAACTATATGGAGGACATCTCGGAAAATGCCTTGAACGGAAAAATGCTTTTTCAGGTAAACAGCAATATGCTGGACAGCGCAAAATCCTTCTGCCTTGCAGGAGCCGGATGCTGTTTTTTGCCCCGGACAATGGTAGAAACAGAGCTTGTGTCAGGAACCTTAATCGAAATCCCAATCCAGGATCTTCCGTCAAGAACTATTATGATCTATGTGTCTTTTCAGAAACAAAGGATGGAGTCCATGGCTATGAAGAGCTGGATGAACTTCCTGAGCAAAACAAATACACTGCTGCATAATTCCTGACCTGGATAAACCAGAACAGTGGTGTACGAAATTTTGCTATTTTACGCAAGATATTGTTGGTTATTGCCTAAACGGCAGGATCTTATTAAGACGGGAGAATTCTGTCCAGTATAGATTTCTCCCTTTTTATTGATGATATACACCATTTTCATTCGAAATTCAAATTATTTATATTCTATATATTCATTGGACGAATTATTCCCCCACAGTTATAATAAATCTATGGGAATCCTATTTCTGATTTTATCGTTCCCATCATGAAACGTACGTACACTTCAGATTAAAAAAAGAGCGCTCAAAAACAGAATGGAGGCAGATATGTATACTGGTAAATCCAAATGCCTGAACTGCGGGCAGGAATACGATTCCGAAAGATTGTTTGAGGGTTGTCCTCATTGCCGAAACGAACAATTTGTATCCAATATCACCCCTGTCTACCAACTGCCTGCTGCCGATGGTTCCATGGCTTCTTTTACGGAGCTTTTTCCGGGAAACCGGCTGGAAGATTACAGGGAAATACTTCCTTTCAGAACCAGAAGGAACCTGATTGACCTGGGCGTTGGGAATACGGCCCTGAACCGTCTGGACCGGATCGGGGAAGAGCTTGGACTTGAACTCTATGTCAAGGATGAGACCCGGAACCCAACCTGGGGACACAAAGACCGGCTCAACGCGGTACTGGTCAATAAAGCCCTGGAACTGGGCGCCCCTGGCGTCATCTATGCCTCCACTGGCAATAATGGAGCTTCTGGTGCAGCTTTTGCCGCAAAAGCAGGACTTCCATGCATCATCGTCACGGTAAAAGGGATTAATAAAACACTGGAAACATTTATGCAGATTTATGGTGCCAGGGTCATTGGCGTGCCATCCACTTCTGACCGGTGGACGGTCATGAAGCATCTGGTAGACGAATATGGGTGGTATCCTGCAACCAATTATACCGTTCCCATTGTCGGGAGCAATCCATGGGCAATTGACGGCTATAAAATCATTGCCTATGAACTGTTCCGGCAGATGAAGGATCTTCCGGACAAAATCGTGGTTCCCATCTGCTATGGAGATGCCTTGTTTGGTATCATGAAAGGCTTTGAAGAACTGAAAACCATGGGCTTCCTCCAGAAGATTCCCCAGATGGTATCTGTGGAAGACTATGGTCCGGTAGCCCGTGCATACCAGTCACAGGCAGATGTGATTGAACCGGTCCATGCATGGGGAAGTGTCGCCTCCTCCATGTCCACAGTGATGGGAACCTATCATTCCCTATACACAATCCGGAGATCCTGTGGTCTGGCCATTTCCCTTGACGGAAATATGGAAATATTCAAAGCCCAGCAGGAACTGGCGCAAAAGGAAGGTCTGTACTGTGAATCTGCCTCTGCCACAACCCTGGCCGGCGTGAAAAAACTTATATCCCAGGGAAAAATACATCCCGGAGAGCGGGTGGTCATGCTGATCACATCCAGCGGAGTCAAGGATACTGCCGTCACAGCCAGATACATGGGTGAAATACCGGAAAGCAGTACCCGTCCGGAAGATATTTCCAGGGTTTTGAAAAACTCTTATAACCTTACAATTTAACAGCTACAGCAAAGGAGAATCGGTAACTATGAAAAAAAGGAATGATAGCAATGCAAAAAAAGAAGTATCCCTGCTGGCCTCTGTACTGTTGTTTGTAATCGTCTGTGTGGCAATCGCTGTGCAGAAAGCAATTTTTAAAGGAGACATGGGTTCCATGTTCTTTATGCTGTGGGTGATCGTGATTCCCTTTGGTATTTTCCATGGATATACTTCCTCTGAACTGGAAAAAGCCGCCCTGGAGTTTACCCACAAAGCGCTGTCTGCCGTATTTGTACTTCTGGCGGCCGGCGCCCTGATCGGTGCATGGATTGCCTCCGGCACAACTCCCACTCTGATCTACTACGGACTGAAATTCATCAACCCAAAGATTTTTCTGGTGGCATCTATGTTGCTTTGTTCCCTGGTTTCCCTATTCTGCGGAACTTCCAACGGAACCGCCGGAACTGCTGGCGTAGCCCTGATCGGCATCGGCAACAGTATGGGAATTCCGCCTGCCATCACAGCCGGTTCCATCATCTGCGGTGCTTTCTTTGGAGACAAGATGTCACCCATGTCTGATACCACCATCCTGGCTTCTTCCATTGCGGAAGTTGATATCTTTAAGCATATACGCCATATGGTTTATGACCAGATTCCTGGTTTTGTCATTTCCCTGGTTTTCTTCTTTGTTATTGGACTTCGCTATGGCGGCACGGTGGACTCCCCGGAGACCCTTGCCCTCATGGGCGGGCTCCAGGAACATTTTAACCTTGGGATCATTGCCCTGATTCCCCTGGCTGTCACCGCTGCCCTGCTGTTTTTTAAGCAGTCAGCATTGCTTTCCATTCTGGGCGGCGCAGTATCCGGAATTCTTGTGGCTGTCTTTTATCAGGGTATGGGAGTAGCCGAGGCATTTGGCATATTCTACAAGGGCTTTTCCCTGGATACAGAAAATGCCGCCCTGGCCACTTTATTGAACCGCGGCGGTGTGGCAGGTATGTGGAGCCTTGCCGGCATTACCTTATTCGGATTTACAATTGCAGGTATGCTGGATTATCTCCAGGTCATCAACCGGATTGCGGAGGTTGTGACCAGGGGTATCAGGTCCATCACAGCTTTGTCCTTTATTACCATCCTCTTTGGCTTCATCGGCAATGCCGTAGCCTTCAGCCAGAATTTTGCCATCGTCATGACAGGCACGCTTATGGCTCCCATGTACAAGAAGTATAATCTCCAGCCGAAAAACTGCTCCAGGGATCTGGAAGCAGGCGGGACCTACGGATGTATGTTTATTCCCTGGAATGCCAATACCGTATTTACCTGCGGTGTTCTGGGTGTTTCAGCCACATCCTTCATCCCATACATTCCTCTTTTGTACCTGACACCCATTACCGTGCTGGTGTTCTCTCTGCTCAGGTTCAAAACAGAAAAAATCTATGAAGATGAGGACTATGTGGATGTGAGCCAGCGTCTGGCTGCGGATCCGGCCAAACAACTGGAAATATCCTGATAAGCCAGATTTCAGTTTGTCCGTATTCCTGCCCCTGGAGTTACCGGGGCAGGAATTTCCGGGCATAACCATGACATATATTCTAAATCCGGGTGACACAAGCAGTACCTGATATCTTTTTCTTCACTCCCCCATCATCCGTTCCACCCGCTCCCTGGCCCGACCGCAGCCTTTCAGCTCCACTGCCAGCTGCTGGATCACACCCTCCTCCATGGGCATCAGGAGAATCCTCTCCTGACTGCGGATCACTCCTGCCACTGTCATCCTCCGCCCGCCCAGCTGCAGCGGCTCCCCCAGAATCCAGGTGCTCCCCAGCAGCTCCCTGGCCAGGGCCTCGGTGACCACGCAGAAGTCTCCCTCCAGCGGCAGGCCGTAACGGCCGCAGAGAAGCTCCCCCTGACCGGCCAGCTCCATGGACCCGTACACACTGATGATCCTGGCTGACTGGTGTCTTCCTGTATTAACCGAGAAAACCTGCTGCTCACGGTCAATTCTCCATCCGGCCAGTCTGAAAAGCCCCAGCGCTCCCTGGTCGTCCTGCTCCTCCCACTGCCGGATATCCTCCACAGAAGTTTCCCTGCCCCTGCAGTCGGCCTCCACACGACAAGGGATCAGAAACCAGAGCCGCCAGACTGCCGCCGCTCCCCAGACCAGGCTCACGGACAAAAGCACCACCAGGAGCCACCGGAAAATGACTGTTTCCTTTTTCATCTTTTCCTCCTTTTCCCAGCATATACTCCCGGAATCTCACATTATCAGAATCCTGGCACCGGGCGGACCCGGTCTCCGGCTCCGATCGTCTTATTTTCCCCGGTGATCACCCGGTCTTCGTCAAAAATGCTTCCCTCCACAGCCGCCTCCTGGCTTCCCTGGTAGAGGATCTGGATGTTCACCCGCTCGGCCGCAAACTCTTCCCCCAGGATGGAGGAACGGGTCCGTGCCACCAGACAGTAGTAACCTGTCATATCCTTGCGTATTCCGGACAAGGGAATCACTTTGGGGAACATATCCGACTGCTTCCGGCAGGTATAGTTTGCTATGGTCCCCAGAGGCAGCTCCAGATCCCCCAGGTCTGCCTGGAAAAGCCCTTCCTCCTCCCCCAGAAGATTTATACGGCTGATGATGGCATCCTTCTTCCGGACCGTGCCGGGAATGGATATCTGGATGGCATCTCCTCTGGACAGCTTCTGGTCCTCCTTTAAGAACATGCCTTCGAACCGGCTCTCTCCCACAGCCAGGGATACCAGCTCCTCTCCGGTGGTGGTCTTCCCACCTGTAAGCTCCATATCCACCACGATCCCTTTCTGGTGGGCACAGACAATGCCCTCTCCGGCTTCCAGCTCCTCCAGGCGGTTTAGCTGCCGTTCCTTTGCCTTCCGGTCCAGCTTTAATCCCTGGATGTTCAGGGCCGAGATCCGTTTTCTCTGGTCCTCCGAGATCCGGGAAGCCGCATCCTGCTTTTCGGCCACTGCCAGCTGCCACCGAGCCTCTTCCACCGCGTCTTTAAGTGCTTCCAGATCCTTCGCCGCCTGCTCAAGCTTCTCTTCCTGCTGTTTTACCACCTGCTCATAACTCCGCCGCCGTTCCTCCTGGGCTGTGGTCTGTCCTGCCAGAATCCGGTCTCCCAGGTCATCCGCCAGCTCCACCTGATCCTCCGCCGAGTCAATCTCCTCCTCCCAGGTATCCTCCAGATCCCTCAGATCCTCCCTGGCCCGCTCCAGATCCCGGGAAAGCTTCCGGATGCGTTCCTCATCCTCTTCCGGTACCTGGTCCAGCTCCTCTGCCAGATCCTCCACCGTCCTGCGGGCAGCCCGCAGCTCCCGGTTCCGGCTGTTTTTCGCTGTATCAAGCCCTTGTCTGGCGCTTTTCCAGCTCTGGTCCTGCTGCCTGGAAAGCTCATCCTCCAGCAAATCCCGGTCATCCCGGTACTCCTGCTCCAGACGCGCTAATTCCTCCTGATGCTCTTTTTGGGTATCCGCAAATTCCAGTTCTCCCTCTTCCAGGGCTCTCTGGGCAAGGGCCAGCTCCCTGGCCGCCAGCTCCTCCTGGGTAATCTCTCCGGAAGCCTCCTGGCTGATCTGCTCCCTGCAGATATTTAAGTCGATCTGTTCCAGCTCCCTCTCCAGCTCCTCCCGCTTCTCCCTAAGGGACTCCAGATCATAGGAAAACAGCTCCTGCCCTTCCTCCACCTGGCTTCCGGGTTCCGCTGCCACCCGGCCCACCCGCAGCCCCGGAAGGATCCGGCAGAGGCTTGTTTCCTTTTCCTTCACGGTCCCGGTTCCCTCCACCAGGGTCTCAACAGCCTTCTGCTTTGCTGTGGTGGTAAGCACTTTGGGCACTGTGACACTGTCATAGATTCTGGAAATAAATGTGCAGGCCAGCATAAGCAGCAGGAACCCCCACAAAATCCGGCTTTTTGCCGGCATCCTTCTGATCTGCATCCTGCTCTCCTTTCCCGCTGAAGCGGTTTTCCTTTTCCCCGCCTGCTCCGTTATTCCTTAAGTCCGGAAGCCGCCACCCCCTGCTCCAGTTCCTCCTGGCAGTTTAAGTAGACCAGCACCGGCAGAAGGCAGGTGACCAGAGCCGCGGCAAATGCCACAGCCCCTTTGTCTGCCGCAATATCCGGCAGATACAGGGAAAGGGGCCACAAGGTTTTGTCCTTCAGATAGGTCAGCGGCTGTTCCAGCCCGTTCCATCCTTCAATAAAGCTTAAAAGAAGGGCTGTTACAATCCCCGGATAGCCCAGGGGCAGCCCCACATGGAAAAAGGCTCCCCATTCGCCTGCCCCATCCAGATAGGCTGCTTCCAGCAATGTCTCCGGTATGGCTTCAAAGGAACGTTCCATAATAAAGACCGGAAGAGCTGCCCAGATCCCAGGCACGATCAGGGCCAGATGGGAATCCAGAAGCCCCAGCCGGTCAAGAACCAGGTAGCTGGACACCTGGGTCACCTGAAAGGGAAGTACCATCAGAATCACATAGACGGCAAACAAAAGCTTCCTCCCCGGAAAACGGAACCGGGCAAAAGCCCAGGCCGCCGGCGCTCCCACCAGCAGCTGGCCCAGGACCATGGGCACTACCTGGATGCAGGAATTCCAGAACATGACAAAGAAACCCGGAGAACGCAGCAGCAGCTCTGCCAGGGCCTCGGCAGAAGGATAGCTGGGCAGAAGAGCTGCCTTCACCGGCGCCTGCCCCAGTCCCAGGGGAGAAAGATACCGCCAGCACAACTCATCCTCCGGCATCAGAGCCGCTGCCGTCATCAAAAGAAGGGGAATCCATACAAGCAGGCAGACCCCAAAAAGCAGGAGGAGAATGCCCTTTTCTCCTTTAATCAAAGATTTCTTCATACTTCTGCCATTCCTTTTCTCTCAGCTTAGAGCGTGTCTGAAAATTCATTCCCGCCATCTATACGCCCCACTTTGCGGTATATTTGGGCCAAATTCAGGTTACATAGCCCACTATGCGCCCTTCATTTGGCCCAAATATCCCGCGAAATGGGATGTGCAGATGCCAGAAATGAATTTTCAGACACACTCTAGGATATTTCCTTTCTGATTCATAACTGCCTGCCACCCTTTCGCCTTTTCAGGAGCCACACCCCCCACGCCGGAACCCCCAGAGCCCCGGTCAGAAGCACCGCGGCCGCCGTCATTTTCTGGATATCCAGGCTCAGAAACCAGTGGGCAAACAGATGGGGAAGCAGATAGATGGACGAATCCGGGTAGGATCCCGCCAGCAGATAGGCCTCCCGGTACACCCGGAAGGAATTAACCACAGACAGCACGCCTGCCAGAACAAATGTTCCTCTAAGCTCCGGCAAGGTGATATACCATAGTCTTGCCCAGATACCTGCCCCGTCGATCCTGGCTGCCTCATACAACTCTCCGGGTACTGCCTGAAGTCCGGCCAGCCACAGTACCATATCGTAGCCCATGTGCTTCCACAGATAGGTAATCACCAGGATCGGAAAGGCCCACCGGGAAAATGCCCAGTCAACCTGCCACTCCTGCCCGGTCACCCCTGACAGCCACTGGTTCAGCACCCCCTCTGGACACAGAAAAATCTTCCACACCAGCACCATACTGACAGCCGGGATTGCCATGGGGAGCACCAGGGTGGTCCGCAGGATCCCGTAAGGCCCCTGCCCTTTAGAGTCCGCCCGTCTGGCTCTTCTGGCCGCACCGGCTGTCAGAAGCAGCGCGGTCCCAAAGGAAAGAAGCATCAGGAGCGGAAGGCACATCAGAAGGAACCGCAGGGTGTTCGCCGCTGCCAGACGGAAGGCAGTGTTGTCCAGCACCGCCTTGTAATTGTCCAGTCCCACATACCGGGTGCCCATGGCGTCCTGAAAGGAACGCTTCACCACATCCAGAAAGGGCAGTCCGTAAAATACCACCACACCAATAAGGCTGGGGGCCAGGAAGAACCAGGGAACCATGGGTTTCCGGGAGCGTCCAGATACCGCAACCACCTGCTCTGCTCTTTTTTTCACTGTCGCTCCCCCCTTCCCGTCTTCTCTCTGCTATAAACAGCCTTCAGGGCCGCAAGATTCAGGAAGCTGCCGTCCTCCGGTCTCCAGACCGTCAGAAACCATCATCATTCTGCCAGATAAATGGACAGCTTTCGAAGAATCCCATCCGCCGCCTGGGCTGATGTCTGCTTCCCGTCCAGATAATCCCCAGACCCTTCCACGATCATTTTCATGATAGTCTCATCCACCAGAGCAGGCACAGTCAGCTTCTCCAGCATGGCAGCCGCTTCCATACGGACCTCCTTAGCAGGCCACTCCGCGCTGATGCTGTAATCACCGACGCCTGACCCTACCATGTATCCGTCATGCTCCTGGTCTGCCATCTGCTGCAATGCCTCCCGGTTCACCGGAAAGCCGTCATAAAGATCCTCCTTCTGTACCTCCACGGACAGCAGGCAGCGGATGAAATCCTTCGCCAGCTCCTCATTGGCTGTGGACCGGTTGATCCCGGCCATGGCTGTCGGCAGATAGATCTTACCGACTGGCACCATCTGGCTCTGGGGATTCTGCACCCGCACCTGGGCCGGGATGGCCAGATCGCCAAAACCATCGATTTCTTCCAGTCCACTGTCACACATCTTGTTGTCATAGTGAATGGCACTTCCCACAACCCCTGATTTGCGCACGTAATTTCCGGCCCACATCCGTTCCATCTCTTCCTCGGAGGTGAACACGATTTTGGAGCCATTGGCATCTCCCAGGGCTTTCACTGTCTCCAGATACCGGACCAGACCGTCCTTTTCGAAAATGGTCCTGTTTCCAAACAGCTCCGGAGACAGAAGGTATGCCAGCCTCCGCAGCAGATTCTCATAATTATGTCCGGCCATAAGAGGTCTCTCCCCCTGGTAGGCTGCCATGGTTTCCAGGCTGGCGTAGGCCTGGACCGCCTTCTCCTCCCCCAGCAGCAGCGGGAATCCAACCCTTGCCGGGACCTGGTAAATGGTTCCGTCCTCCTGGCGGAAGCCTTCTAAAAAATTGTCCAGCATGGTCCCGGATCCCTCCAGCTCATCCACAAGACTCCCAAGATCCATCAATACTCCCTTCTCTACGTAAGATGCTGCCGGAAGCCCGTCCAGGATCAGGATATCAGCTCCCCTGCCCCCCAGCAGTTCCGTATTCAGGCTCTGGATCATTTCCTCTGTGACGGTTCCGCCCTTCTCTACTGCTGTCCTGAACTCCACCTTCACCTCCGGATGGTCGCTCTGGAACTGGGAAGCGGCCTGCCGGACTGTGGACTGGTCCTCCAGACTATAGATGGTCAGAACGGAAGGCGGAACAGCCGCCAGATCCGGGTCATATTCATAGCAGAACATCTGAATCCCCTTTCCCATATTGCCGCTGAACACTCCATAATATTCCCCCTGTTCTCCGGCCAGGAATCCCTGGAGATACAAGCTGCGCATCCCCAGGTGGGTCAGGCTCCCGTCAATCAGGATTTCCCAGAGGCTCCCTCCCTGGCCTATATGGGCCAGCCCCGCCTCTCCGGCAAGATAGACACCGCCTGCCCCGTCTCCGAACAGCTCCACATTCTCCCGGTCTCCTTTCACCTCATCATAGGCAATAGACCCGGTCATCTGTCCGGTCTCCAGGTCATACCGGACGATCTCATCCTCCAAGACGACCACCAGTTCCTTCCCCTCTGCAAAGCCCCTGGCATCACTTGTACTCCCATTGAAATCCTTTGCCAGGGAAAGCCGCCGTGTACCGGAAGGCGTATACAACTCCACCTGGTCGTAGCCGTAGACCAGAATATTTCCGTCATCAAGAATCTCGAACCTGGGAGGAACCAGCCCGTATTCCCTTCCATCCCCAGGTTCAAACACCTCCTCCAGAAGCTCTGCGGCACTGCCGTCCCCGTCTATCCGCAGAAGGTGGTACCGGTACTTACTGTCAGTTCCTCCCAGATAGCAGCTTCCATCCTGACCATAGTCCACATAAGCCAGATCCAGGTTCCATTCCTTCAGCACCTGGGTTCCTGCCCACTCTGCCTGCTTCTCCCAGCTCCCATCCTTGTACACATAAGCAAATGCCTCCGCTACGCTGCCGGAGGAATCCCTCTGTACGGTATACATCTCCAGATTCCCAGAAGCACCTCTCAGAAAACGTATCAGACTCTGAGTCCCCATTTCCTCTGGAAGAGCAATCTCCGTCTCCTTGTAACGCCCCATAGCCACCGGTCCCCCGGACGCCTGTCCCTGATCTCCGGCACTTTCCGTCTTCTGCTCCTGGCCACTCTGGCTCCCAGGCTCCCGGGAAGAACCACTCTCTGTCCGGAAACCACCGTCTCCCTCCGTCCCCGCATTCTTCTGACATCCTCCAGTCATCCCCACCAGCAAAGCCGCCATAAGCAGCCATGCCATAGGTTTTCCAAATAATCGTCTCATAAAAACCTCCTCTCCAGGCCCTCACACCCAGACACTTTCATCACTCCTCCATCATACCAGAACAATCTCTAAAAAAACTGGAAAACTCCCCCTCCTTTTTCCAGATATTTTAGAGATTTCTATGCTATACTTAAACTATAACGAAAGCTTCCACACACAGCCTGCCGTTCATGTAGCCAGGGCTTCCACCATTCCCCTGGCAAACCCTGTAAGAACGTCGGTTCTTAACTAACAGACAGCACTTCCGTCTGTGAGTTTAGCACCGCTACGTTCTGGTCGGAGCGGGAGCGCGTTTGCCAGGGGAATGGTGGAAGCCCTGGCGGCCCCCTCGGAACCAACTAAAACTGACTACCCATTGCCCCACAGGAGGACACCCCATGCGAATCTTGCTCATAGAAGACGACCCCGATCTCTCCCACCTGATCTCCCAGACCCTGCAGCAGTCCGGCTACCAGACCGACGTCTGCCACACCGGCAGTGACGGCCTCTTCTACGCCAAAAGCCAGGTCTACGATGCTATCATCCTGGACCGGATGCTGCCGGAGATCGACGGACTCACCGTTCTGGAAGCCATACGCCGCCACGGCCTTTGCACCCCGGTCATCCTGGCCACCGCCCTGGACGGCCTGGGGGAGCGGATCCACGGTCTGGATGCCGGAGCAGATGACTATCTGGTGAAGCCCTTTGCCGTAGAAGAGCTTATGGCCCGAATCCGTGCCGTGACCCGAAGGCCGGGAAACCTGATGCTCTCCTCTACCCTGACTGCCTTCGGACTCTGTCTGGATCCCCACAGCCGCCAGCTGACATATGGCGGTACCTGCCTGACCCTGTCCGGGAAGGAATCGTCCCTTCTGGAATATTTTATGAAAAATCCGGACCGGACCCTTCCCCGTCCCAGGATCCTCTCCTATGTGTGGGGTTCCGGCTCAGATGTGGAGGAAGGAAATCTGGATAATTATATTCATTTCCTGAGGAAACGGCTGCAAAGCCTGGGAGCACCTGTCCGGCTGACCACGGTCCACGGCGTGGGATACCGGCTGGAGGAGAAACCTTAAAAGGAGACTTGTCTTTATGCAGACACTTCGAAAACGCCTCACCTGCCTTTATACCTGCACCACCGGGCTGATCCTGCTTCTGGTTATGGCTGCTTTCCTGGCCGCTTCCGTCCGGGAGGCCCGTCAGGCCCAGAAAGACCAGTTCCAGCTTGTCTGGAATTCCTTAAGTGCCCGGTTCCAGTCCTCCAATGCCTTTTCCCATGGATTCCTGGCCCAGACGGAAACCGATTACCAGATGATTCTCCATATCCGGGAGAACGGCACCCCGTTTCTCTATCCTGGAGCCTGGACTCCCATGACAGACCGGGAGGTCCTGATCCAGCGTGCCAGGGACTGTGCTGAAGCAGAAGGGGTCTTCATGGACCAGCCTCCCGTATCCTCCTCCACCAGTTCCAGCTCCCTGATGGTTATCCCCGGTGACCAGAAAGACCGCTACTATGCCAGGATCCTGGTAGCTGCCACCCGCCAGGGTGTCAGAAGCATCTGCGCTGTCTCCTACCTTCCTCCCATCCGGTATGTATTAGGAAGGATCATTGTGGAGCTTTGCCTCCTGGCTGTTCTGGGAATCGCCTGCCTGTGGCTGGCCAGCTGGAAATTCGTCGGCTGGTCCCTAAAGCCGGTGGAGGAAAGCCAGAAAAAGCAGGCACAGTTTATCGCCGCCGCCTCCCATGAGCTCCGGTCTCCCCTGGCTGTGCTCCGCTCTGCCGTCTCGGCCATGTCCATTTCCCCACAAAAAAAGGACACTCTGCTTCCCCTTATGGATAGCGAGTGTGTCCGTATGGCACGGCTTGTGGATGATATGCTGCTTCTGGCCTCCGCAGATGCCAGAACCTGGAGCCTTAAGCGGGAGACGGTGGACATGGATACGCTTCTGCTGGAGCTGTTCGAGGCCTTCCAGCCAGCCTGCCGGGAGAAGGGGATCTCACTTTGCTTAGAGCTGCCTGACCAGGCGCTTCCCACTGTTTCCGGCGACCCCCAGCGGCTTCGTCAGATTCTGCTGGTGCTTCTGGACAATGCAGCCGCCTTCACCCCTTCCGGGAAGTCCATCTGGATCTGCGCCCAGGTCCGCGAAAAGAAACGGGAGCTGGCCCTCCAGGTGATCAATGAGGGCCGCAGCATCCCCCAGGAAGCCAGACCTTATATCTTCGACCGTTTCTACCAGGCTGATCCGTCCCGGAGCCGCAAGCAGCACTTTGGCCTGGGCTTAAGCATCGCCAGGGAGCTGGCAGAACTTCATCACGGAAGCATTTCCCTGGAGGACGATCCCCAGGGACGGACCTGCTTTATGGTGGTGCTGCCATGGATGGAAAGCTGAAGTGTGATTTACAGATGTCCCCACAGCAGCTAAAACCCCCTGTCCTGCCACAATTTTGCGGCAAGACAGGGGGCTTCTTATTTCATTTTATCTGCTGCTTATTTGTAATAACTCCAATTGTCTGGCTGTCAAATCTATTTTGCTTCCTTCAGCGCATCGGTAACTGCTTCCATGATACCCTTGCTGGAATTGGTAGCACCGGATACGGCATCCACTTCCGGAGTCTGTGTCTTGATGATGGCAGCTACAACGCCCTTCTCGGCCGCCTCATAGATGCCTTCTGTCTCACCATGCTCGGTGAGTTCTACGGATACGATGTTGCCATCCTTTACGGTAACTTCTACCTTGATGTCACCGTTGTTGCCCTTGCCGGTGCCCTCGTAGGTGCCGTCCTTGTAATTGCCCTGGGCCTCCGGTGCTGCCTGGGCATCCTCGGAAACGGTGATCTCTGCCTCGGTATGACCGCCATTGGCTGCCACATAATCCTCTGCGCCGGTTCCGGCGATTCTTCCGAATACCACGATATCAGTTACTGCGTTTCCGCCCAGACGGTTAGCGCCATGGACACCTCCGGTAACCTCACCTGCCGCGAAGAGACCAGGAATCGCGCTTCCGTCTTCTTTCAGAACCTCGGCGCTGGTGTTGATCTTCACGCCGCCCATGGTATGATGGATAGCCGGTGCACACAGTGCCGCATAGTATTTGGGCTGGTCCAGGGGAAGCTCCATGCTCTCGCGGCCGAACTCGTCATCCTTGCCTGCTGCCTGATAGCCTGCGTAGGTCTCCAGGGTCTCTGCCAGAGCGGCACCGTCGATACCGATGGCCTCGCCCAGAGCCTCGGGTGTATCAGCTTCTTCGACAATCCCTGCACTTATGTAGCCCTCAATGGCCTTTAAGCTATCCCTGACTGCCTGGTCGAACAGCAGGTAGCATACGCCATCGGTCTGCTCCAGAATCGCAGCGGATACCACATCGCGGGTCTCCAGCTCATTGACAAACCGCTTACCCTCTTTGTTCACCAGGATCGCGCCGTTGCCACGCACACCCTCGGTGTACATGGTGGTAGTCTCCGGATTCACCGTGGGATGGGTCTGGATCTGCTCCATATCCACAAATGCCGCTCCCAGCTCCTTGGCCATGGCAATACCGTCACCGGTAGCGCCCGGATGGTTGGTAGTGCAGAAGCCTTCCAGATCCGCCTTATATTCTATTACCATCTGGGAATTGGCACCGAAACCGCCGGTAGCCAGCACCACTGCCGTACAGTCGATTGTCATCTCATTGCCGTCCTTATCTGTAGCCTGGACGCCGCATACCGCCCCTGTATCATCTACCAGGATCTTCTCTGCTGTGGTCTCCAGAAGTACCGGAATGCCAAGCTCCTCCACTTTCCCATTGAGAGCCTTCACTAACATGGGGCCTACAGAAGAAGTGTCGCTGGGTCTGTGGATCCGCTTCACGCTGGCTCCTCCGAACATACCGACCACGCTTAAATCTCCGCCGATCTCATTGACCCAGTCAACGGCATCCTTGGAATTCTCAGCCATGACAGTAACCAGTTCTTTGTCATTGAGCTCCTTACCGCCCTTCATGGTATCTTCCACAAACAGGTCTATGGAATCCTCAATCCCATCTGCCTCCTGGTACTTGGTTTCCGCGGCGTTGAGTCCGCCGGTAGAACGGGTGGTATTACCGCCGGTAACCGGCATCTTCTCCAGAATCACCACATCCGTGGCCCCATCCTGCACCGCCTGGATAGCGGCAGTCATACCGGCACCGCCGGCACCGATGACCACGATATCAGCCTGCATGGACTCTGTCTTCTCAGCTTCTGTCTCAGCGGCAGTGGTCTCGGCCGCGGTAGTCTCGGCTGCAGTGGTTTCAGCCGCCGCGGTAGTGGTTTCAGCATTGGTGCTCTGTGCCGGCTGGCTGGAACAGCCTGCCATGGACAGCACCATGGCTGCCGTAAGGACTGCTGACATCAGTTTTTTTCCTGATTTTTTCATCTTTTCCTCCCTTTTTGGCCATGTCCACGTTCCACAAGGACACGGCATGTATCTGTTTGCTTTCTGGCATCTGCCAGATACTGACAGTGTAACATTTTGTTAATATATTATCAAGAGAATTTTTTCTTATTTTACTTTTTTTACTTTCATTAGTAGTAACAGTTCAGACGGGCCATCTTCTTGCCCCCGAAAAGCTTCGGGCGTCAGCCCGATGTCAAATCGGATGAGAAAGCGCTTATGCAAACAAAAGCGTGTTTGCAACACACTTTCTCATCCGATTTGTCGCCCGTCTGAACTGTTACCATTAGTATTACACCACCCGCCGCATCCCCAGCTCATTATTCACTCCCTTAGACACCAGAATCTGGTGCAGATCAATGACTCCGTTATGAAAGGTAGCCGCGCAAGAAGCCAGATACAGCTCCCACATACGGGCAAATTCTTCCCCGTACTTTTCCACCACCTTCTCCCTGTTTTTCAGAAAATTCTCCCGCCAGCACTGCAGAGTCCTGACATAATGCATCCGCAGACTCTCCACATCCAGGGTATAAAACTGGTAATCCGGCAGCAGACTGATGATCTCCCGGAGGCTGGGGATCACCCCTCCCGGAAAGATATATTTCCGGATAAAAGGATCCCCTGAATGCTCCTTAAGGGCGCTGATATAGTGGAGCAAAAACAGGCCTCCCGGCCTCAGCACCTCATCTACACTGGCCAGGAATCTTCCGTAATTGCCGCGTCCCACATGCTCCAGCATCCCAACACTGACCACCCGGTCAAACTTCATCCCACACTTTGCCAGCTCCCGGTAGTCCATCTTGTGTACCTCCAGCATTTCCTGGAGACGCCCTTCCTTAATATCCCGGGAAAACCTGCGGTACTGCTCTTCACTGAGGGTGATTCCCACACCCCGGACGCCGTAACGCTCTGCGGCCCGTTTCAGAAGGAACCCCCAGCCGCATCCAATGTCCAGAAGCTTCATCCCTTCCTTTAGCTGCAGCTTCTCCAGAATATGATCCACCTTAGCCACCTGGGCCTCGAAAAGGGAGGTACCCGTGTGGGCAAAGTAGCCGCAGGAATAGCTCATGGTCTCGTCCAGCCACAGCTCGTAGAAATCATTTCCTATATCATAGTGGGAGCTTACCTCCTCTTTCTGTTTTGTCATGTCCAGAGAAGTATTAAGGATCCCTTTAAGGGCATGGGGACTGCGCCTGAACCGTTCCATATTGCCCAGAAAAAGATCCAGGACTTCATAGAGATCCCTGTCTACTTCAATATCTCCACGCATATAGGCCTCTCCCAGGGCCAGAGAGGTGCTGCGCACCAGCTCTTTCTTTGGAATCTCCTGCCTTACCCGCACCTTAAACTGAACAGGACCTGACCCGATCACCTGGAATTCCTCTGCGGTTTCCAATGCAAATGTGACCGGTATCAGATCCTGCAAATACTGGCTGATTCTGTTCTTTTGGCTCATACTGTCATCCTTCCTTACAGAGTATGGACGGAGCCGGTGCAAGGCGGGCTGATGTATCAGGGTGTGTCTGTAATGGTTCAGATGTTCCCCGGACCGTCACACAAGTCCTCCCTCTGCACTGGTTCCATATAATAACAGTATTTCCAGTCAAATTTTATATTATTCATATGGTATCCAGACAAAATCCGAAGCAGACTTTATCCCATCATCCCACGCCCTGCCAGCTCCTGGCAGACCCGCCCCACAGGCAGGCCTACCACGTTGTTATAATCCCCGGATATGCCCTGGATATAAGCGGCAAAACGTCCCTGGATCCCATAGGCGCCTGCCTTGTCCATAGGCTCCCCGGTAGCCACATAGTTCTCGATCTGCTGTCTTGTCATGGGAAATACCTGCACATCAGTCCGTTCGGCAAAGGTACACTGCTCTCCCAGTCCCGCAAATATCATGGTAACTCCGGTATAGACCTGGTGATGCCTGCCCTGGAGGAGCTTTAACATAGCTGCGGCCTCCTCTCTGGTCCTGGGCTTTCCCAGGATCCTCCCGTCGGCCGCCACTACGGTGTCCGCGCCGATAATCACTGCATCCTGCCCCTGGTATCCTGCCGCCACCTCCTTCGCTTTCCGGGCAGACAGCTCCATCACAACCTGGTCAGGCTCTGTACTGGTGATGGTCTCGTCGGCCTGACTGGGCACAATCTCTGGGGTCAGCCCTACCTGGTGCAGCAGTTCCCGCCTCCGGGGGGATCCGGAAGCCAGTATGATCTTTATGTTCATCGCAACTTTCTCCTGTCATATGAATACATGCAAAATGCGCCCGACAGACCATTTCACGTTCATCGTGCAGCTGCTTCCGGGCGCATAGGCATTACTGGATGGAGATTACCTTGTAATCCTGATCCTCTACGGTCTTTTTGAGAACTTCATCAGCCAGTTCTGCGTTCAGGGTCACCACAGCGGTGCCTGCCTCGTGGCTTACGGCTGCCCCTTCCACTTGCGGCAGAGCTTCCAGAACCTTTTTCACTCTTGCTTCACAGTGTCCGCACATCATTCCTTCGATCTTCATGGTCTTTTCCATTGTTTTTACCTCTGCTTTCTTTTTTCTTTTTAATTTTTTATCTTTCCCTGCATCATACATTTTGAACAGGTTAAGTCTCAGCGCGTTGGATACCACGCAGAAACTGGATAAACTCATTGCGGCCGCGCCGAACATAGGATTCAGCTTCCAGCCAAACAAGTGGATATAGACGCCTGCCGCCAGGGGAATCCCCACCACATTGTAGAAGAATGCCCAGAACAGGTTCTCATGGATATTGGTCAGGGTGGCGCGGCTTAAGCGGATCGCCGCCGGCACATCGCTTAGCCGGCTCTTCATCAGCACCACATCCGCCGCATCAATGGCGATATCTGTACCGGCACCGATGGCAATACCGATATCTGCCCGGGTCAGGGCCGGGGCATCGTTGATGCCGTCACCTACCATGGCCACCCGGCCCTTGTTCTTCAGACTGCGGATCACGCTTTCCTTGCCGTCAGGCAGGACACCGGCGATGACTTCATCCACTCCGGCCTGCCGTCCGATGGCCCTGGCCGTCCGCTCATTGTCACCGGTCAGCATGACCACATGAATACCCATATTCTGTAATTCCTTCACAGCCTGGGGACTGTCCTCCTTGATCACATCTGCCACCGCGATAACTCCCGCAAGAATACCGTCTCTGGCGAAGAACAGCGGTGTCTTCCCTTCCTCTGCCATATGCTCGGAGGCGGTCTTTATCTCCTCCGGCACCGGAGCCTGCCCGCTGATGAACTTATAATTGCCGCCGGTCAGTGTGGCTCCATCCAGTACAGCGGTCAGACCGTTGCCCGGAAGGGCCGCAAAATCCGTGACTTCCCTGGCCTGGATTCCCTTTTCCCTGGCATATTCCAGCACAGCCTTGGCCAGGGGGTGCTCACTCTTGTGCTCCAGGGCATATGCCAGAGACAGAAGCTGCTCCTCACTCACACCGGCTGCCGGCACCAGATCTGTCACTCTGGGCTCCCCGCTGGTGATGGTTCCGGTCTTATCCAGGGCAACGATCTCGGTCTTGCCGGCTTCCTCCAGGGATACCGCAGTCTTGAACATGATTCCGTTTTTTGCCCCCATACCGTTGCCTACCATAATCGCCACCGGCGTGGCCAGCCCCAGGGCGCAGGGACAGCTGATGACCAGCACGGAAATACCCCTGGCCAGGGCGAATCCGAACTCCTGACCTGCCAGCAGCCATGCCAGAGTGGTAATCACCGCAATGGTGATCACCGCCGGGACAAAGACACCGGATACCCGGTCCGCCACCTTGGCAATAGGCGCCTTGGTAGCTGCCGCATCGCTGACCATCTGGATGATCTGGGACAAGGTAGTATCCTCTCCCACACGGGTGGCCTGACACCGGAGAAAGCCGGACTGGTTCACCGTAGCCGCGGACACTTTGTCTCCCTGGGCCTTATCTACTGGGATGCTCTCCCCGGTGAGAGCGGCCTCATTGACCGCGCTGCTGCCTTCCAGGACAATCCCGTCCACCGGGATATTCTCTCCGGGGCGGACCACAAACTCATCACCCTTTGCCACCTGGTCAATGGATACCTCCGTCTCAATACCATCCCGGATAACGGTGGCAGTCTTAGGCGCCAGCTTCATAAGACTTTTCAGGGCGTCGGTGGTTCTGCCCTTGGAACGGGCCTCCAGCATTTTCCCGACCGTAATCAGGGTCAGGATCATAGCCGCGGACTCAAAATAAAACTCATGCATATAAGACATGACCAGTTCCATGTCCCCCTGAACCTGGGCCCCGGTCATGGCAAACAAGGCATAGGTGCTGTAGACAAAGGACGCCATGGAGCCAAGGGCTACCAGGGTATCCATATTGGGGGCGCCGTGAACCAGACTCTTAAAGCCGCTGATAAAGAACTTCTGGTTGATGACCATGATGATCCCTGACAGCAGAAGCTGCAGCAGTCCGCCTGCCACATGATTCCCATGGAAAAATGACGGCAACGGCCATCCCCACATCATATGTCCCATGGACACATACATGAGAACTGCCAGAAACCCCAGGGAAGCGTAAAGCCGCTTCTTCAAGAGGGGAGTCTCATGGTCCGCCAGCATCTCCTCCCCGGCGAAGCTGCCGGAGGCTCCTGCCCCAGCTGCGGACCCGGCCGGGGCCCCTTTCTCTGATGCGCCGTATCCTGCTTCCTCTACGGCTTTGATAATCTCTGCGGCAGAGGCAGTACCCTCCACGCCCATGGAATTGGTCAGAAGGCTCACGGAGCAGGAGGATACTCCCGGCACCTTGCAGACGGCCTTCTCTACCCGGGCGCTGCAGGCTGCGCAGCTCATACCAGTTACGTTGTATTGTTCCATATCCCTTATTCCTTTCTATAAAAATATATGGTTCTCCAGACAGCAAAAAGATGTGTCTGAATACCGCTTTTTGACAGCCCCAGAGGTAACCTTACGCTGCCTCCGGGGAGGTTTACTTCATCAGCTTCTGCAGGACAGTTACCAGCTCATCTACAGCTTCGTCCTTTCCATCCTGGATGTCTCTGGTCACGCAGGTCCGGATATGATTGGCCAGAAGCACTTTATTGAAACTGTTCAGAGCCGCGTTCACAGCCGCCACCTGAACCAGAATATCCGGACAGTAGACATCCTTCTCCACCATGCCCTTGATCCCGCGGATCTGTCCCTCGATCCGGTTCAGACGGTGGATGAGATCCTTATATTCCTTCTCGGAGCGTTCTTTGGTTCTATGAGAACAGCATTCCCTTTCATTGTCCATTTATTACCTCGTTTCTGCAGCCGGCTGTCTGGTCTGTAGCTGCCAGGGCAGCCCGGATGACTGGGCATCTACAGGTATCTCCTGCTCAGATATGGGGATTCGTACCATTCTGGCCGGATGAAACACTGTTTTCTTTTTTACACCGTTATTATATACCCTATGGGGGTATATTGCAAGCAGTTTTTTCAGAACCCCAGTGAAAGTTCAGATACTCCTTGAATTGTTATGAATCGTAAACTCTCTTACACTTTTTTAATGTTTTCTTACTTCCCTTGCATTTCCTATTTTTACCTGATATACCATTATTGTAAGAACCGTGTCACAAAGAATGATACGGTTCTGGTACATTCCCATATGTCAGAAGCAGAATCTTTTTCATGCTTTTCATATTGAAAAGCATTCCCACAAAAAGACGGCACACGGGAATGGTATGGAGGTGAAGGATTATGGAGGAAAAGTATTACCAGATCGGAGATGTGGCCGAGCTTATGGGCATGAGCCGCGACACACTCCGCCATTACGAAAAACGCGGAATCCTTTCCCCAATGAAAGGGGAGAACGGATACCGTTATTATTCCAGCGAGGAAATTCATAGACTGATTTCTATTTTATACCAGAGAAAGATGAATCTGGGACTTAGCGACATCGAGACCATCTGGTCCGGTTCCAACACCATACAGGAGATCGGCAGTCTTCTGAAGAACAGGATCCATGAAGAGGAAAAGGCCATCCGCAACCACTACCAGATCATCGCCCGACTGCAGCTGGCCCAGACGGATTTTTCTCATATACAACATGATATCGGCATTATGAAGATGCAGGATTTCCCATCAGTCTATGTGATCGCGCCCCAGTCCACTATGGAGGAAAGCGTGAATCTGTGGTTTGCCTATTCCCGCAACTACCCTGGCCTGGACATGATGTACCTGTATGATGAGTATTCCTGGCAGCGCAGGAAAGGTGTCCTGGAAATCGAGTATAAGAACACCCAGCTTGTCCTGGGCAGGGATCTGAAGGAGTATGTGGATTATCCGCTCCTTAAGGATGCCACTACGGATCAGGGGCCTGGTCTGTGCATCAGCACAATCTGCGCATCCCAGACACGGATCCCCCCTTCCGAAGTCATAAGCTCTATGCTTGACTGGGCCGATGCCCAGGGACTGATGGTGTCCCAGCGGTTCTACTCTACATTCCTTTCCCAGGGAAAGCATGAGGGAGATTCCACATGGTTTTTGCAAATTTATCTGCCAGTATTCTGAAGAAACTGAATAGTGTATACAAGTCCTCGTTACAAATATGGTGATGAGGACTTTTTTATTGTTTATGGGGGGCCAGAGCTGGTATCTGCTGGCTAAGGAGAAACAACCTGACCATGGGTAGTAACCAGAGATTAGTCTATCTATCTGCGTTTCGTGTGATTATACATTCCATAATCCCCGACTTAATATATTTATTCTCGGGTGTTTTTCATATTGTAACCCGACTTTATAACATTTTATCGGGTATTGATTTTATACGATTCCCGACTTTTATACAAATCAAGAATACAATACATTTTCTATTTACCCGACTTTTATAAATAGTATCGGGTATCACCCCGACAAATAGGGAAAAAGTCGGGTGTTCTTCTATTGACTATATTCTTTCTTAGTGGTAGCATAAACTATGTGACATCAAATTTGAAAGCCAAATACCATATGAATCTACATTTGGACTTTTAAAAATCGATCAACGAGTCATCTATGCTCGCATTTTAAAATGTACATCTATTAGACAAGGAGGAATGTTTTTATGGCCTGGGGGGATATGCCGGAGAGTGTGAGGAAGCGTTATACCTGGGAAAATGGGATTCTTAGTCTGGGGAGAACCATGATTTCTGATTATTATGTGAGACCGGTGCAAAGGCTCCTCTCTCCTTCCGGGGAGAAAGAATATCTGGAAATCCAGTATGTGGTGGGGGAGGAAGAGACGGTCTACACGCTGATCATGGAGACAGATGCCTTTACATCCATGGAGCTGCCTATGGGAATGATGTGTAATGATTATAAGCGCAGCTCCCGGGGGGAGCTGCTTATCCTTCTGAAGATGCAGATGCGGCAGCTCCCGGCTCCGGACTGGTATATCGATTCGGTGGGCTGGCATTTTATAGAAAACCAGTGGATCTACTGTGCCGGAAATGAGATATTCTCCCCGGATCCCCAACTGGCTGTGAATATTTCCCAGGATATATACGGAAAATTCCAGATCCGCTATGATGACACTGCCCCGGAGGAGATCCTGGAATCCATGCAGTCCCTGATCAGGCTGAATTGCATTCCTGCCAACCTCTGCCTGGTCTATCTGGT
This sequence comes from uncultured Lachnospiraceae bacterium, assembly GCA_910577655.1. Lineage (GTDB taxonomy): Bacteria > Bacillota > Clostridia > Lachnospirales > Lachnospiraceae > Brotaphodocola. Next base: position 9,953 of record CAJTOW010000028.1, on the reverse strand, counting down.
TACCGGCCTTTTGCGGAGTCTGTTCTTCTCCGTGGATATCCCGCCGCGGTTTCTATTGTATATAAGCGGCAGCACCGGCACATACAAGACAACCATCGCAAAATATTTTTTTGATATCTATAGCCGGGGAGACGGAACCTCCTTTGCCAGCGAGGATTTCACCTCCAGCGAGGCGGCTCTCCAGAGCCGGATCCAGGAGTTTCGGGACTGTGTATTTATCCTGGACGACTTGTCTCCAGGAGTCAACAGCCGGGAGACCATGCGCAAGCAGAATGTTGCCAACAATTTCATCCGGACCGCAGCCAACTGCGAAAAAAGGCTCATAAAATCGGGAAACCGTGTCCAGGGAGAAGGATTTGCCTGCTCCATCGCCATTACCGCAGAGAATATTCTGGAGCTGGAATCCCTGGTCAACCGGACGCTGCTGATCGATATGGACAAATATCCCCTGAACCAGGAGACACTGGGCTTCTTCCTCCATTATCCGTCTCTGGTGCCCTCCTTTGTGCGGATCTTCCTCATGTGGGCAGCGGAAAATACGGAGCTGATCTGCCGCAGTATCCGCTTATTCTGGGATAATTACAGGGAAAACAGTGAGAGCGAGACACCGCCGGATCATCCCAGACTCCGGGATACCATGAATATCCTGAGCATTTCCACCCAGATCCTGATCTATTTCTTCGAGCTGTACAATCCGAAGGTGAAGGAGATGGCAGACTGCTTCGTGGAGGCTCTGGATGTGGTGCAGAAAGATGAGGAGCATGTGCTCCGGGGGCTCCACAGCCAGACGGTCAAATACGATATCTCCCGTGAGATCGTCAACCTGGTCAATACCCGGCAGATCATGCAGACCATGCCGGCCTTCGGCGGCGAGGCCTATATCCACAAGGAATACCTCTATATTCAGCCCAAATACCTGCTGGAGCAGCTGGAAAAGGTCATCAATGACGAGGAATTCAGCGTTCATAAGCTTTCCTCCTACCTGGGCAAAAAGGGCCTTCTGGTAAAGGATAATTCCAGGGACTATACCAAGAAGAATTCCAATGGAAAGCGCTACTACCAGATCGACCTGAAGCGTCTGGAGGAAGAGACCAATATGTATCTGATGACAGAGCCGTAGAGCGTGTCTGAAAATTGCTTTCTGGCAGATGTGCGTCACAGTTTGTGGGAGATTTGGGCCAAATGAAGGGCGCATAGTGGGCTATGTAACCTGAATTTGGCCTAAATATCCCGCGAAGTGGGACGTGCAGGTACCGGGAATGAATTTTCAGACACGCTCCAGACCCAGGAAAAAAGGTAACAGCCCGGGGAATATCCGAGCTGTTACGAAAAAAGAACGTTTCCGGTTTTTATCTCCGAATTCGTTCTTTTTTATCGTTATTTTGCTCCAAGAAGCCATACAAGCCCCATGGCGATGGGTTCCACGTAGGTGATCAGAAGAAGGGCGATTGCCAGTGCAATGATGTATGGCATACATGCCTTGGAAATCTGCTCAAAGGTCATCTTTTTACTCATACCGCAGGCCACATACAGACAGTTGCCAACCGGCGGTGTGATCATGCCGATCCCCAGGTTCACGATCATGATAATGCCTACAAGATAGGGATCCACCCCAACACTTTTCAGTACCGGAAGAAGGATCGGTGTGAAAAGGGCGATGGCTGAAACCGCATTCAGGAACATACCGGCAAATAAAAGCAGGATATTGAACAGAAGAAGCAGGACATATTTATTAGTAGTAACACTCAGCATAGCGTCTGCAACAATCTGGGGAATATGTCCTCTGGTAAGGACGACGCTGAAACACTGGACACTGCCCAGGACCAGCATGATGGTACCTGCACCTACTGCTGTATTGACCAGAATCCTTGGAATATCGCTCCATTTCAGGTTCTTGTAGATCCACTTTCCGCAGACCAGACCATATACACATGCGATGGCACCACTTTCTGTGGGTGTAAAGAGACCACTGTAAATACCTCCCAGAATAATCAACGGCATAATCAGCGCCCAGATACTTCCAAAGAAAGTTGAGACAGCTTCTTTGGCTGTAACCTTTTCTGCCTGTACGGTGATATTATGCTTTTTCACATACATATGGGCATAGGCCATCATCAAAACCGTCATCAAAAGGCCCGGTCCGAAGCCGGTCAAAAACAGAGTTCCCACAGAAACCTCTGCCAGAACGGCATAGGATACCATACCGACGCTTGGGGGGATGATCTGACCCAGGGTGCCTGCCGCTGCCGCCGTGGCCAGACTGAAATCCTCGTCATAACCATTCTTCTGCATTTCCGGAGCCATGATACCTCCGATTGCCGCAGTGGTGGCCGGAGAGGAACCGGAGATCGCCGCAAAGAAAGCGCTGGCGGCGATGGTTACATACGCCATTCCTCCCTTGAAGCGGCGGAAGAAAAGATTAATAAAGTCAACCAGCCTTTTGCTGAGTCCACCGTCTCCCATAAGGTTTCCGCACAAAATAAACAGCGGAATCGCCATGAGCTGATAAGAGGTCATACCTGCAAACAGTGTCTGTGCTACCACTACCATGTTCATACGTATTCCGCCCATGATGATGGTGACAACTGCGGCCAGACCCAGACTTGCCGCGATGGGTGTGCCGATCAGCAGAAGCACAGCGAATGTACCGAATAGCCAGAGTACCATTTATTCTACCTCCTCTAATATTTCTTCTACTGTCTTTTCCCTCGTGCTTTCTTCAGGCTTTTTAACCAGCTGCTCCAGGGCCATATAGACGCTGTAAACCGTAAGCATAAAGATCCCCACCATCATGACAATATAGATTATGCCCATGGACCATTTCAGGATCGGTGTGGTCTGTCCCATAAGCTGGGGAAGCTGCACAAAACAGTAATACACAACCAGACCATAAAAGAATGCGCAGGTGGCCCAGCTTAAGAACTTCATGCCCCGTTTTATGGGGGCCGCCACGCTGTTCTGGATCAGCTCCACGCCAATCAGCTTCCCTCTCCTGGCGGCGATATAGCTGGCGAAGGTTGTTCCCCAGAGGAAGAAATACTGGCTCAGCTCAGTGGTCCAGTTGGCAGACAGCGCCGTCATTCTGGCTACAACCTGCAGCGTGACGCAGAACAGCATACCTCCCACGGAAACAGCGGCGCCGGCAAAGGCAAGCTTATCCAAAAGCTTAAATAATTGATCGAATACTTTCATTAGACTGTTCCATCCTCCTTGAAAGATTTTTGTACTCCCGGAGCTCACCACACCTGCCTTTGCGGCTGGTTCTGTAAGCTTCCCTGAGTACTATTTAAGCCGAGCGGTGAAGCCCGGCTTAAATATTGGTTACAGTTCAGGCAGGCAGTTTCTTGTCCCGGAAAATCCCTGGGGCAATTTGCCGCCTGTCTGTTATGTGAATTACTTGCCTACCTTTTCCTTGGCAGCTTCCAGCGCCTCGATATAGGGTCCAAGATCAGTTGTTCTGTACTTGTCATATACGCCTGCAACTGCATCCTGGAAGCCTGACAGATCGTCAATATACGTTACTTCGATATCAGCGCCTTCTGCAAGCACCTGCTCCAGCTGCTCTTCCTCTGTCTTCTTTGCAAGTGCGATCTGGTACTCTGCCGCCTCGTCGAAGGACTTCATCAGCGCATCCTGCTGCTCGGCTGTAAGGGAATTCCACAGATCCAGGTTCATGCCTACCGGCTCTACGGAGAATACGTGACGGGTCATGGAGAAGTAACGGTTTACCTCAAAATATTTGTTGTTGATGTAGTTGTTCTGCGGGTTCTCCTGACCGTCAACCGTTCCCATCTGAAGTGCGGTGAATATCTCGGAGTTGGCCAGAGGAACTGCCTGCATACCAAGAGCCTCCATCATATCTGCAAAAACCTGGCTCTCAGCAATACGGATGGAAAGCCCCTTTAAGTCCTCTACCTTCTCAATGGGGCGTTTGGAGTTGGATACATTGCGCCAGCCATTGTACCAGTATCCCAGAAGCTTGATGCCGCGGGCTTCACAGTCCTCAGCAAAGATCTTACACTCGTCCGTATTCATCATGGCAAAGGCCTGCTCCGCGCTGTCAAACAGATAAGGCATGTTCAGGGCATCAAAGCTGGGAACTACATTGGATACACTCATAGGATTCTCGATGAAGATATCAATGCTGCCTGCCGCGGTTCCTTCTATAGACTTGGAACCTGCTGCCAGCTGGTTTGCCGGGTAAATATCCAGCTCCATGGTGCCGTTGGAATACTCTTTCAGCTTTTCATTCCAGAACTCCGAACCCTGCTGATAGGGATGAGAAGCCGCTCCGCTGTGATGTACGGCAAAGGAATACTCCACTGCTCCTGATGGAGCTGCCTGCTCTGCCTTGGATTCGGCTGCTGTCTCTGTTTTGGCTGCCGCAGACTCACCTGCTGCTGCACTGGTGGGTGCCGGCGCGGAGGAGGATGAACATGCTGTTGCGGATGCAACTGTCAATACACACATGGTTGCTGCTAACATTCTGCTAAAACTTTTTTTCATAACTTATCTTTCCTCTCTTTTTTCCTTTTTTGGTTTTTGTTGTTCCTCTCTTATCTTTTCAGACAATCTGTGCACCAGATATGCCTGAAAAAATTGTTGCTAAATGAATGCCAACCTCCTTTCTGGTCTCCCTGCCAGTCCTTTGCCGCCGGTATCTGCCGCGGCTGATAGTTATAATCTATGGGTCTGGGCAAAAAAAGTCAAGAAGTCCTACCAATGCATTATTTTCAACGTTTTCTTCCTTTTTTTCTTCTTTTTTGTTGTGCAAAATGTCCAGATTTGAAAAAGATGAAGCATGGAATATCAGTTTTTTCAGCATTTGAAGAAGTGAAAAATCTGGCAGAACAAAATGGTTAAAAAAAATGATAGCTGCAAAAAGAGCCAATCTATCCGATCAGCTCTTTTTGTTTCGCATAAAAATCTGCTCATATATATATAAATGTGCAGCAATTCATACAAGTGTACGCATTCGCTGCGCTTTGGTCATTTTTTCCTGAAAGTTCCCGGGGTCGTTCCTGTATATTTCTTAAAGGAGCGGGTCATAGTCAGGGTATTGCTGTATCCCACAAAAACGGCAATATCCTTTAACGATGCGTCTGTATGGGCGATCTCAAACTTTGCAGCCTCGATCCGCATATGATGCAGACACTCCAGAAAGCCCTGCCCCAGATTCTTCTGAAATTCACGGGAAAGTGTCGGCAGACTCAGATCAAACATTTCTGCCAGCATAGAAAGGGAAAGCTCCGGATTGCGGAAATTTTTCTCCATATACTGGTAAAGCTTCATAAACTGCCTGGAATACTGCTTCTGTTCTTTCCTGTTCTGGTAGTATTCCTGCAGCCGGTCAAAGATCTGCTTCCACTGCTGCAAAAGCTCTTCCGGATGTTCCAGGGTCTTCATCCTGCCTATATCCATATACATATTTTCCAGAAGCACGGTATTGGTCTGACTCGTCTCTGTCAGTGTGCAGAAGGTCAGTTCCAGCAGAGCCCCCAGCTGCTGCTCCCGCAAATACCTGCTTTTCTGGCCTGCAACGGCCAGAAGCATCTCCTTAAAGCAGCCAAATGCCTCCTCATACCGCCCCAGATATACCAGATCAGCCATATTCATATTCTGTTTAAGCAGCCGGTTCATACGGATATCTTCTGTACGCCCGCTTTCCTTTTCCTCCAGCATCCCTGCGTGGACTCTGGCCTGACTGTATGCCTGACTCAGATGCTCCTGTCCGCTTTCCACCTTGCTGATCCCGTGACAGAAATGTTTATGCATGGAGGCCTCTGCATCCGCGATACAGCCTGCTACTCCCTGATGGATCCCGTCAAGCTCCTCCTCGGTCTCTCCCCGGACAGGGAGAATCACAAGCAGCTTCTTTTCATAAAACAAAAATTCCATATCACACTCCGGAAACTGTCTCCGAAAGAGCTCCTGGAGGGTTGTGACTGTGATACTCTGGCGGTATGTGCCTTCCCTGGTGCTGCCATGCTCTAAAAGCCAGCGGCCATCATCCGGATACAGAACCACCAGCACATAGTTTACCATCATATCCGGTATGCCCAGCTTTTCCAGCTGCTTTGGGGTAACAGAAAGAGACTGTCCTACCATCAGCTGGGTCAAATAGGCAATCCTCAGCTGACGGTTTTTCCTGTCCAGCAATTCCTCGTCCCGCTGGATTTCCTCTTTATAATGAAGAATCGCCTGGGAAATCGTTTCCATCTCATCATGGCTGTCAGGACATGCAGGCAGGGCTTCGCTGATCTTTTCAAGAGGCCTGAATACGGTTGAGGATGTAAAACAGAACATCTCTATCACTACGGCAAGCCACAATACATTCACCAGCAGGAATAGGGGGAACCAGTTTTCGCTGAGTAATCCCGAGGTGGTATCCCGTCTTGCCACCACCAGCAGAAGAAGAGGAAGCGTATCCTGCTTCACACTCAGGATGACATAGTCGCCTATCGTCTGCACGGCACTTTCTGTATTCAGGTTCTCAAAGTCAATGCCAAGCTGGGACAGCTCCGGCTGCTGTTTGCGCAGCAGCCAGGTATCATTCTGAAAACGGCAGCATATCTGTATGGTCTCGTAGCTTCTAACACTGTGATCATTGAGCAGCGAATCCATCCATGCCCTCTCGGTCAGGCCGCACAGCAGAAGGATCCCCTCCTCTCCCACCGACCGTATGATATACATGCGGGAAACAGCATATTCCGCTGATTTTGCTACGATTATATCCCCGTCTCTGGCTGTCTGCAGCGTCCCCTCAATACCCAGAAGCCTTTTCAGCTCTCCTTCGGAAACGCAGAGAGCTCCATAGCGCCCTCCCTCTGTGACCGCGATCGAGACACCGCTCTGTGGATTGTAGACCGCCAGCTCCGAGTAATACTGGTTCACATTGACCATATTCCGCAGATGGCGGTAGGCTGTGTAGCCTCTGCTGTTGCTTATGAAAAGGTCATCCTCCGCAATGCGGGTATCCTCCTGCTCCAGACAGCGCTCCAGATCCTTGGGGCCGCTGTTTTCCAGGAAGGACAGGATAGAGGAAGCCAGCTTTAAATCCCGACAGAAGTTGTCCGTACTGTCCTTTATATTGGAAAAGGTGTCCAGATTGGTCTTAAACTGGTCATAGTACTGGGTCCGGTACTGATCTGAGGTACGCCTTTCCACCTTCACCAGAGCAAAGAAAAGAATCAGGCATATAACCGTGATATCCAGTACTACCAGAACAAGGCAACGCTGTCTTTTGCTCATTTCCATAAACCGCTTCTTATATGTACGTATATCCATGCCTGTTTCTCCGAAATGTGTAAAACTGCATCCTGTTGCATGATGCAAAATGTCTGCACTGCTTTTTGCTTCTGCGGATATTGTACCATGAGTCCACTGTGCAGCTCGATTCCGCTACGCTCCATCTCACTCACGGACCTTGCGGCCCTATGGAAAAGGGCATCGCGTTATCATCCCATTTGATGATTCCGCAACGCCCTTTGGCCACTACCTTTGCCTATGGTCTGCGCGACAACTTGCCCCAGCGGTTCCCTATGCTATCTATATCTTCAGATATTTCTCCTCAAAGGCCTCCATCTGCATGGGCTTATCCAGCCAGTAGCCCTGGATATACTCGCAGCCCATCCGCTCCAGAAGGAGTCTCTGCTGCTCGTTCTCCACGCCCTCGGCCACACATACCTTGCCCAGGCGGTGGCAGGTATTGATCAGGCCGCTTAAGAATATCTCCTCAGTCTCCGTGAACTGCAGCCTCTGGACAAAGCTCCTGTCCAGCTTGACGATGGAAACCTCCTTCATCATGATCAGCTCCAGGGAGCCATACTCGGCGCCCATATCATCCAGGGCGATGGAGAATCCCTCCCGTTTTAAGGATCTTACGACCTCCAGCATCCGTTTTTCCTGCAAAGTCCGGCTTGACTCTGTGATCTCAAACTCCAGACAGCTTCTGTCCGTCTGATAGTGGTCACAGATCTCCAGGATCCGCGCCACAAAGCCATCCTCAGCCAGGGTCACCCTGGATACATTGATGGACACATGCATGACAGGATACCCCTTCTCCTTCCACTGCTTCAGCTTCCGGCATACATTCTCCAGAACAAAGAAATCAATCTTGGAGATAATGCTGGCATTCTCCAGGATCGGGATAAAGTCAAAAGGATTCACCACATTGCCGTCCTCATCAATCTTGCGGACCAGAGCCTCGATCCGCTCGATCCTTCCTGACTTGACATTCATCTGGGGCTGGAAATACACCGTATACACATCCTGCTCCAGTTCCCTGATCAGGTTGCCCAGCATAGCCGGGTGCTGTTTGGCTCCCCTGCGGGAATGCTTCTCATAGTAGCTTTGCTTGCCGGCATACATGATCTGCTCCGCGTCGTTGAGCATCTGGGGGAGATTGCACCGGTCGCTTCTCCAGACATAGCCCACAGTGGCCAGCTCTCCGTCATCCTTCTGGATACACTTCTGGAAATGCTGGACCCGTTTGGTAAACTCACTCTTGGTGCACTTCTCCTGGATCACCACAAACTCGTCCCCGCTGATGCGGTAGACCTCCTTCGCCTTAAAGCACTGGATCAGAATATCCGCCAGATTGCGGATCGCCCGGTCACCCACACTATGCCCATATGTATCATTGATGGACTTCAGGCCATTCATATCAATGAACGCGGCTCCCACATTCTTCATCTCTTCCTGCTCAAACCGGGCAATGGTCTCATTGTAGCGGTTCCGGTTATTCAGATTGGTCAGAAGGTCGTGATAGCTGAGTCTTGTAAGCTGCTCGCTCATCTTGCGGCGCGAGATCTCGTTGAGCACAAAGTAAGTCAGATTCAGAAGGAACTGGGTATCCTCCTTACGGCAGGCCGGATCACTGACTCCCAGAATCCCCTGGATCTTTCCGTTGATATAAAACGGAACCGCCAGAAGGCTCTGGGCATCCTGGGTAACCATGATCTGGTACTCGATCTGCCTATGGGAGCTCTCCTTAATGGCCTCCCGGTCCTCAATATGGATATATTTGGCACGCTCAAAATATTCCGCCCACCGGGTGAGAAGCAGAAGAGAAACCTGCTGAAGGGCATCCTTCTTCGGCACCATGCCCTCCCCGCAGACCTCATAGGTATTGCGGATGCACTGGCACTCCGGATCAATCTCCAGAATATAGCTTCTGGACCCATGGTAATACTCCAGGATCCGGGCCAGCACATACTCAACCGCCTCCTGGATGCTGTCGTCCAGAGATGTAAGACGCTTCACACACTGCACCACCACCTGGGCAGCATGGAGGTCGTCCTTGGCCTTGGTATAGCCTTCCTCGATCTCCAGAATATCCACCGCGATCTCCATGCGGTACCACTTGTCCCACAGCCAGATCAGGCTGTCATTGATCAGAAATTCTGTCTTCAGCTTCTCATTCCAGTATTTCCAGCTGTATACCTCATTTTCTTTCAGATCTTTATTGTTGCAGAAGCTGCACGGCGCATCCAGCCCCTGGAGGACCTTATAGCATTTCCCATATACTTCCTGATCATTCTGGATTCCAAGACGCTGCCTGCCGCACCGGTTCAGAAAAACCAGGTCATAGTTCTCCCTGTCAGCAATATAGATTGTCTGGGATATCTCATCATACAGTCTTAAATCCTTGTGGTCCATAACTTTCCTCCGCTCTTTTGCGGCGCAATCCCCCTTGCACCGTACTCTTACGGATTATTATACTGCAATTTCCCGGAGGCAACAAGTCTCTTTTTTGCTGGATTTATATAGTGTTATTGAACGGAGAGTTTCATCCTGCATAACCGTTCCAGATACTCTGCCAGCTGATCTACTTCCTCTTTGGTATTGTAACATGCCAGAGATATCTGGCCCTAGAGTGTGTCTGAAAATTGCTTTCCGGTAGCTGTGCGCTCCACTTCGTGGGAGATTTGGCCCAAATGAACGCGGCGTAG
>CAJTOW010000027.1:24229-37756 GCA_910577655.1 uncultured Lachnospiraceae bacterium | reverse complement strand
ATCTGGCCGGACGACAGTGTATCACGAGAAGATTGGTATGGCATCGCAGGATAAGATGCCGTGGCCGGGGTTAGAGAAGGGACTGCAGGAGGAAAGAGCATGTTTGTATCCAATGATATTGGAATTGATTTAGGTACTGCCAGTATTTTAGTATATATCAAGGGCAAGGGAGTGGTTTTGAAAGAACCCTCTGTAGTAGCCATTGACCGGGATTCCAACAAGATCAAGGCGAGGAGGCCCGCCTGATGATCGGGCGCACCCCCGGCAATATCGTGGCCGTGCGGCCGCTGCGCCAGGGTGTGATCTCCGATTATACAGTGACCGAGAAGATGATGAAATATTTTATTGAGAAGTCTGTGGGCAGACGTACTCTGCGCAAGCCCCGTATCGCGGTCTGCATTCCCAGCGGAGCCACTGAGGTGGAGCGCAAGGCCGTGGAGGACGCTACCTATCAGGCAGGCGCCCGTGACGTGGAGATCATTGAGGAGCCGGTGGCAGCGGCGATCGGCGCGGGGATCGACATTTCCAAGGCCTGTGGCAATATGATCGTGGATATCGGAGGCGGCACGGCGGATATCGCCGTGATCTCCCTGGGCGGCCCCGTGGTCAGCACATCCATTAAGGTGGCCGGCGATGACTTTGACGAGGCCCTGGTCCGCTATATGCGCAAGAAGCACAATCTGCTCATCGGAGAACGAACCGCTGAAGAGATCAAGATCAATATCGGGGCAGCTTACCGCAGGCCCGAGGTGCTGACCATGGAGGTCCGCGGCCGCAACCTGGTGACCGGCCTGCCCAAGACGGTTATTGTCACTTCCGATGAGACTCTGGAGGCCCTGCGGGAGCCTGCGTCCCAGATCGTGGATGCGGTCCACAATGTGCTGGAGCGCACTCCGCCGGAGCTTGCAGCCGATATCTTCGACCGGGGGATCGTCATGACCGGCGGCGGCTCTTTGCTTAACGGCCTGGACCAGCTTATTGAGGAGAAGAGCGGCATCACTACTATGGTTGCCGAGGATCCTCTGACCGCCGTGGCCATCGGCACAGGCCGGTTCATTGAGTTCAAACATGGGGATATGAAGCAGAGGAAGTATACCTGACCGGAGCAGGCAGCAGGAGGGGGCCGTTTGTGTAACGGTTCAGATACCCCTCCTGAACTGTTACGGCATACGGCCATTTAGAATCACTTCGTGATGGCCGTATGCCCACAACCACTGCGGTTTCGTACGGTCGGCGCGGTGAACGCGCAGACTTGTCTGAACTGTTGCCTTTTTTACTTAGTCTATAAGGAGACGATGACACATGGCAACCGTGTGTGGATACATAGAGCGGATCAAGTTCCGCAACGAGGAGAACGGCTACTCCATCCTGAGTCTGGCCGCTGAGGATGACGAATACGTGCTTGTGGGCACATTTCCCTTTATCAGTGAGGGGGATTACATTGAGGCCGTGGGCCAGACTGTGGAGCACCCGGTATACGGGGACCAGATCCGGGTGGAGAGCTATGAGATGAAGACACCGGAGGATACGTTGTCCATGGAGCGCTACCTGGGCTCCGGTGCCATCCGCGGTGTGGGGGCGGCTCTGGCAGCCCGGATCGTGAAACGTTTCAAGGCCGACACATTCCGCATCATCGAGGAAGAGCCGGAGCGGCTGTCGGAGGTCAAGGGCATCAGCGAGAAGCTGGCCATGTCCATAGCCGGACAGATGGAGGAGAAGAAGGAGATGCGTCAGGCCATGATGTTCCTCCAGGACTACGGCATTTCCATGAATCTGGCGCTGAAGATCTACCAGCAGTACGGCCCCCGGCTCTACAGTGTGGTCCGGGAGAATCCCTACCAGATGGCCGATGACATCCAGGGGGTGGGCTTCAAGATCGCTGACGAGATTGCCCAGCGGGCAGGGATCATCGCAGACTCTGACTTCAGGGTACGCAGCGGGATCTTGTACACTCTCCTCCAGTCTGTGGCAAACGGCCACACCTACCTGCCCCAGGAGGAGCTTTTTGCAAATGCTTCCGATCTGCTGTGCATCCCTCCAGAGGGCATGGAGAAGCATCTGATGGATCTGCAGATGGATAAGAAGGTGGTGGTCAGGGCCGGGGAGGATTTCCGCCATGTGTACGCGGCCCAGTACTATTATCTGGAGCTGAACACTGCACGGATGCTTCATGATCTGAATCTCAAAGGCAACGAGCCGGAGGAGGATATCCGGGCCCGCCTTAAAAGTATCTGCGCCGAGGAACAGATCGAGACCGACGAGATGCAGGCCCTGGCGGTGGTGGAAGCAGTCAACCGCGGTGTGCTGATCATCACCGGAGGCCCCGGTACCGGGAAAACTACTACCATCAATACCATTATCCGGTATTTCGAGCAGGAGGAGATGGAGATTCTGCTGGCGGCACCCACAGGCAGGGCAGCCAAGCGCATGACCGAGGCTACCGGTTACGAGGCCCGGACTATCCACCGGCTCCTGGAGCTGACCGGTGCGCCGGGGGAGGGCGGGGACACATCCGGGATGCATTTTGAGCGGAACGAAGAGAATCCCCTGGATGCCGATGCCATCATTATCGACGAGATGTCCATGGTGGACATTTATCTCATGCATTCCCTTTTAAAGGCAGTGAATCCGGGCACCCGCCTGATTCTGGTGGGGGATGTGAACCAGCTTCCCAGTGTGGGAGCAGGCAATGTGCTCCGGGATCTGATTGATTCTGACTGCTTTCATGTGGTGCGGCTGACCCGGATCTTCCGGCAGGCGGCAGAAAGTGACATTATTGTAAATGCCCACCGGATCAATGACGGGGAGCCGGTGCCTCTGGATAAAAAGAGCCGGGACTTCCTTTTCATCCGGCGGGACCATCCCGATGCCATCATCAGCGCCATGATCACCCTGGTGAAGGAGAAGCTTCCAAAGTATGTCAACGCAGACCCATTTGATATCCAGATCATGACACCCATGCGCCGCGGGGCCGTGGGGGTGGAGCGGCTCAATACCATCCTGCAGGAATTCTTAAATCCCAGGGATCCCTCCAAGGCGGAGAAGGAGACCCCGGGCGGCGTCATCTACCGGGTGGGAGACAAGGTGATGCAGATCAAGAACAATTACCAGATCGAGTGGGAGGTCAGGAGCCGGTACGGCATCCCGGCAGAATCAGGGACAGGGGTATTTAACGGCGATATCGGTGTCATCCGGGAGATCAATTCCTTTGCCGAGGAGATGACCGTGGAATTCGACGAGGGGAAGATGGTGGATTACAGCTTCAGGCAGTTAGAGGAGCTGGAGCTGGCCTACGCCATCACCATCCACAAGTCCCAGGGCAGCGAGTACCCGGCGGTGGTCATCCCGGTTCACTCCGGCCCCCGGATGCTTATGACCCGCAACCTGATCTACACAGCCGTCACACGGGCACGCTCCTGCGTCTGTCTGGTAGGACTCCCCGCTGCCTTTCAGGCCATGGTGGACAATGAGACTGAGCAGCGCCGCTATACAGGGCTGAAGGCACGGATCCAGGAGGTCATGGGGGCGGAAGAATCTATATCATAAAAAGATAGTCTATGGCCTAGAGCGTGTCTGACTGGCCATAGACTCAAATGAAAAGGAGGGATGAAGCATATATAAATGGAAGAAAATGACTGCTGTGCCATGTAATAAGAGAACCGTACCGTTTCTGGCGGCTTTCGCTGACCGCCTGATCAATCTTCTGTTCCCGCGCCGCTGTCCGGTATGCGGCGGTATCGTCTGGCCGGAGGGCGCTCTGATCTGCCCCGGCTGTATCACAAAATTATCCCCTGTCCGGCAGCCAGTCTGCCAGAAATGCGGCAAAGAGGTACTGAACGAAGGTATCGAGTACTGCGCCGACTGCAGCCGCCACCGCCGCACCTATGACAGCGGCATGGCCCTTCTGAATTACAATGAAGCTGCCCGCCATTCCATGGCTGCTATTAAATATAAGAACAAACGGGAATATCTTGACTTCTACGCAGCCGCCATGGGTACCCGGATGACCCGGCGGGTTCAGGTCTGGCAGGCAGCAGCCCTGGTACCGGTACCCGTCCATCCGGCCCGTCTGAGGAAACGCGGCTACAACCAGGCCAGAGAGCTGGCTGTCCGGCTCTCCAGGATCTGGGGGATCCCGGTGGATGACCGGCTCCTGATACGCACCAGAAAGACCGCCCCCCAGCGCACCCTGAATCCCCAGGAACGGCTGGAGAATCTCCAGGAGGCATTTTCCGTCAGGACAGACCCCATGGCCTGGGGGCATATTCCCGGCAGCGTGATCCTGGTAGACGATATCTACACCACCGGCAGCACCATCGAAGCATGCAGCCGCGTCCTGAAGGCCGCGGGGGTGGAGAGGATCTACTATGTGGCGGTGTGTATCGGATATGGGAGATGAAAAATATAAATCTGAAAAATGCAACAGTTCAGATACCCATTGAACTATTACAAAAACATTTTTAAATTCACAAAGTACTTGCATTTTTTTGTGGACTGTGTTATCATATAATCACATTTCCCGGATGTGTCTGTCCGGGGTATATCTGGCAGCTCTGCCAGTGTTTCCAGTACATTACGCTTTGCCGCATTTTCCAGTGCAGCCGGGACTGGTCTTCCGTTTTCTTTGCACTGTCCGCAGTCTTCGTAAATGTTCTTGAAATGCCACCCGTTAACCATGCAGAATACTCCCCGGTTTTTCGTGCCCCTGCCTTTGGGGCTGAATGTCCGGAGTATTCGCAGCAAGTTCAGGAGGAGATATGTCTGTCGAAAAAGAAAAACCAAAGAAAAACACAACCGGCCAGAGGTCAGGACCGGACACCGCAGAGAAACTGCTGGAGGATTATGAGGATGTCTTTGCCGACATTGTCAATGTCCTGGTATATGAAGGGGACCCCGTGGTAAAACCGGAAAATCTCAGGGATGGCCCCACTGCCAGCGTTTATAAGGCTGCAGAAGGGGAGCTGAGGCAGAAAAACAGGGATGTTTTGAAAATCGATACGGAAAATGGTGTCGAGATCCGGGTATACGGACTGGAGAACCAGACCCGGCCAAGCAATGTCATGCCGGTGCGGGTAATGGGTTATGATTTCGGCTCATACGACCGGAATATCCGAAAGGAAAAGATGAAGAATAAGGAGCAGGGCCGTGAGGCGGATTATACCGCAGAGCTGTGGCCCGGGCAGAAGCTCTGTCCGGTGGTCACACTGGTCCTGTATTTTGGCACAGAGCCGTGGAGCGGGCCGACGACCCTGCACGGCATGCTGAATCTTCCGGAAAGACTGAAGCCCTTTGTTCCTGACTATCCGGTCAACCTTGTCCAGGTGGCATTTCTCGAGGAAGAGGAGATCAGCCTGTTCCGGAGTGATTTCCGGATTGTGGCTGAGTTTTTCAGGGCAAAAAGACTTGGAAATGTGAAGTCTTTAAAGTATAATGAAAAGAGATGGGATCATGTTGCGGAATTACTGGATTTCTTCAAAATATTTTTTGGAGACAAACGCTATGGGGAGGTGAAAGAGGAGATGGCACAGGCGACGAAACAGGAAGAAACCAATGCATGCTGGTTTTTGGATGCCCTGCTGGAGGACCGGCTCGAGGTGAGAGCGGCTGAGATGGCGACAGAGATGGCGACAGAGATGGCGACAGAGATGGCGACAGAGATGGCGACAGAAATGGCCACAGAAATGGCCACGGGGATGGCGACAGAAATGGCTGACAAAATAGTTGAGGAAAAGTGTCAGAGTGTTCGCACAGAGGGCGTGGCTGCCCTGATTGAGACTTGTCAGGAGCTTGGCGGCACCAGACAGGAGACCCGGGACAGAGTGATCAGGAAATATCATTTAGGGGAGGATGATGCAGAGGGTTACTTACAGCAGTACTGGCACTGAAATCCTTGACATTCCTGTATCAGCTGCTGCCTGCCGGACACCGGCGAGCAGTAACCATACCATATAACAGTTCAGACGGACCATCTTCTTGCTCCCGAAAAGCACCGGGGACAAGAATCCCGTCTGAACTGTTACCCTTCAGGTATCCGGAACCGGTAACAGTTCAGATACCCCCTGAACTGTTACGGCATACGGCAATTTAGAATCGCTTCGCGATGGCCGTATGCCCGCGGCCACTACATTTTCGTACGGTCAGCGCAGCAGGTGCGCAGACCTATCAGAACTGTTACCGGAACCGCCGTGTTTTCACGAAAAACAGTTGACTCCACCTTTTGATTATGATATAGTAATATGGCGATGGAAGAAGTTAGGTCTTTTTTTTATGCGCAAATTTAAGAAAAGACCAGCGAAATGAAAACAAGTGGAGGTGGAAGTCGTGCGCACAAGAATTACACTGGCATGTACCGAATGCAAGCAACGTAACTACAACATGACGAAGGATAAGAAGACTCATCCGGACCGCATGGAGACCAAGAAGTATTGCAGATTCTGCAAGACTCATACTTTGCACAAAGAAACCAAGTAAGGAGTGTGGAAAGATGAGCGAGACTACAGGCACCGGGAAAGCTCCCAGGAAGAGCTTTTTCAAAGGTTTAAAAGCTGAGTTCAAGAAAATCGTATGGCCTGACCAGGAGACCGTCGGCAAGCAGACCGTTGTGGTGCTGGCAGTATCCGTTGCGCTGGGACTTGTAATCGCGGTCCTGGACTTCATTATCAAATGGGGCCTCAGCTTCATTATCTGATCAAGGCGAGGGTGATAGAATGTCAGAAGCAAAGTGGTATGTAGTTCATACCTATTCGGGCTACGAGAACAAGGTAAAGTTTGACATTGAGAAGACCATTGAGAACCGCAAGCTGCAGGACCAGATGCTGGAGGTATCGGTCCCCATGCTGGAGGTGGCAGAGCTGAAAGACGGTGTTGAGAAGCTGGCAGACAAGAAGATGTTCCCAGGCTATGTGCTGATTCATATGGTGATGAATGACGAGACATGGTACGTAGTGCGGAACACCCGTGGTGTCACAGGCTTTGTAGGCCCTGGCTCCAAGCCGGTTCCCCTGACTGACGAGGAGATGGCGAATCTTGGATTCGGCAGGACGCAGGTGACGGTTGATTTCGAGGTGGGCGATACCGTAGTGGTAACCGCAGGTGCCTGGAAGGATACGGTCGGCGCTGTCAAGGCAGTCAATGAAGGCAAGAAAACCCTTACAATTAATGTTGAGATGTTTGGCCGTGATACACCGGTCGAGCTGAACTTCACGGAAGTGAAGAAGATGTAAATCTCCAGTGTCCGGCGCGAGGGGCACTGCCGGGAGTCAGAATATCCGGCAGAGGTATCCGGGATCACCGGTGCGGGATCCATGCGGCGGCAGGAGGATGCATAGAAACAATGAGAGGCCGGAGCGCACCGGCCATGGCGTGCCGTCTTCCCCCGGGGGAGGAGATGGATGAGCGGTATGCCAGCTCGTGGGAGGGACATCCCCGACAATACCACATTATAGGAGGTCATTATTATGGCAAAGAAAGTAACTGGTTACATCAAATTACAGATTCCGGCAGGCAAGGCTACTCCGGCACCGCCGGTTGGTCCTGCTCTGGGTCAGCATGGTGTGAACATCGTGCAGTTCACCAAGGAATTCAACGCCAGAACTGCAGACCAGGGCGACCTGATCATCCCGGTTGTGATCACCGTATATGCAGACAGAAGCTTCAGCTTCATCACCAAGACGCCGCCGGCAGCTGTTCTGTTAAAGAAAGCATGCAAGATCAAATCTGGTTCCGCAACCCCGAACAAGACAAAGGTAGCAACCATCTCCAAGGCAGATCTCCAGAAGATCGCCGAGACCAAGATGCCGGACTTAAATGCAGCAAGCCTGGAAGCGGCCATGAGCATGATCGCAGGTACTGCCAGAAGTATGGGTATCACAGTAGAAGAATAGTACTGTCTGAGAGATGAAGAAAATAGACGTGGGAGGGACATCCCCGACAACACCACTAGGAGGTTATTAATTATGAAACGTGGAAAAAGATATGTAGAGGCGGCCAAGACCGTAGACCGTGCTACTCTTTATGATGCAGCAGACGCGATTGCACTGGTTAAGAAAAATGCAGTTGCGAAATTTGATGAAACCATTGAAGCCCACATCCGTACAGGTTGTGACGGACGTCATGCGGACCAGCAGATCCGTGGCGCGGTCGTACTGCCCCATGGTACTGGTAAGGTGGTCAGGATCCTGGTATTCGCCAAGGGTGTCAAGGCTGACGAGGCCCAGGCAGCCGGAGCAGATTACGTAGGAGCAGAAGAGCTGATCCCCAGGATCCAGAACGAAGGCTGGCTGGATTTTGACGTGGTTGTAGCCACTCCGGATATGATGGGTGTTGTAGGCCGTCTGGGCCGTATCCTTGGACCGAAGGGACTCATGCCGAACCCGAAGGCAGGTACCGTAACCATGGATGTGACCAAGGCCATCAACGATATTAAAGCCGGTAAGATCGAGTACAGACTTGACAAGACCAATATCATCCATGTGCCAGTAGGTAAAGCTTCTTTTGACGAAGAGAAATTGGCGGACAACTTCCAGACGCTTATGGATGCCATCATCAAGGCAAAACCCTCTACTCTCAAGGGCGCTTACTTAAGAAGCGTCACCCTGACCTCTACCATGGGGCCCGGTGTGAAGCTGAACGTAGCGAAATTGATGAACTAAGTTGTTTTGATGTTGACATTTTCAATAGAATGTGTTATTGTTACAAAGTATGGACTGCCGAAGACAGCAGGCGCCGCAAGGCATAAGGTAATAACGCCTGCCGAGGACGTATGAATTTTTATATTACTGTGTGTCCAGATTCCCATAGCGGAGGAGACTCTCTTCTGCCGGGGAGAGACCGGACTGCCAGATGGTATCCAGGGCTGTAGAAGCCTGGAACTGACAGCAGACGGAACCAGGTACCGGAAGGGCCGCTGGATAGTCAGAGTAAGTATAAGTGATTACAGTGCCTCCCCGTCTCCGGATGGGGAGGTTTTTGTGCCAGGTACACAGACGAAGCTGCCGGCGGAAGCTTCTGTGTTTCCGGAATGCAGCAGGATGTGTGGCTGGGGCATTCGCATTTGTGCAGTTTCCATGACGGATGCCGTGAGGCATGCGGATCTGTACGGAGGACCAGTTCCGTCGTACGAGAATAAAACAGGAGGAAGATATTCATGGCAAAAGTTGAGTTGAAACAGCCTATCGTAGCTGAGATCTCCGAATTGCTGAATGGCGCTGCGTCTGTAGTGGCAGTCGACTACCGCGGTCTGACTGTAGCCCAGGACACAGAGCTGCGTAAGCAGTTAAGAGATGCCGGTGTTGTTTATAAAGTATATAAGAACACCATGATTAAGCGAGCAGCTGAAGGAACCGATTATGCAGCCCTGGATCCGAATCTGGAAGGACCCACCGCGATCGCAGTTTCCAAGGATGACGCGACCGCCCCGGCAAGGCTTCTGGCAGAGTTTGCCAAGAAGGCTGACAAGCTGGAGATGAAGGGCGGCATTGTAGAAGGAACTTATTATGATGCCAAGGGGATTCAGGTCATCGCTACCATCCCGTCCAGAGAGGTACTTCTGGGACGGTTGCTGGGCAGCATGCAGTCTCCTATTGCGAACTTCGCCCGTGTGCTTAACCAGATCGCTGAGAAGCAGGCTGAGGCATAAGTTTTTGACGGTTCAGACAGCCTGAGGTATAAGATTAAGGCAGGCCAGACAGTCTGGGTATGATCAGGAATCCGTATGAACGGACGGTCTGGAAGGCTCCGGACGGCTGTGTCTGACTGAATGAGCAGAGGGGAGCCGTTCTCCCCGGATGAGAAGTTTAAAAGAATATCAATAAAATGGAGGAAATCAAAATGGCAAAGTTGACTACTGCTGAGTTTATCGAAGCTATCAAGGAATTATCCGTACTGGAGCTGAATGAGTTAGTAAAGGCCTGCGAGGAAGAGTTTGGCGTATCCGCAGCAGCCGGTGTTGTTGTTGCAGCAGCAGCTGGTCCGGCTGAGGCAGCTGAGGAGAAGACCGAGTTTGACGTAGAGCTGACTGAGGTTGGCCCCAACAAGGTTAAAGTTATCAAGGTTGTACGCGAAGCTACCGGCCTGGGTCTGAAGGAAGCCAAGGATGTAGTTGACAGCGCTCCGAAGATTGTTAAGGAAGCCGCTTCCAAGGATGAGGCTGAGGCAATCAAGGCCAAGCTGGAGGCTGAGGGCGCTAAGGTTACACTGAAGTAAATCACCCGTATAGGCGTTATGCAGATCAGGAAAGAGGAATATCCTAGCAGCTTTTTGGATACACGTCTGACCCGTGATTTACTTGTATAAGGATATTCCCTTTTTTATCTCCTGACTGTCAGGGATCAGTTCCTGCCGGTCAGGAGAGCCGCCTGAGGCGGTTATACGGTTGTTGGCAGGAAGTGACAGGTCAGTAAGGTTACCTGAACTGCTGCGGAGGGACAACACCGCGATAAAGTCCGGATTCTGCCTCCCGGGACAATGGAGTTCCTGAATGGGCAGGGGATTCCGGAGGAGTATCCCCATACTCAGGAAGTACAGGAAACAAAAAACCTTCGTAGAATTTCGTAAAAATGAAAGCTGAATTTACTTGACACAATCATAGGTGAATGGTAGAATAAACTTGTATTCAGAAATGAGTTTTTGATTCACATATTTTTGTAAGTCATGAAGTCCTTTCGTGTTTTACAAAAATATGTGAATTTTTTGTTCCGTACGAGTTATAAATAATTTTTTTAGGAGGTACTGGCATGAATAACGGTACAGTAAAATGGTTCAACGCTACTAAAGGTTACGGCTTCATCACCAATGATGCTACTGGAGAAGAGGTTTTTGTACATTTTTCCGGCATCGTGGCTGATGGCTACAAGACCCTGGAGGATGGTCAGAAAGTTGTTTTCGACACCACCGAGGGCAACCGCGGCATGCAGGCTGTTAATGTAAAAGTAGTCGCTTAAGGCGAATTGGGAATTGGGGTCAGGTGGGTTTTCAATTAAGTAAGCAGAACCAGGAGACTGTCGCATCGATGTGACAGTCTTTTCAGCGTTTATAGGGATATTTTTGAATGGATCACAGTTCAGGCGGGAAGTTTCCCGTCTGTTTTTGTCCGGTTTTCTCCGCCTTGTGGACGGTAAAGGATATTGGTTACTGTTCACGGCCAGAGCGTACCTCTCGGAACAACCGCCCGTGAACTGTAACCGGCATTGTAAACGCTTACAAAAATATTTGAAAAGGACTTGCATTATGAAAGGAAATGTTGTATAGTAAATCTATGTAATAAAAGAGAAAATCAGTCTGGTCAAAAATGTAAGCACTTACAATATGGATCGGACAATCAGCGGGGGATTCCGATCCAGAGTTGTTCAGGGTTCCCGGAGAAAAAATTAAATTTGGAGGTTCTGACGATGGGCAATGTAAAAGAAACAGTAATTCAGTTTGGCGAGGGCGGTTTCCTGCGTGGGTTCGTGGATTATTTTCTCCAGAAGTTGAGAGACCAGGGAGTGTTTGATGGTTCTGTAGTGGTAGTACAGCCCATCGAGCGGGGCATGTGTGAGATGCTGGAGAAGCAGGGCTGCCAGTACAATCTGTTCCTGAGAGGAATCGACAATGGCCAGGTGGTGGACGAGCACACCCACATTGATATTATTAACCGGTGCGTCAATCCCTATACGGATGCAGAGGGCTACATGGCTCTGGCAGAAAATCCGGATATCCGCTTCATCGTATCCAATACCACAGAAGCCGGTATCGAGTTTGTTCCGGAGAACAAGTTTGAGGACAAGCCAGCCAAGAGCTTCCCGGGTAAGCTGACTCAGCTTCTGTACAAGCGCTTTAAGCTGGAACTTCCGGGTTTTATCATCCTCTCCTGCGAGTTGATTGACCACAATGGCGAGGAGCTGGAGAAGTGCTGCATGCAGTATGCGGATCTGTGGGGTCTGGGCGAGGACTTCAAGACCTGGATGAAGAAGGAGAATGATTTCTGCTCTACGCTGGTAGACCGGATCGTCACCGGATTCCCCCGGGATGAGCACGCGGCTCTGTGCGAGCGCATCGGTGAGCAGGACAACATGATGGATACCGCTGAGATATTCCATCTGTGGGTAATCCAGGGCGACCACGAAGATGAGCTGCCCCTGCAGAAGGCAGGCTTCAACGTGATCTGGACCGACAATGTGGATCCCTATAAGAAGAGAAAGGTCCGCATCCTCAACGGCGCCCATACCTCCATGGTGCTGGCAGCCCGTCTGTACGGTCTGGAGACTGTAGGCGAGTGTCTGAAGGATGAGAAAGTATCTGCTCTCCTTAAGAAGTGCATTTTCGAGGAGATCATCCCCACCATCGGTGACAATGAGGACAACCGCAAGTTTGGCGCCGCGGTTCTGGAGCGTTTCTCCAATCCGTTCATCCGCCATCTGCTGTTGTCTATCGCCCTGAATTCTGTATCCAAGTTCAAAGCGAGAGTGCTGCCGACGATTCTGGAGTACAAGGAAGCAAAGGGGGCATATCCCCAGGGTCTGACCTTCTCCCTGGCTGCACTGATTGCCTTCTACCGGACCGACGAGGCCAATGACGGCGAGGAGATCATGAAGTTCATGAAGGATGCCTCCGTAGCGGATATTCTGGCCAGAGAAGATTACTGGGGACAGGATCTGAGCGATCTGCTTCCGGTGGTTCAGGAGTGGTATGACAAGATCCAGAAGGACGGCATGGCCAGCGCATACGACGCAGTGCTGGCTGCAAAGAACTAATATCACATAGCAGTTCAGATACCCCTTGAATTGTTTACAAAACAAACCTTCATGCGCCCGACAGGGGACGCGCGGCAAATCGGAGATGCCCCGTCTGCACTGTCTGCAAAACAAATCCCGGAGCCGCCAAAGGGCTTCCGGGATTTGTTATTACCACTGTTTTGTCTGCGCATGGAGCAGATACCCCAGGTAAAAGCCAACGCCGTTCATCATCGCATCCTCATCCAGATCAAAATGATCATGATGCAGCGGGTAGACGCAGCCTTTCTCCTCGTTTCTGCAGCCAATAAACGCGTAGATTCCGGGAATCTTCTCCAGGATAAAGGCAAAATCCTCGCCGCCGGGAGTACCCGGATAGCTGTATATGGCCTCTTCACCCAGGATATCCACGACAGCCTCTCTCCCGATCCCGGCGCAGCGGGCATCCGTGATCGTAGCCGGAAGATCTGCATACATCTCAAATTCATAATCGGCACGGTATGCAGCGCAGGTATTTTTGATGATGCGCTCCATCATTTCAGGCAGCGCTTTTCTCACATCCGGGCTGAAGGTACGCACGGTACCCCGCAGTTCTGCCGAGCCACTGATGATATTGGCCGCGGAGCCTGCATGGAACGAGCAGATACTCACAACCACAGTATCATTGGGATCTGTCTCACGGCTGACAATGCTCTGTAGGGCATCCACCACCTTGCACCCTACATAAATCGGATCTACGGAAAACTGCGGCATCGCGCCATGTCCCGCTTTTCCGATGATTTTGATCCGCATAAATCCCATGGAAGTATACCGGGCC
>CAJTOW010000027.1:0-24206 GCA_910577655.1 uncultured Lachnospiraceae bacterium | reverse complement strand
TTCCTGCCGGGATCATTGGGAAAATGTGCATGCCGCAGACCGTATCCACATCATCGATCAGACCAGAATCCAGCACTTCCCTGGCGCCGGCCCGTTTGTTGCTTGCATCCTCCTCTGCTGCCTGGAAGATCAGCTTCACGGTACACTCCAGCTCCTGCCTATGCTCAGCCAGGATCTTCGCCGCTGTAAGGAGCATGGCGATATGGGAATCGTGACCACAGGCGTGCATCAGGCCGTTTTCCTGGGACTTGAATTCCAGGTCTCTGGCCTCGGTAATCGGCAGCGCGTCAATGTCGCAGCGCAGTCCGATGACCGGAGCAGTCTTCGCTCCCGGAATCACGGCTACCGTACTTGTACCCACAGTCTCATAGGTAAGTCCCATGGCCGTCAGCTCTGCGCGGATCGCCTTTGCCGTCTCAAATTCCTGCCAGCTCAGTTCCGGGTGTCTGTGAAAATATCTCCGTTTTTCAATTAAATATTCCTGGTTCTTGCGAACCTCATCCATCACATTCATCATAATTTAGAAAGGACCATAGCCGGTGGCTACGGCAATGTATAAGAAGACAAATTCTACGAGTACGAAGATTCCATGAAGAGGAAGGATAAATTTATACCATTTCTTCAAGGAAAGCTTTGCCAGTGCACAATATATCAGCAGAGTTCCATTGGAGAACCAGAAGGTGTTTGAGATACCGTCACCAAACTGGAAAGCCAGCACTGCTGTCTGACGGGTGATGCCAAGCATATCAGCAAGAGGAACCATGATCGGCATAACGGCAGTTGCCTGACCGGAGCCGGACGGAATCAGCATGTTGATAAAGAAGTTCATAATAAACATAACACAACTGGTGAGATACTGGGAAGAGCTCTGCATCATTGTGGACAGGCCATGGACGATGGGGTCAATGATTCCGCCGTAGCTCATGGTTACCTGAACCGCACGGGCCGCGCCGATGATCAGTGCGCCTTCCATAGCGCCTCTCATACCTTTGAGGATCATGTTCACACATGCCGTGGGAGCTACCCGGTTAAGCAGCGCCACCACAATTCCGCCCATCATGAACACGGCGCCCATCTCGGTGTAAGACCAGCCCAGATTCAGGAGGCCGTAGATAACGACTGCAAAGGAAATCGCCAGCACAACAAGTGACAGGGTTTTCGGTGTATTGAGTACGTCTGAAATGTCAGTGGGGATTCGCAGGTCAGAAGTATCCACATCCGCCATAAGGCTTTTGGAGGGATCCTTCTTAATCTTTCTCGCATAGCGGAGCACCCAGAACAGGCTCAGCGCACAGATGACAAGCAGGGCGCAGATACGAAGCTGCCAGCCGGAAAACATGGGAAGCTCGGCAATGGTATGGGACGTCCCCACGGTGTAAACGTTAAACGGTCCGACTGCAAAGGAGATCAGACATGCAAAGCCCGAGATCGCCATACCTACCAGGGAGTCATATCCCAGAGCCAGTGTCAGGGAAATCACGATGGGAACAAACGGGATAATCTGCTCAGACCAGCCCAGGATACCACCAATGACAAAAAATGCGATCATAATCAGAGAAATAATAGCTTCACTGGACACTTTCTTCACGTTCAGCACGCTGTTGATGGCAGCCGCCATAACACCGGTATCCGAATAAATCTGAACAACACCTCCGATCAGCATTACCACAAACATCATGTTTGCCGTTGCCGTCAGGCCTTCCGGCAGAGACTTGAAAATCTGAAACAAGGTTACCGGCGTGCGGTCGACTGGATGATAGCTGTCAGCCAGAACACGGGTAACTCCGTCGATGGTCTCGCGGTCATAGGCGCCCGGCGCGATTACGTAAGATGCGGCAGCACAGGCAATGACCATGCAGGCCATGACAATAAATGGGTTAAAGTTAATGCCTTGTTTCTTATTGCTCATAAAACACCCCTTTCCTGGCAAATAGGATTGCCATTTTTCTTTATAAAAATTTTACAATATTTTTATAAAATTCAAAAGTATCAATAACTGTCAGCTGCTTGTGCAGAATTAGCACAACACAAATACTCTGGTTGAAAAAACTTCTCATATCCGTTAAAATACAGATAATTATGTACAAAACATGATTCATACCGGAGGAAAATCATGCGCAATATCAACATCCAGACACTTCGTTATATCTCCGCTGTCGAACAGACCGGATCCATCAGTCGGGCCGGACAGCAGCTTTATGTATCTCATTCCACAATCAGCCGGGCCATCAGGGAACTGGAGAATGAGATTGGGATTACGCTCTTCCAGCGTACAAGCAAAGGTGTGTTCCCGACCACTGCAGGCAATGAATTCATCTATCAGGCACGCAGCCTTCTGGCTGATCTCGACAGCCTGGAAAGCCGTTATTTTGAACAGCCCCAGGTGGTCAGGGATACACTTCTGGTGGCAACCCAGCGCTATACAGCCGTCACGAATGCCATGATGAAATATTACAGGACATATTGCCAGAATTCCGAATATTTGAATCTGGTTCTCTTGGAGGATACTACGGACCAGATTCTCCGCATGGTCACGAATCATACCTGCCACATCGGCGTGCTTCACTATACCAGCGACCAGGAGGATACATTTTTTGAACGCCTGAAGCTTCTTGATCTGGAGTGGCATGTTCTGGAATCCAGCCCGGTCTCCATCCAGATCCGCCAGGGACACCCCCTGGCATCCCAGCCCTTTGTCACCGTTTCCATGCTTCAGGATTACCCTCATATCACCTATGTGGATGAGGATGTCACACATATCAATTACTGCTCGGACATCTCTCATTTCAGCAACTCAATCTACAAAAAAAGGATTGTCGTCCAGGACCGGGGGACCATGCGGCAAATGGTCAACAATACCGACGGCTATTATATCGGCTGTGATGCCTCACGCATGAAGTTTTACAGCGAGACGGATTCCGTCTATATACATATCAAAGATGTGAACTTCACCTTAAAGACCGTATGGGTCAAACGCAGCCGCCATATCCTCACAGAAGCGGAAAAACGATTCCTGGATATTTTAAGGGATTTTCTGAAATTCTGACAAACAGGCGTAACCCTTCAAGAGGTATCTGAACGGTTGCAGGCAGGCTGTCAGGAAATAAAAACGTAATGAGCCCCTTTCCGCCAGCATAGATTATAGATAAATGGAAGCCGTATGCCGTGGGGGAAATGGGAATATGGGGAAATGGAAGCTGAAACATAGAATGGGAATCCTGTTTGCGGTACTGATCCTTGACAGTGCTGTCTTCGGAATGAGTGCCGGTGTGATGAAATATCTGTCCGGTACGCCGGAGAACGGGAGGACAGAAGGCAGAGGACTGGAAGCTGGCGGGAGGATTCAGGCGGTGGAAGGGCCGGTATCCAGGGAAGGGCCGGCCCTGGAAAACGGAAACCGGCAAGACACAGGCAGTCCAATACAAACTAATGGAAGCCCAAATAATGAAAACCCGACAAGCAGAACCCAGGAAAGCGCTGGAAAGAAGCAGATCGCCCTGACCTTTGACGACGGGCCACATCCGGAATACACCCTGAAGCTTCTGGACGGTCTCAAAGAGCGGAATGTGCGGGCTACCTTTTTCCTCATGGGACAGAATATTCCAGGCAATGAGGAGCTGATCCGGCGGATGCAGGAGGAAGGCCATCTCATCGGCAACCACAGCTACCGCCATGTGCAGTTGACCCGGGAGGGAGAGGAGACAGTCTGTGAGGCAGTGGAGAGGACCAGCAATATGATCGCCCAGATCACCGGACAGACTCCCCAGTATCTGCGCCCGCCCTACGGTGACTGGAGCGAGGGCCTGGAATGCCGTCTGGACCTGACCCCGGTCTTCTGGAGTGTGGATTCCCTGGACTGGAAGTTGAAAAACACTTCCAAAATCATCCGTCGTGTGGAAAAGTCCGCAGAGGACGGGGATATCATCCTGATGCACGACATTTTTCAGACCTCTGTGGACGCGGCCCTGGCTCTGGTGGATGATCTGCAGAAGCAGGGATATGAATTTGTGACGGTGGATGAGCTGGTGATTGAGTGAGGAAACCATCGGGTATGCGCGCCCTCGCTCAAAGCACGCCTCTTCCAGTTCATACAGAATATCATTGGTCAGAGAAGCCGGAGCTTGACATAGCCGGCAAAATAGGAACGGGTGGTTGTTCCGAAGGGTACGCTCTGGAAAAAAGTTTTCCCCGGATTGCGGGTTTCGGATGCAGAAACTCTAAACTTGCAGAAATCTGTTAAAAACAGGACCCCAAATCTTCCATAAACTGTGACGAACATCTGCCAGAAAGCAATTTTCAGACACGCTCTAAGAGTTTCTAAACATCCTGCAAATGCAATCCGGGAAAAAGTTTTTCCAGAGCTGGCACCCGCCAGCCGCAAAAAACAATCTGCCCGTGAATAGTAACAGTTGCAGAAACAAAAAATATCCAGCAACGTCTTTAAAGTTGAAAAACCTTTGGAAAACAGCTATACTATTAGGAAGCAACCCCATCTTTCTGTAGTCGGATGGACGGCGCAGAAAGGTTTGCTTTGAAACCTCCATCGCCGCAGGCGATTAAAAATCAGGGATGCCAAATGCGCCCATCAATACTTTCATTCATTGGTGGCGCGCCCTCTGCTGGGCGCATGGAGGTTTACTGTGAAAGTTTAAAGAAACGAGGCATTTTCCCATGGATTTATTTGATTATATGCGTACCACTACCCAGGATAAGGAGTCTCCCCTGGCCTCCCGCATGAGGCCGCGGACATTGGATGAGGTGGTGGGCCAGAGACATATTGTTGGAAAAGACAAGCTGCTGTACCGGGCCATCCAGGCGGACAAGCTGGGATCCCTTATCTTCTACGGCCCTCCCGGCACCGGCAAGACCACCCTGGCCAAGGTGATCGCCAATACCACCAGCGCCAATTTCCGTCAGATCAATGCCACAGTGGCAGGCAAGAAGGATATGGAAGAGGTGGTGAAGGAGGCCAGGGATGCCCTGGGTATGTACGGGAAACGGACGATCCTTTTTGTGGATGAGATTCACCGTTTCAATAAGGGACAGCAGGACTATCTCCTTCCCTATGTAGAGGACGGTACCCTGACCCTGATCGGCGCCACTACGGAGAATCCGTACTTTGAGGTCAACGGGGCTCTGATCTCCCGGTCCCAGATCTTTGAGTTAAAATCCCTGGACAAGGAGGATGTAAAGGAGCTGATCCTCAGGGCGGTCTCCGACGAAGAACGGGGCATGGGCAGCTATCATGGGGTGATCGATGCAGATGCAGTGGAATTCCTGGCGGATATCGCCGGGGGAGATGCACGGGCGGCGCTCAATGCCGTGGAGCTGGGTATCCTGACCACGGACCGGGATCCGGCAGACGGGCAGATCCACATCACCCTGGAGGTAGCCCAGGAATGTATCCAGAAAAGGGCAGTCCGCTATGATAAGGACGGAGACAATCATTACGATACTATTTCCGCCTTTATTAAGAGTATGCGGGGGTCAGACCCGGACGCTGCGGTCTACTATCTGGCCCGGATGCTTTATGCCGGAGAGGATATCAAGTTCATTGCCCGAAGGATCATGATCTGTGCTTCCGAGGATGTGGGAAACGCGGATCCCCAGGCTCTGACCGTAGCAGTGAGCGCGGCCCAGGCAGTGGAACGTGTGGGAATGCCCGAGGCCCAGATCATCCTGTCCCAGGCAGTCACCTACGTGGCCACAGCGCCCAAGAGCAATTCCGCAGTCAATGCCATCAGTGCGGCTATGGATGCGGTAAAAAACCGCCAGTCCATGCCGGTTCCGGCGTATCTGCAGGATTCCCATTACCGGGGCTCTAAGGATCTGGGACGGGGTATCGGCTACAAATATGCCCATGATTTCCCCAACCATTATGTAGACCAGCAGTACCTGCCGGATGATATGGTGGGCAGCGTGTTCTATGAGCCTGCGGATCAGGGATATGAAAAGGAGATCAGGGCGTGGATGGAGTTTATCAAAAAGGGGAAACAACTTGGCCATGAATAGTAACCAGTAACTACTGGCCCGACTCCAGGCGCCGGGCGGACTCTTGACTTACCAGAAATTGATGTGCTAGTATGATATACAGCCTGACATTTTACGACGCAAAGGAAAAGGGTGATTGTCTTGAATTTGAAAGAACAGGAATACATCTGTGAACTGGCAAGATGCGGGTCCATTACAAAAGCGGCTGCCCAGCTTTTCATCACACAGCCTGCCCTGAGTACTTTTGTGCGCAATGTAGAAAAGTCGCTTGGAGTTGATTTATTCATAAGGGACGGTAAGAGGATGATGCTTACCTATGCCGGCGAATTATATGTGAATAATGCCGAAAAGATGCTGAAGCAAAGAGCAGCTTTTCTGCAGGAGATAGATGATATACAGCGGGGAATCAAGGGGCGGTTTGTCATCGGAATCCAGAGACGCCGCTGTCCCCATCTCGCTGTCCAGACGATTTTAAGGTTTGCACGCCAGTATCCTGGAATTGAATTAATGTTTAAGGATAATGATCATAATATATTACAGGACATGTTCCTGAAAGGTGAGCTTGATCTGCTTCTTCATAATGATATCGGCGAGATGGGTTTTGCGGAGTCGGAGATTCTGATGCAGGAAAAAATCCTGCTGGCTATACCCTATTCGGACACTCTGGTCAGAGAAGGCAAATGGCTTCCTGACAACCGGTACCCCTGGCTGGATTTAAAGCTTCTCAAAGACAGAAACTTTATTCTTCCCAACAGACAGCAGAGTCTGAGAAATGATGCTAACCGGTTGTTAAATGATGCCCGTATTTCCCCAAACAAAATTACAGAGGTATCCAACATTGAAACACAACTCCAGATGGTTGCAGAAGGACTGGGGGTATCTTTCACCAGAGAAAGCTATGCGGCCCTTTTTCAGTATGATAAACGGCCAAATTTTTTCTCGGTAGGGGAGCCTCCTGCATCAAAACCATTGTACATTATTTATAGGAAGGAAATGAAAACGCACCCGGGTTTTGATGTACTGGTTCAGTGCATCAAAGAGAATATCGAAAGCAGTCTGATCCAGCGGCTGCAATAGAATGTCTGTCAGGCATCTGACAACGGTTTGTTTTGCCGGATGGCAGGATTCATTAAAAAAATTTATACCTATCATAAGTATGTTTTATGTTTTTTGTATAATATGTTATAAACAACGTTATAAATATCATGTTTTTATGCAAAAAGGCTTTGAAGATGAAGCGTCACATGCAATCTTCAAAGTCTTTTTGCAATTTTCAGACTTATAATCCAAATATTCAAGGCGCATATTGAAAAATTGTATCAATTGTATAAAAATTGTTTTTAATATATTTCCTGGCAATGCCAGGATCCGGAAAAATCTTTCAGATAATTTTCGATCAATTCACACAATTTATTATCTGAATACATTTTGATGTTTCTTTTTTTTATTGAAAAAACTTATCCAACCCATTATTTTTTCTAACTGTTTTTTTAAAACGGAAACCTGTAGAATAGAAAAATGGAATATAACAATCCATGCGCCGGGAATGAGAATATGAAAGAAAGGAAAAAGTATTTATGGACGCCTTAAAAGAAAAAATGAATGTCCTTATTGACTCAATGAAGCAGGAACTCTGGAATATGGGAGATGATATTTTTGATCATCCGGAGGTGGCTCTTGAAGAGGTTTACGCCAGCAGTCTCCTGGAGAACTGGCTTGAGTCCCATGGCTTTCAGGTGGAACGTGGTCTTGGTTTCATGACAACGGCTTTCAGGGCTGTATATGAGCAGGGAAATGGAGGTCCCTCCATTGGTCTTCTCTGTGAATACGATGCCCTTCCCGGAATTGGACACGCCTGCGGACATCATCTGCAGGGACCGTGCATTGCGGCAGCGGCAAACGCCGTGCTGAATGCAGGAATAAAGGAGCCGTTTAAACTGGTGGTTTATGGCACACCGGCTGAAGAACATATGGCCGGAAAAATCAAGATGATCGAGGAGGGCTGTTTCAAGGATATTGATGTCGCTTTGATGATGCATGGAAGCCCTACGACTACCTGCGATATCAAATCCATGGCAAATTATCACATTGAAGTGACCTTCCGGGGAACCAGTACCCATGCCGCAATTAATCCGGACAAAGGCAGAAGCGCACTTGACGGTCTGATTCTGGCATTCCAGGGGGTTGAGTTTTTGAGGGAACACGTCAGGGATGATGTCCGGATGCACTATACAGTGCAGAGTACCTGTAATATTCCGGCGAATGTAGTCTCCAGTAAGGCGATTGGTTCCTTTATCCTCCGTTCTTACAATGTCCTTGCTCTTGATGACGTCTTCAGGCGTTTTGAAAAAGTCATCCAGGGAGCGGCCCTGATGACTGAAACAACCGCAGAAATCAAAGTACTCAACAGAATGGCAAGCAAGATTCCTGCTCTCAGGCTGAATGATGAGATCATCAAATGTGCCCATGAAGCAGGGGCGCCGAGAATCAGTCCGCCAAGAGAAAAGACCGGCTCTACAGACCTTGCCAATGTAATGGAACTGATGCCGGGCTCCTGCATCCGGGTAATGTTCGTACCGGAAAAGGCGGCGGCCCATTCCCAGGAATATCTGGATAACGGAAAAAGCCAGACAGGCCACGATGCCATTATTTATGGGGCAAAGATTCTGGCATACGTCTGCTGCGACCTTATCACTGTGCCAGGACTTATGAATGAAATCCAGGAGGACTATGAAAAACAGAAACAGAAAATGACAGAGGAGGCATAGAACCTATGTGGAAATATATAGTAAAACGAATTCTCATGCTGATTCCGGTCATGCTGGCAACGATTTTTGTTGTGTATTTTATTATGGACCAGTCAGAGGTGGATCCTGCCAAGATCATGCTGGGAGAAGGCGCTACAGAAGAAACAATTGCTGAACTCCATGAGGAGCTTGGGCTGGATGATCCGTTTCTGGTCCGGTATGTCCGGTATGTAGGAGATCTTCTCCGCGGAGATATGGGAAATTCCTACACATATAAAACTTCCGTAGCAGGGCAGATCAGGGAACGCCTGCCCAATACATTCCTTCTGGCATCCTGCGGGGTCTTGTTTTCCGTGGTTGTGGGAATTCCCATTGGCATCCTGGCCGCAAGAAAGCAGAATAGTATTTTTGACAACGCATCCATGATATTCAGTCTGGTGGGCGCCTCTGCCCCGGCCTTCTGGATAGGACTTCTTCTGGTGCTGGCATTCAGCTTAAAGCTTCATATCTTTCCTGCATCAGGTATGGGAAAGGGCTTTGCCGGAGTACTCCGGTCTCTGGTACTCCCGGCGGTGACGCTTGGAATGAGCGGAGCTGCCACCACGGCCAGAACCACCCGGTCCTCTATGCTGGAAACGATCCGCCAGGATTATATTGACATGGCACGTTCCAAAGGAACCGGTGAATTTGTGATCACATACCGGCACATGCTGAAAAACGCACTGATTCCTGTTGTAACCGCTGTCGGCTTACATTTTGGTGTGCTGCTGGGCGGATCCGTTCTGACGGAGACTGTATTTGCATGGCCCGGGATCGGACGTTTCGTAATTGAGTCTATTAAGACCCAGGATATCCCAAGCGTTCTTGGATGTGTCGTCACACTTGCCGTGATGTTTACAATTGTCAATCTTCTGGTAGATATTCTGTATGCTTATGTGGACCCAAGAATCAAATCCCAGTATAAGACAACAAAAAAGGTGGTGAAATCCAGATGAGTATGCCAAAAAAACGACGGTATCAGGAAGATGTGGCAGGCCGCGGTTTGTGGGCAGATGCCTGGTACCGTTTTAAAAAGAACAAGCTTGCAGTTGTCGGGCTTACCTTCGTCGTAATTCTTGTTTGTGTATCCATCGGCACGATCATTCTGGATCTTGCCACAGATAACAAAGTATACGAGGCTTTGGTTGTTAAGCAGAATCTGTCCCAGAAGCTGGACGGACCCAGTCTGAAGCATTTTTTTGGCTGTGATGAATTTGGAAGAGACATCCTGTTCAGACTTCTCTGGGGAACCAGATATTCCTTGTTTATCGGAGTTGTTTCTATCTTGTCAGCTCTTATAGCCGGCGGCCTTCTGGGGGCTGTTGCTGGCTATTATGGAGGAATAACGGACAATATCATCATGCGGATTATGGATGTATTCCTCTCGATTCCTTCCATGGTTATGGCTATCGCCATTGTATCCGCCCTTGGGACAAGCACCATGAATCTTCTGCTTTCCATCAGCATTCCCCAGATCCCGCGTCTGGCCAGGATTGTCCGGGCCCAGGTTATGTCCGTAAAAGGCAAGGAATTTGTGGAAGCCAGCCGCGCAGTAGGAGCCGGGGATATGCTGATTATTATGCAGTATATTATTCCCAACGCCCTGGCACCGATTATCGTTCAGGCTTCCCTCAGTATCGGTTCCGCAATCCTCTCTATTGCGGGCTTAAGCTTTCTGGGAATCGGCGTGCAGCCGCCCACCCCGGAATGGGGATCAATCTTAAGCTCCGCCCGGACTTATATGAGAGACGCATGGCACATTTCGGTAATTCCCGGACTTATGATCATGCTGACCGTCTTATCCCTGAATCTGGCCGGCGACGGGCTCAGAGATGCACTTGATCCGAAAATGAAGAACTAGGAGGGGCATTATGTCAATACTGGAAATCAAAAATCTGAAAGTAGATTATGAAACAGAAGAAAATACAGTCCATGCCCTGATCAACGTCAGTCTCCAGATGACCGGCGGCGAGACCCTTGGTCTCGTAGGGGAGACCGGAGCCGGAAAGACCACCCTGGCAAAATGTATCATGGGACTTCTTCCGCAGCGTACCGGAAGGATCCGCACCGGAGAGATTCTCTATGGTGGAGAGGACCTGCTGAAAAAGGACAATAAAGAGATGCGCAGAATCCGCGGTGCCGAGATCGCAATGATCTTCCAGGATCCCATGACCTCATTAAATCCGGTTCTTACCGTAGGCGAACAGATTGCGGAGGCTGTTGTCAATCATGATCACTGTTCAAAAGCAAAAGCATTCTCGCGGGCAGCAGAAATGCTGGAGCTGGTTGGAATTCCGGCGGAACGTCTTCACGAATATCCGCACCAGTTTTCCGGAGGAATGAAGCAGAGGGTTGTCATCGCCATCGCTCTGGCATGCAATCCGAAGCTTCTGATCGCCGATGAGCCTACCACTGCTCTGGATGTGACGATTCAGGCGCAGGTGCTTGAGATGATGCAGCAGTTAAAACAGAAGTTTCATACTTCCATGCTGCTGATTACCCACGATCTCGGAGTAGTCGCCCAAAACTGTGACAAGGTTGCGGTTATCTATGCAGGTGAAATCGTGGAATACGGTTCTGTGACCGATGTTTTTAAGAGAATGCAGCATCCCTATACAGAAGGGCTTTTTAATTCGATTCCGCAAATCAATGCGGATGTGAAACGACTCAATCCCATACCGGGACTGATGCCTGACCCGACAAATCTTCCCAGGGGATGCAGCTTCAGCACAAGATGTCCTTATGCAGATGACCAGTGCCAGAGGGAAGCCCCGGAGCTGGCAGAAGTCTCCCAGGACCACTATGCCAGATGTTTCCACAGGAGGTGAAGGAAAATGAAGAATGACAAAGAACCATTGCTCCAGATTAATCACCTGAAAAAGTATTTTCCCACACCCAATGGTCTTCTGTATGCTGTAGACGATGTGAATTTCTCCATTATGGAGGGCGAGACCCTGGGTGTTGTGGGCGAATCCGGATGCGGGAAATCCACCCTTGGCCGTGCTATCTTAAGACTTCATGAGCCTACCTCCGGGGAGGTGTATTTCAGGGGAGAAAATATTTTAAACTACAACAAAAAGAAGATGAAAGAGCTCCGCAAGGAAATGCAGATCATTTTCCAGGATCCTTATGAGTCCCTGAATCCAAGGATGACCGTAAGCCAGGCTATCCAGGCTCCGCTGATTATCCAGGGAATCTATAAAGCCTCAGACCATGCGGCACTGGAGAAAAAGACGTTAGAGATGATGGATCTGGTAGGGCTGGCCCGGCGTGTGGTAAATTCCTATCCCCATGAGCTGGACGGTGGAAGAAGACAGCGGATCGGGATTGCCAGGGCCCTGGCTTTAAATCCGAAATTCATCGTGCGTGACGAGCCTGTATCAGCCCTGGACGTATCCATTCAGGCCCAGGTTTTGAATCTTATGCAGGATCTGCAGGAGCATCTCGGGCTTACTTATATGTTTATTACCCATGACCTTTCTGTAGTCAGGCATCTTTCTACCAGCATTGTGGTCATGTACCTTGGGCAGATGGTGGAAAAAGGCTCGCCAGGGCAGATCTTTGAAAATCCTCTGCATCCTTATACAAAGGCATTGCTCTCCGCGATCCCGGTCCCGGATCCGGAAAAAAAGATGGAACGGATCCAGTTAAAGGGTGAACTGACTTCTCCGATTAATGTGGAGCCGGGCTGCCGTTTCGCAAAACGCTGCGTTTACGCACGCCCGGAATGCCGCCAGAAGGAACTGGAATTAAAGGAAATGGAGCCAGGGCATTTTGTATCCTGCATGCTGTGCAGTGGATAAAAGGACTACTGGTTTCGATATATAACACATACAAGGAGGTAGCATTATGAAATTATCGTTAAGCAGAAAGTACACAAAGGCGCTGGCAGTACTGGCAGCATTCTCAGTCCTGGTAACAGGGTGCGGAGGTTCTTCTTCCCCGGACAGCACGACCGCGGCAGCGGCAGGCGCCGGACCGGCAGCGGAAGAAGCAGGAGCCGGAACAAAGGACACGCTTGTTGTTGCTGTTGCGGAGGATGCGACATCACTGGATCCCCAGGCAATTGTAAACCAGAAGTCCTTTTCTGTTTACTGCAACATCTATGAAAATCTTGTACGCTATAACGCGGAAACCCAGGAAGTTGAACCATGCCTTGCCACAGAATGGGAGCAGGTCGACGACGTGACTTATCATTTCAAGCTTCGTGAAGGTGTCAAATTCCATGACGGAAATACCATGACAGCAGAAGATGTCATATTCTCCTTTAAACGAGCAAAAGAAAGCGGGGTTGTTTCCACATACTTAAGCTTTATCGATTCTGTTGAAGCGGATGGGGATTATGCGGTTACCATGCACATTTCCGCCCCTTATGCCCAGATCTACCAGTCATTATCCAATCCAAGCGCTGTGGTGGTATCCAAAGCAGCCGTTGAAAAATATGGCGATGATTTCTCAAAAAATCCGGTAGGAACCGGCGCCTACAAATTCGTCGAGTGGAAACCGGCTGATTCTATCGTATTAACGGCCTTTGAGGATTACTGGGGAGAACCGGCAGGTACAAAGAACGTAGAAATCAAAGTGATTCCGGAAGGTGCCCAGCGTACCATTATGCTTGAAAACGGAGAGGTGGACATTGCCAGCGCCATCCTTCCCAATGATGCCGCCCGTATCGAAGAAAACGAAGGTCTGGACATGCTCCATGAGACAGGATATAAAAGCTCCCTGATTTACTTCAAAACGGACTCTGAGAAGTGGCCTATCGGAAACAAGCTTGTGCGTCAGGCATTCCAGTATGCAATCAACAAGCAGGAAATCGTGGACTCTGTCATTTATGGTTATGGGCAGGTTGGAAGTCTTTACGCAACACCACTGACAGCCGGTTATAATGCGGAAAAAGACAATCTGTACAGCTATGATCCGCAGAAGGCAAAGGATCTTCTGGCTGAGGCCGGTTATCCTGATGGATTTGAAATGGATTTTTACTGTGAAACAAGCCAGACCTATGAGGAAATCGCCACGATTCTGCAGGCACAGCTTGCCGAAGTCGGAATCAAACTGAATGTTACAACCATGGAGTCCAATACAATCAATGAGCGTTTTTACAGTGGTGAGGAAATTCCGAACCGCATGGGATTCTATAACAACCTCTGCGGCGATGTGGAATCCCTGATGCAGAAGCTCGTCCCGGACGCTTACGGACAGGTTTATTTTAATGACGAAATTGAAGCTCTGATGATGGAGTCCCGTTCCAAAACCAATCCGGCAGAGCGTCAGGATGTATACGATAAATTCTGGGATATTATGAATGATGATGTTCCGTGGATCACTCTTTATTATGAGGATATGATGTTTGGCATTAACAAGAAGGTGGAAGGTTTCAAACTGAATCCGGTTGGTGCAAACCAGTATAAGAATGTAACCGTTTATGAATAAAACCAGGGTGTGCAGTCCTGTCTGGAGGATTCGGGTAAAAGGAGGTGTATCAAACGTATGAATACGTATCAGAAAATCACGGAAGAAGTTTCTGTGGATCATATGATTGAGGTGGCATCGGGACTGGCAAAATGGGAACGCCTTTCCGGTTCCATTGAAGAATATGAGGCCTTTTTGTGGCTGGAAAAGCAGTATCAGGCATATGGATATGAGACCAGACTGATCCGGCATGATGCATATATAAGTCTTCCTGTAAGCTGCTGCTTTTCAGTCAACGGAAAAGAGATTCATGCCCAAACCCATTCCATGGTTCCCAGCGGCCAGGCAAAGGGAGAACTCGTATTCTGTGAAAATACCGGAACGATTAAAAACACGGACTGTGCCGGAAAGATCGTGCTGACAAGGGGACGTGCAGTCTACGAGCCTGTGGCTGCCGCAAAAACCAAAGGAGCCTTGGGCGTCATTTTCATTCAGGAGGGTGTGATCCGCGAATGTATCCCTTCTGCCTCCTGGGGAAGTCCTGCTCCGTCAGACTGGCAGTATCTTCCGTCCATTCCATCTGCTTCTATTCTGGATGATGACGGAGATAAACTGATCCAGAGACTGGAAGCAGGAGAACACTTGACAGCTGAACTTTCTGCCGTAACAGATACATCCTGGAGAAAAATCCCTCTGCTGGTGGCAGATCTTAAAGCATCCGGGGAGACGGATGAATTCGTAATGTTTACGGGGCATGTGGATTCCTGGTATTACGGCGCCATTGACAACGGCACGGCCAATGCCGCCCAGATGGAGGTGGCAAGGCTGGCCGCATTACACAAAGAGGAAATGAAAAGGAATTTCCGTATTGTCCACTTCTCCGGGCATTCCCATGGCCGCTATGCCGGATCTGCATGGTATGCGGACAACTTCTGGGAAGACCTGCACGCCAACTGTGTGGTCAACATCAACGCTGACAGTCTGGGCGGAAGAAATGCGGAGGATATTATTCATTCCATTATCATGCCTGAAACAAAGGATCTGGCCGTGGAAATCGTAAAAAGACAGACCGGAGAAACCTTTGAGGGCGTGCGCTGCGGCCGTCTGGGTGACCAGAGCTTCTGGAATGTGGGCGTATCCTGTGCCTTTGCATCCTTCTCCCGCCAGAAAAAGAAGCTTCTTCCCAGTGGGAAAACGGGATTCGAACGTGGAAATGCAGAGCTGGGCTCCTGGTGGCATACACCGGCGGATCTGCCCGAATATATCGACGCGGATAATCTTTTAAGAGACGGACGGATCTATGCGGAATATGTAATGACATTTCTGACTGAAGCCGTACTTCCTTTGAATTTCCGGCGGACAGTGACAGATATTGCAGAAAAGCTGGAAGACTGGAACAAAATGGCAGGAGAAGCTTTTGATCTGTCACCTTCCGTGGAAAAGGCCGGAAAGCTGGAAAAAATATGTGCTGATTTCTATGAGGCGCAAATGCCGGATGAAAAGCGGAATAAGACTCTTTTAAAACTGGCCCGGATTCTTGTCCCCCTTGATTTTACGCGGGGAGATATCTACTCCAATGAACCGGCCCGGGCCATTGACGCGGTGCCATCACTGTCGGCAGTCAGGCAGCTGGCAGATCCAGAGACCTCTCCGGAAATGAAGATGTCATTGAAAGTGGAGCTCCGGCGGAAGACGAATTATGTAAATGACAGTCTGAACCGGGCCGCAAAGCTTCTTCTTACCTCCATGGGGTAATATGCGGGGAGACTCCTAAAGTATGTCAAAATGTACTGGCGGAAAATCAGCCACAAAGGAAGGTGCGGGGAAACTCCGGGAGTACATCAAATCAAAAAGGAGGAAGTAAATGACACAGTCGGACCTTTTTAAAAAGATCCAGACAGATATCAGCCTGGAAAGAATGATACAGTCCGTAAAGACTCTGGGACAGTGGCACCGGTATACCGGAACAGAGGGCGGGGAAATGTGTGTGGATTATCTGACCGGAGAACTCAGAAAAGAAGGAATTCCGGTCCGGACGGATATGTATGAGGCTTATGTCAGTCTGCCCCTGAAGGCAGAAATGGTACTGGATACCGGGGAAACGGTCCCTCTTATTGCCGATGTATACAGCAGTTCCGTGGAAAACCGCAGGTACATTCTGGCATATGACAGATGGTCAGAAATGAAACACATACCGGAAAATGAGAATGTGGAGCGGTTCGCTTCCTTTAGGGGGAAAATGGTTCTCACAAGCGAGAGCGGCGGAGACTTTGCAGAAAAATTATACCGGGCCGGTGCTGAGGGAATGATCCACATCAGCAGCAGCCGTGGCGGATATATCCACCACAGTAATATCGGTGCTGAGTGGGGAACCCCCTGCGCTTCCCAGATTTCCCGGATTGTCAGCATTCCTGCAGCCGGAATTTCCATGGAGGACGGCGGGAGACTGATTAACCGGATGGAAGGTGAAGAGGTTTCAGCAGAACTGACAATACAGATGGATACCAGGATCCGCAAAAGCCGTATGCCCTATGTGGATATTCCAGGAAAAAATAAGACGTTTGTTCTGATAAACGGACATTACGACTCCTGGTATGAGGGTATTACAGACAATGCCACCAGCGATGCCATTCTTCTGGAGCTGGCGAGGGTTTTCTGGAAGCATAAGGATGAACTGGAGCGCGGGATCCGGATTGCCTGGTGGTCCGGCCATTCGGATGCCAGGTATGCTGGTTCCGCCTGGCACTGCGATCATCATTTTAAGGAGCTTCGCGACCGGTGTGTAGCAAATCTGAACCTGGATCTGACGGGATGTAAAAACTCAGAGCAGGTTCGGGCACGCACCA
Organism: uncultured Lachnospiraceae bacterium; assembly: GCA_910577655.1. Classification (GTDB taxonomy): domain Bacteria; phylum Bacillota; class Clostridia; order Lachnospirales; family Lachnospiraceae; genus Brotaphodocola. Next base: position 7,168 of record CAJTOW010000027.1, on the reverse strand, counting down.
CCTGCATGGAGGGAAAGGCTTTTACAGACCAGATCATCGAGAAATATACAGGCATGGCTGCCAAAGCTTATATTCCCATGATCCGTGGGGCAGACCAGAGCTTCTGGGGCGCACGGATTCCTGTCCAGGTCATGTTAAAGTATGAGCCTTTGGACGAAAAACGGGTTTCTCCATGTCCCAGCGGCGGACCATGGTGGCATACCAGCCTGGATACGCTCGACAAAATGGATGAGCAGATCCTTTTAAGGGACGCACTCATGAATAGTGAAATAGCCTGCCAGATTGTCAATTCCAGGGTACTTCCTGTGAAAATTGCAGATTATGCAGGAATCATGCGGGAGTATCTGGAGAAGATACAGAAAGGGCTTTCCAAAGATTTTCATATGGAGGGTATACTTAAATCCCTGAATAATCTAATGCCGTGGATCTTAAAACTGGAGAGCCGGCTGTCTTGTACCGGAACCGGTTCAGGAGACTGGATTATCAAACGTACGGCAGGAGAGCTGACCCGGCTGGTACATACTTACGGCAGCTCTTACAGCCAGGACAGATCCACCCCATACGCACCCTTTGGGATACTCCAAAAGGCTGTTTCCATGACCCGGGACAATACACCGCCGGAGTTGTATCTGTTTACGATGACAGAATTTACGCGCGCATGTAACCGGATTGAAGGACAGCTGGATGAAGTAGCTGAGAACATAAAAAATTATCTTAAAACGGAATGACCGTTTCGTAACGGCCTCGAAGGAAAAGCGCCCACAGGAAGGGTGGGATTTTTATTGACATATGTTTCGGAAAAACATATAATAAAAGCAGAGATGGGAGACCATCATCAGGAGAGTTTCTGCCAGATAGTGGAAAGCTTTAAAATCAAAGGGTGGTCATTGTGATCGCCCTTTTCTTTACCGGAGATAATTATGAATGATTTAAAACTCTATGAAATTTCAGAGAATTATATTTCCTGTTTCAGTAGAGCGTGTTTTCTCAAAAACAGATGATCAGAAAGAAGATTAAGTGACAATATGGCAGCAGTCAATATGACAGAAGGCGGCATCACCCGGCATCTGGTCCGGTACTCGGTGCCCCTGATCCTTGGTAATATCTTCCAGCTGACCTACAATGCGGTGGACTCCATCATCGCCGGACGGTTCATCGGCAAGGAGGCCCTTGCGGCAGAGGGCATGGCGGCCCCGGTGATGAATATTGTGATTCTGGGGATCTCCGGCATCTGTATGGGCGCCGGAGTCCTGATGAGTGAATTTTTCGGCGCCGGAGAGTATGGGAAGCTGAAACGGGAAATGTCCACGGCTGTACTTTTCGGCCTTTACTTTTCCCTGGCCGTGGTAGCGGCAGGTGTGGTATGTACCCCGGCGCTTCTGGGGGTTCTGAATGTGCCCCGGGAGCTGATGGAGATGACCAGCGTATATCTGCGGATCATCTTTCTGGGGGCGCCCTTTACCTATTTTTACAATGCCCTGGCCTCGGCCTTAAAAAGTGTGGGCGATTCGAAGACACCGCTGAAATTCCTGATGTTTTCCTCCGTGCTCAACGGTATCCTGGACCTGATCTTCATTGGCGGACTGGGGTTTGGCATCGTCTGCTCGGCGGTGACTACGGTCGTCGCGGAGGCAGTGTCCGCAGGACTGTCCATCTGGTATGTGTACCGGCACATCCCCTATCTGCAGCTTGGGCCCGGGGATTTCCACATGGACCGGGGCCTGCTGAAAATGACCCTGCAATACGGTTCGGTCACAGCCCTGCAGCAGTCCTGCCAGCCGGTGGGCAAGCTCCTGATCCAGGGCTCCGTCAACACCCTGGGGGTGGATGCCATTGCCGCCTTCAATGCGGTGAACCGGGTGGATGACTTTGCCTGCATGCCGGAGCAGAGCATCTCCCACGGCATTACCACCTTCGTGGCCCAGAACCGGGGAGCGAAGCAGTATGACCGGCTGCGGGAGGGCTTCCGGAAAGGGCTGATGCTGGAGCTTTGCTACTGGCTGTGCATCTGCAGTGTGGTACTGCTGCTGCGGCGGGGGATCGTAGGTCTTTTTGTCACCGGGGAGAATGCACGGGCTATTATCCTTCTGGGGAGCCAGTACCTGGGAACCATGGCCTTTTTCTATATTTATCCCGGATTCACCAATGGGTTCCAGGGCTTCTACCGGGGCATGGGCATGATGAAAATGACGCTGCTTGGGACCTTCATCCAGACCTCCCTGCGGGTCATTGCCACCTGGATTCTGGTACCCCGGGTAGGCATCTATGGAGTGGCTTTTGCCTGCGCGGTGGGGTGGAGCGTGATGCTGATGGTGGAGGTGCCGTACTACTTTTATGTGCGGAGGAATAAGAACCCCTAAACCAACAGCGACTCCGGCTATAGAAAGGGAACCGTTATTCCCTTTCCGTTTCCGGATGGTTCCCGGGCTTCACCATGATCCCATTGACCTCCACTCCGCCGTCGATGGCGATGACCAGACAAGGGCGTCCGTCGATTTCCCGGGTCTCCACCAGGTCGGCCCGGTCAGGACTCACCTTGATGATTACGTCAGCGGTTTTCACCTCAAAGGAGCGGGGATTGACGATATTGGCGGCGTAGATCTCGGCCTTCTCACCGGCAGCTTCGTCGAAATGTTTGTCAAATTCCTGGAGCTGTTCTTCCTCCACGCCGCTGTCGGCAAGGAGAGATTTGACCTGGTACTTGTCCAGGACCAGGGGTTCCGGGGCGTCTTTGGACTCTTCCACCATCTCGGCCAGATTCTCATGGATTGCCTTCACGGTCTCGTAGTCGCAGTCCGCCCCCAGGGTCTCGGCAATGATGGCCTGGAAGGATTCCTTCTGGATGCCGGCGGCCAGGGGCAGAGGACAGCCAAGCATCTGGTCGATGAAAACATCGTGGAGATCGTTGGCATTTTTCGAATAGTACAGTGTGCTGTGCAAATCTGTGGAACGGTCATTGAAGGCCGGGAACAGAAAGCCCAGATCCGGCATGCCCACCACCCAGTCCCGGACCCGGTTGCCAAAGGTATTGTCCAGTTCATGGTAGCTGAGGCCCGGTTTGGACAGCTCTACAGGACAGATGCAGCAGAGTATATGATTGTACACCTCCTCGGAGGCATCGTCCATATCGAGACCGTCGGAGGTTTTGCCGGGGATGTCGTAGATTCCGTGGATCACCAGGATCAGATAGTTGCCGGTGTACTCGTAGGTCTCGATGATCCGGTCGTAGAAGGTGTTCAGCAGCTCGTCGTCCTTTAGCTGGCTGTTTCGCAGCTGCAGCAGGAATTCCTGGGTGCCGCCTTCCTTCTCCGAGTCCAGGGGGAAATCCAGGTTCAGCAGATTTTTCCCGAAGCTGCCGGACAGGCATTTGCGGAAAATCTCAAAATACTTGAACATGTCCTCCTCGGGAAGAGAAAGAAATGCTTCTTTAATTCTTGTTTTCTTATCCTTTTCTCCATCCACGTAGCAGCCGCAGATCCGGCTGATGGCGCAGTTGGAGGGAGTAAAAAGCCGTTTGAGTTCAGATATTTCTTTTTTGATCATGGTTGGAAAAGCTCCTTTATTGTATGTATTTATGCAGTAGCCTGGTAACAGTTCAGACAGGCCTGCGCTTCAATGGAGTGACCGTACAAAACAGATAATTTATTGTAACGTAAGTTCATGGGATTTTCAATCCTATACACAAAAAGATTAGTGGTTATTCGTAACAGTTGCCGCTTAAAAGTCAGGAGGATAATATGAGAAAATACAAGGTAGCCGCAGTACAGCTGGATACCCAGAATAATAAGGAACATAATATAGAAGAAATCCGTCGATTTATCCGGCAGGCGGCGGAGGGCGGCGCGGTGCTGGCTGCTCTGCCGGAGGATATGAATCTGATTGGGCGGAATGTGGGAGAAGGGGGAGATGAGGAAGACATCCCCGGATACACAACAGAGATCCTGATGAAGCAGGCCAGAGAGTATGGGATCTATATCCACAGCGGCAGCTTCCGGGAGCGGATTCCGGCCGGGGAGCCGGGGGACGGTTTTGCCGCCAGCCGCAGGCGGGCTTATAACACCAGTATCCTCCTTGGCCCGAAGGGGGATATCCTGGCGAAATACCGGAAAATCCACACCTTTGATGTGACGCTGCCAGACGGGACAGTCTGCAATGAGTCCGAGCGGATACGCCCCGGAAAGGAAACCGTGGTGGTGGATACGGAGCTTGGAAGGCTGGGATTTGCCATCTGCTATGACCTGCGTTTCCCTGAATTGTTCCGGTGCATGGCCCTGGAGGGGGCTCAGGTAATGTTCCTGCCCGCGAATTTTACAAGACCTACGGGTAAGGACCACTGGGAGGCGCTGCTGCGGGCCAGGGCTATAGAGAATGGCTGCTATATGGTGGCGGCCGGACAGACAGGGGTTAAGCCAAGGTATGAGGCCAATGGCAACAGTATGATTGTGGATCCCTGGGGAACAATTCTTTCCAGGGCCCAGGATAAACCGGGAGTGATTTTTGGGGAAATTGACCTGGATTATCTGGAGGAGGTGCGTAGAAAGATACCGTCTTTGTCTAACAGGCGTGGGGATGTGTATGATTGCTGTGTGCTGAAAAATAATGAACAGTAACTCCAGGGTTACAGTTTTCTACATCGGGCGGATGCCTCATGCTTCTTGTCTGGCGTAGCCGGACAAGAAGATGTGCCCCGTGAATAGTAACACCTCAAGATGCTTCAAAATGGCAGGCTTGCCTGAATGATTGTAAAAATTACCCAATTAGTGTATACTAAACGATAGAAGTGGTAGTCCAAGGCTCATAGTAATCCCTTTTCCATTCATTGGTGGTGCATTGATTTGCTGGGCGCATGGAGTCTTTGGGTAGTATTTTATAATTGCTTGTGGCCGTTTCTGCGAAGCAGGTGAATCTTCTCAGGAAATGGGCGGGTGCGGGGGGAATGGCCGCGGGAATATATTTATGACGGAAACATTTTACAGAAAGATTTCAGCAGAAGGAAAGGATACTTTATAATATGAATTTGGAATTCAGACCAGTGAAGGCTTCTGATTTTGAGAGATTGTCAGGATTTTTCTGCCAGAGACCCAATAAGACCTGCGACAGTGTATTTCTGGACAGTTTTATATGGCGGGATTATTATCAGGTTCAGCTGGCCATCAGTGATGACAAGGCGATCCAGTGGCTGATGGAGGAGAATGGCGTCAAGCACAGCGCTATGCCCATCTGCCGGGAGGAGGATCTGGAGCATTATTTTTATGAAATGGTGGAATATTTCAATAAGGTACTGAAGCTTCCGTTCAAGATCTATCTGGCGGATGAGGCAGCGGTGGAACAGCTTCATCTGAAAGAGTCTCCGGATTTTGAGGTGGTGGAGCAGGAGGATCTGAAGGATTATCTGTATGACGGCGATGCCCTGCGCAAGCTTTCCGGAAAGAAGCTTCACAAGAAGAAGAACCATCTGAACGCATTTCTGCGGGATTATGAAGGGCGGTATGAGTACCGGCGGCTGTGCTGTTCGGACCGTGATGGCGTATGGAAATTCCTGGACAAGTGGAGGGAGCAGAAGGGCGATGATGTGGAGGATCACCTGGACTACGAGGTGGAGGGCATCCACGAGATCCTGAAAAACTGTTCCCAGCTCCATGTGCGCATGGCGGGAGTCTTCATAGACGGGAGGCTGGAGGCATTTACCATGGGAAGCTACAATTCCTATGAGGATATGGCGATTATCCACATCGAGAAAGCCAACCCGGAGATACGGGGGCTGTACCAGTTCATCAACCAGCAGTTTCTGGTTCATGAGTTCCCGGACGTGAAGCTGGTGAACCGGGAGGATGACCTGGGGCAGGAGGGGCTGCGCAAGGCAAAAATGTCGTACAATCCCTGCGGGTTTGCGCGGAAGTACCTGGTGATGCAGAAGAATTTTAAGGGGGATAATTAATTATATGAAGGAACTGGACCAGTTAAGGCAGTGGATTGCAGAGAGTGACAACATCGTATTTTTCGGCGGCGCCGGGGTATCCACGGAGAGCGGAATTCCCGATTTCCGAAGCGTAGATGGACTGTACAACCAGCAGTATGACTATCCGCCGGAGACCATTATCAGCCACAGCTTTTACAAGAGGAATCCGGAGGAATTCTACCGTTTCTATAAGAATAAGATGATCTTCCAGGGGGCAGAGCCTAATGCGGCCCACAAGGCCCTGGCAAAGCTGGAAGCGCAGGGAAAGCTAAAGGCCGTGATCACCCAGAATATTGACGGTCTCCACCAGGCGGCAGGCAGCAGAGAGGTACTGGAGCTTCACGGCTCCATCCACCGCAATTACTGTACCCGGTGCGGAGAGTTCTACAGTCTGGATGCCATTTTGGAGCAGGAAGGTGTGCCCCACTGCCAATGCGGCGGCATCATCAAGCCGGATGTGGTTCTCTATGAGGAAGGGCTGGACCAGAAGACCATGGAAACGGCCGTCTCCTATATCCGCCATGCCGACGTCCTTATCATCGGGGGGACATCCCTGACGGTCTATCCGGCAGTAGGTCTGATCCATTATTACCAGGGGAAGAAGCTGGTGCTCATCAACAAGTCCGTGACCCCCCTGGACAATCAGGCGGATCTGGTGGTTAGCGGGAAGATCGGGGAGATATTTTCCCGGGTGGTGGAGCTGTAAAGAAGCGGAGTATACAGGTTGAACAGAATATAGAGCGGGGCAGGGAGACTGTCCGGAGAGCAGAGGCCGGGACAGCAGGCAGGAGACCGGAGACCGGGCATGGGAGCCGGTAAGCGGCCGGACCGGGAAAAGGGCAGTCTCCCCGCTGACAGCATAGGGAGGGATCCGGATGGACCAGAAATGGAACTTTGAGGTAGGCGATATCGTAAAACTGAAAAAGCCCCACCCCTGCGGCAGCCGAGAGTGGGAGATCCTGCGGGTAGGCGCGGACTTCCGTCTGAAATGCACCGGCTGCGGCCATCAGATCATGGTAGAGCGCAGAATGGTGGAGAAGAACACACGCGGACTGAGAAAGCCAGAGTGAACTTGTGCTTTACAGCGGTTCAGACAGTCCTGACTATTTAGGGCCGGAAATACCAGCTCTGGAATACCCCCTGGCTGAACTGTAGTAACAGTTCAGATACCCCCTGAACTGTTACGGCATCTGCCCATGAGAATCGCTA
>CAJTOW010000026.1 GCA_910577655.1 uncultured Lachnospiraceae bacterium | reverse complement strand
CACCGAAGGCGTCCCTTGTGGAGATGCCGGGAATGAATTTTCAAACACGCTCTAACACACCTTTACGCTGCCCGCGTCTTCCTGGCATTGGCGATCTGCACCCCATAGACCAGGCTGATACATACGATTCCGATCAGATCTGTGGATGTTCCCGGCATCATCATACAGACGCTGCCTGCCAGTACCACCAGGGTCTTTAGCCAGGACAGACTGCCCTTAAAATACCGCTGCACCGCAGTGGCCAGACCGTAGGATCCGATCAGGGCCGTAAAGATAGCCATGATGATTTCCACAGTGCTTCCCTGCCCCAGAAGGGCCGGATTGATGCAGAACATAAATGGCATCAGAAAGCCTGCCAGACTCAGCCTCCAGGCCACCAGACCGGTCTTCATGGAATCTCCTTCCGCGATTCCCGCTGCCGTATAGGCTGCCACCGCAACCGGCGGGGTCACATTTGCCATGATTCCAAAGTAGAACACAAAGAAATGGGCCGCGATCTTGACCACACCCAGCTCTTCCAATGCCGGAACAATCAGGGTAGCCAACAGTACATAGGCCGCGGAGGTAGGCATACCCATACCCAGAATGACCGAAGTCAGCATGGTCAGAAGCAGAAGCAGATACACATTGCCCCCGGACACGGTGATCAGAAGGGAGGAAAGCTTGTAGCCGATGCCGGTCAGCATCAGAATTCCCACAATGATGCCTGCCGTACCGGTAGTCAGCGCCACACTGACCATTCCCTTGGAGGAGCCTGCAATCAGCTGCATGACATCCTTGAATTTCCTTCTCTTTCCCGGATACAAAAGCATGATCAGCACCAGGAAAATGATAGAGAAGAAAGCGGACTTCTGTGCGGAATACCGTACTCCCACCAGAAGGAACACCAGAAGCACCAGGGGAAGCAGAAGGAACCAGCCGTTCTTTAGCTCCTCCTTAAAATTGGGAAGCTCATCCTTAGACTGGCCGTGGAGGTTGTTCTTCACAGCCTCTAAGTCAATCATCATAAACAACGCTATGTAGAACAGGATGGCCGGGATAATAGCCGCTACCAGAACCTGCTGGTAGGAACCGATATAATCTGCCATGATAAAGGCTGCCGCACCCATAACCGGAGGCATCAGCTGACCGCCGCTGGAAGCTGCCGTCTCCACAGCACCGGCAAATTCGGAGTTGAAGCCGCTCTTCTTCATCAGCGGAATCGTAAAGGATCCGGTTCCCACCACATTAGCCACGGCACTGCCGGAGATGGTTCCGAACAGACTGCTGGCTACCACAGCTACCTTGGCCGGACCGCCGCGGAAACCGCCAAGGAGTGACTGGGTCAGGCGGATAAACACATCACCCGCCCCGGAAGCTTCCAGCACCCCGGCGAAGATCACGAATACCGACACATAGATGGAGGATACCCCCAGGGGTGTCCCGAAAATTCCGTTGGTTCCCTTAAAGAGAAGCTCCGTGATACGGCTCCAGTTATAGCCTCTGTGTGCGATTCCCCTGGGAAGCTTTGGTCCCAGCAGTGCATACAAGATACAGATGACAGCAATAATGGGCATGGCTGCCCCCACCACCCGCCAGGTAAAGAACAGCAGCATGATCACCAGAAAAGTGCCCAGAATCATGTCTGTACTGGACATGGTACCGCTCTGCTTCCACATATCATTGGCAATGGAATAGGAATAAATTCCGATCACTGCCAGAATTCCAATAAGCAGAGCCTGGTAAGCCAGCTTCACCGTATTGTTTTTACATTTGAACAGATCGTAGCACAAGGGAACCAGCATCATGCTCATGATCAGATGGATGATCCTGTGCTGATAGGACGGCAATGCCCCAAAAAATGATGTATATATATGGAAGACTGCCAGTGAAAAACCAATGGCAAAGATTACTGCTTTCTGAATTCCAGCTTTCATATCTCCTTTTCCAGCTGCCATGATATCCTCCTTTGTTTCTCTTATCTCACCTTAAATGGCTCTACTCCATTACGCCAACCTCTTTCAAGTATTTAACAGCACCCGGATGCATGTCAATGAGTCCTTCCAGACCTCTGGTGGCATTCTCCAGGCACCATTCGTCGCACTGGGGATAAGCGGCTACCAGCACATCATTGTTCTCCATCAGTGCCTTGACCATCTGGTATACATCATCCTCCGAGAGGTCCGTACTTGCAACCATGACACTTACGCTTCCGAAGCTGTACTCCACTTCCTCATCCTGACCGTTGTAAACATTGGCCGGAATAGATGCCGGAATATAGTAGGGGCATTCTGCGATGATCTTGTCATACTGCTCTTTGTCCAGATTCAGCAGACGCAGATCCTTGGAAGCTGCTGCCGTAGCCACCGGGGAAGCCGGAAGGGTACTCATGATGCAGACCGCGTCCACATTGCCGTCAGTCAGGGCTTCCGCGCCGTCGCCATGGGCCAGGTATTCCGGCGTCCAGTCTGTGTTGATCTCGTACCCGTATGCATCCATGATAGTCTTCATGGCATCACCGGCCACACTTCCTGCGGGACCTACAGCGATCTTCTTGCCTTTTAAATCCGAGTAGGATTTAATACTGCCGTCCTTCAGGGTATATACCTGCAGGATGGTCATATGTCCGCCCATGACACCCAGAATCGAATCCCTGGGAACCTGCTTGCCCTCAAAGCTTCCCTCTCCTGCCAGGGCCAGTGCCAGTACGTCGGATGCGGTCATGGCCAGCTCTACATTCTTGTTCTGGGCCAGGAGGATATTCTCGGAAGAGCCTCCGGTGATCTCAATATTGGCAGAAAATCCAGGTACATTCTTATTAATGATATCCGCCATAGCGGTACCGATGATGGAGAATGCACCGCCGGAGCTGGATGTGGCGATGGAGATATAGCGGGTCTCCCCGGATGCCTGGGCCTGGGTCTGGGCGGCTGTCTCTCCGCCGCCGGATGCCTGGGTTCCAGTGCTTCCTCCACTGGGCTGGGATCCTCCGCATCCCGTCACGGCTGCTGCCGCCACACAGATCGCTGCTGCCAGTCCGGTAAACCTTCTCATTGTTTTTTTCATGTTGTTTCCCTCCACTTTTATTTTTATAGCTGCGATATCCAGAGCCTTATTTCAGGCTCCTGCACCGCTGCCTGCTTTAACAGTCCGGCCCGCATACGTAACCGGACTGTTATTCTCATAGTAGCATTGCCCATTGGGCCGGATTCCATTCTTCTCCAGCATTTCCAACTGAAGGATGTCCAAATTTCGTGATTTTTTCGTCTTTCGTCATAAAAGTTATCTTTGTTATAACTTAAAATATCTGTTATAACACATTAAGTATTTTTATATGCCGCCTCCGGGCAGGCCTTACGCCTGCTCTTCTGCGGCAATAATCGCAATTAATGAATCATTTACATGTCTTCGCATAACCTCTTCTGCCAGATCCTGATCACCTTTTGCGATCTCATCCACCAGATAGCGGTGCCAGTATCTGGGGTAAGCGACCTTCGGTGCATTGGTTCCAATGGCCTGACACAGAACCCAGAACAGATTGATCCTCCTTAGAGCATCCACCAGCAGCTGGTTTCCCGTAAAATCTGTCAGCTTCCTATGGAACATCAGATGGGAGTTGCGGCTGTCGATCACCGTATCCGCTGTATAGGGAACGGTGTCCAGCTCTGTGGCAATCTCCATCAGCACTGCCTTCTGCTCCAGGGTCATGGATTTCGCCAGGATCCTGGCCGACTGGCACTCAATGGCCTCCCGCAGCTGGTAGTTCTGCCGGATCTTCTCCAGTGTGGGAACCGTCACAAAGGATCCCCACTGCGGCTTGGACTCCACCAGGTTGTCCGACTCCAGACGCTTCAGCGCCTCGATCACCGGGATCACACTGACCCCTGTAGCCTCTGCCATCTTCCGTCTGGACAGCTTCATCCCAGGGGGAAATTCGCCATCCAGAATCTTCTGGGAGATAATCTGGTAAGCAAGATCTGATGCTGTCTGAAAAGTTTCCTCTGCCATACTCATCCCCCTTTCTCGTCTGCACCCCCTGATCCTTTGCTGTCCAGAATGGTGCTTTCTCGTATGTCTATATATTATAACTGTTATAACAGTTTGTCAACTTACAAAAGGATTTTATCAGGATTTCGCTATTTTGCCCAAATAAACTGTTACATTTTTGTGTAATATTTATAAAACCTGCAACCGTTCGGAGGAACAGCCTTTCACTCACACTTCCCCGCAAACCCGCTTGTGAAGCTCTACAATGGCAGCTCCGTCTTTCAGAAGATCGTACTGCTTTCCCTCGTAGATAAAGATCTGATCCCGGATAATGGACGGATTGCGTTTGCAAAGCTCATCAACGACCTCCAGGCTCTCCTCAGTGGAGAACAGACTGTTCTTGCGGATCTCTGTGTCCTGCCGGGAAATGTACAGGACACCAAACTGGTACCCATTGATCCCCGGAATCTTCTCTGAGTAAGCGGCTGCCACCATATCCCGGATCCGGCGTATGTAACAGTCACCGATCAAAGGCATGACAAGGTAGTTTGGTGTGATAAAACAGCCGATGGACGGATGGTTCTTGCTGGCATTGGGATGAACGAAGGTAACAGCGATCATATCCGGGGAAGACAGCTCCCGGTCTACCTGTTCAAGCTCCTCCACGCTGAAGCCCGTGGACTGCTGGTAATGGGGCATATAATCTCTGGCTCTGCGTTTCTTGCTGGAGTTCCCCATGAGCACCAGTATGACTCCTGGAACCGCAAAGACTGCCCCCAGAATTCCGAAGATAGCCATCAAAAGCAGACCACAGACCAAAAGGCACCAGCCTCCTGCAATAAGCCCCACAGCCGAGCCGCCTGCGTTTCTAAGCTGCTGCAAAACACTGCCCTTCTTTGTCAATTTCACACATAGCTTGTCATTGGAATGCAGGATCATCTTGTTATTTCCTCCTTCTTTTATCTTGGCTCCAGCTTCCGGAAAAAACAGCTTCTGGCTCCCGTATGGCAGGCAGCTCCCACCTGCTCTACCCTGGCCAGCAATGTATCACTGTCGCAGTCCAGACGCAGCTCCTTCACATACTGGAAATGCCCGGAGGTCTCCCCCTTTTGCCACTGGCTTTTCCGGCTGCGGCTGTAGTAGTGCATCTTTTTGCTCTCCAGGGTTTCCTCATATGCCTGCTCATTCATATAGGCCAGCATCAGTACCTCCTGGTTTTCATAATCCTGGACAATCACTGGTATCAGACCGTCCGGATTCTTCTTCAGGCTTTCCCAACCGGTGAATACCCCCACCCTCTGGAACCGCCGGATAGCTTCGGGCAGGCAGATCCGGTTCTCATAGAGGGCCTTGCCGATGATGGCGCCCTGGATCCCGCTCTCATCCAGATGCTCCAGATCCTCCATCCCCGACACTCCGCCAGAAGCGATGATATCCAGCCCGGTCTCCTCTGTCAGACGCTTCGTTTCTGTTACATTTGGCCCCTTTAGCATCCCGTCCCGGGAGATATCCGTATAGACAATATGACGTATGCCAAAGGTCTTCATCTGCTTACAGAGCTCTACAGCAGAGATACTGCTGACCTCCTCCCAGCCGTTGACCGCTACCATACCATCCCTGGCGTCCACGCCCACCACAATCCGCTCCGGGCCGAACTCCTCCACCAGGGCTTTGATAAATTCCGGCACCTCCACAGCCTTGGTCCCGATGATGCACCGGGATATCCCCAGATCCAGCATGGTGCTGACTGCCTCCCGGCTGCGGATCCCGCCGCCAAGCTGAACCGGTACAGACACCTGCTTCAGGATCTCCCGGATGGCCGGTTCATTGACCGAATGTCCGGCCAGGGCGCCGTCTAAGTCTACCAGATGGAGAAAGGTGGCTCCCTGCTCCACCCAGAGCTTCGCCATGTCTGCCGGTGTGTCCGAATAGACCTTTACATTATCAAACAGGCCCTGTGTCAGGCGGACACATTTGCCGCCCTTCATATCAATAGCAGGATACAGCTGCATATAATTTCCTCCTTTTTGTCCATGCTTTTTGGACATAATGGTACACCCTTGTGGTGTTTCCTCCTTTTTGTCCATTTACAAGCTTCCTTTGGTGGAAAGCACGTCTGTGATCCGGCTGTCGTACCGGGTAGCCTCGTCCAGGGCCTTGGCAAAGGCCTTGAATGCCCCCTCGATGATATGATGACAGTTACTTCCCTCCAGCTGCTTTAAGTGGAGGTTCATCTCTGCCCCATAGGATACGGCATAGAAGAACTCCCGGATCATCTCCGTCTCCAGCTCTCCCACCCGCTCCCTGTCCAGCCGCAGGTCATAGACCAGGTAAGGCCGGCCGCACAGATCCAGGGCGCACAAAAGCAGCGCGTCATCCATAGGCAGGATCCGGGATCCATAGCGGACGATGCCTTTCTTATCCCCCACTGCCTCCCGGATAGCCTTCCCCAGGACAATCCCCGTATCCTCAATAGTGTGATGGGTATCCACCTGCAGATCTCCCTCCACAGACAGCTCCAGGTCAAAAAAGCCATGGCGGGCAAAGCCCTCCAGCATATGGTCAAAAAATCCGATCCCCGTACTGACCCCGGCGGTACCGGCACCGTCCAGATCCAGGGAAAGCCGGATCTTCGTCTCCTTTGTAATCCGTTCTATCTTTGCTGTCCGTGCCATATCAATCCTCCTCAAACCGGACCCGAATGGAGTTGGCATGGGCCGTCAGATGCTCTGCCTCGGCAAAGCGCTCGATCTCCCCGTGAACCGCTTCCAGGGCCTCCCTGGAATAATAGATAATGCTGGATTTCTTGATATAATCATCCACCCCCAGGGGAGAGAAGAACCTGGCTGTGCCGTTGGTGGGAAGCACATGGTTGGGGCCTGCAAAGTAGTCGCCCAGAGGCTCGGAGCTGTACTCACCCAGGAAGATGGCTCCGGCATTGCGGATTTTTGTCATCACCTCAAAGGGATTGCGGGTAACGATCTCCAGGTGCTCGGACGCGATTTCATTGGCCACAGAAATGGCATCCGCCATGGAATCCGCCACCAGGATATAGCCGTAATTCTCCAGGGATTTCTCCAGGATCTCCCGGCGGGACAAAGTCTTCACAAAACCGTCCACCTCTGCGGATACCTTGTGAGCCAGATCCATGCTGGTGGTCACCAGAATGGCGGACGCCAGCTCATCGTGCTCTGCCTGGGACAGAAGATCCGCCGCCACATACCTGGGGTTGGCGCTGTCATCTGCCAGCACCAGGATCTCACTGGGTCCAGCGATGCTGTCAATGCTCACATGTCCATATACGGCCTTCTTGGCCAGAGCCACGAAGATATTGCCGGGGCCTACAATCTTGTCTACCCTGGGTATTGACTCGGTGCCGAAGGCCAGGGCAGCCACTGCCTGGGCGCCTCCCACCTTATACACCTCTGTGGCTCCGGCCAGATGGGCGGCAACCAGAGTCACCGGGTTCACCTTTCCGTCCCGCCCGGGAGGAGTCACCATAACGATCCGTGATACACCCGCCACCTCTGCCGGAATGATGTTCATCAGCACCGAGGAAGGATAAGCTGCCTTCCCGCCCGGCACATAGACTCCTACACTGGCAAGGGGCGTCACCTTCTGTCCAAGGATCGTCCCATCCGGTTTACTCTCAAACCAGCTGTCGCGTTTCTGCTTCTCATGGTATCTGCGGATATTCTCCATGGAATGCCGCATTACCGTCAGCAGCTCCGGATCCACCTGGGCATAAGCCTCCTCAATCTCCCTGTCTGTCACACGGATACTGGACGCGTCCAGACGAACCTTGTCAAAGTTTTCCGTATATGCAAACACTGCCTGGTCCCTGCGGCTTCTCACATCCTCCACAATGGCCTGCACAGTGGTCTCATAGCTGGTATAATTATTGGGATCCCGTTTCAGCAGATCCTCCAGCAAATTTTTCCTGCTCTGCTCGTCAAGCCTGATTATTCTCATTGCCCTGCCTCCTGCTGTTCTATTGTAACAGTTCAGACGGGCTATCCTCTTGCCGCCCGTCTGAACTGTTATGTTCTATCATAGACTATAATATCTCCTTCATCTGCCGGATAATCTTCGTGATCCGTTCATTTTCCCGCTTCATGCTCACCTGGTTGACCACCATCCGGGCGGAAAGGGGGCATACCTCTTCCAGAACCGTCAGACCGTTCTCCCGCAAGGTGGAGCCGGTCTCCACAATATCCACGATCACCTCTGACAGCCCTACAATGGGCGCCAGCTCAATGGAACCATTGAGCTTGATGATCTCCACTGTCTGGTGCTTCTTATTATAGAAATAATCCTTGGCAATAGCCGGATACTTGGTGGCTACCCGGATCAGCTCATGATGCTGTAAAAGCTCTCTGGCAGATTCCGGGCCGCAGACGCACATCCTGCATTTCCCGATCCCCAGATCCAGCACCTCATAGAGCCTGCGGCCCTCTTCCTGGATCGTATCCTTCCCTACAATGCCGATATCCGCCGCGCCGTATTCCACATAGGTAGGCACGTCGTTGGCCTTGGCCAGGAAGAAGCGGATCCCCAGCTCCTCATTGGTAAAAATCAGCTTCCTTGACTGCTTATCCTCCATCTCCTGGCAGGTGATCCCGATCTCCTTAAACATCTGGAGGGACTTATGGGCAAGCCTGCCCTTGGCCAGGGCAAAGGTCAGATATCTCATACATTTCCCTCCTCTGTCATTGTTCCAGATGCTGAATCCACAGAAGTTCCTGCCATCTTTCCGGCCCCCGGATCCGCTGAAGCACTTGCCGCTTTTTCAATTAGAGACTTTGCATACTCCGCCGTCGTCTGCACCACGTTCTTGTGTCCCTTTAAGTCACAGACCGTGATCTGGCTCCCATCCCCTTCCAGATACAAAAGAGTGTGGATATGATTCCGGAGGGCATAGTCCTGGTAAAACCATGTGTCATGCTCCGGGTTCCGGCTTGTCAGCTGCACTGCCACTCCCCGTTCCCGGAACTGACCGGCCAGCCGGATCGCTGCTACCCGGGCTGTCTGTTCGTAGAGAACCATGATCTCCGTCATAGATACCTGAGGCCCCAGCTTCTGCCTGGAAAGTGCAAGCATCAGCTGATCCACCACAATGGCAAATCCCACTGCTGCTGCATCTTTTCCAAACTGCACCAGCAGCTTGTCATAGCGGCCTCCGGTCACAATATAATCCCCCACCCCATAAGTGTAGGCCTTAAATATGATCCCTGTGTAATAGGAATATTTACTCAGCATCCCCAGATCATAGGATACATAATCCCCCAGACCATAACAGTCCAGGATCTCCTGGATCTGCTCCAGCCGCTCAATGGCCCGCAATGCCCGCCGGTTAGTCGTCAGGCTTCTGGCCAGACGGATCTGGGCGATATCCCCGAACAGTTCCGGGAGCTTTAAGAATACTTCTTTAAGCTCCCGGGCCATGGTCTGCTCCGTCAGAAGCTCCTCCACACCAAAAAAATTCTTATTCTCAATCAGCTCCCGCAGCTTCTCCTGGGTCTCCTGATCCATACCGGATTCTTCCACAAGGCCCCGGTAGAACTCCACCTGACCCAGCTCCACCTGAAACTCCTCCAGACCAGCCGCCTTCAGGGAGGCGATCACCATGGCGATCATCTCCGCATCCCCGTCGCTGCTGTCATCCCCGATCAGCTCGGCCCCTGTCTGGGTAGATTCCTTCATTCGTCCCTGATAGCTGGTGCTGTTGATGAAGGATGGCGCCACATAGCACAGACGCACCGGCCCCTGCTCATCCATATAATACTTGGCCACACAACGGGCAATGGACGGCGTCATATCTGGACGCAGAACCAGGGTGTTGTTGTCCCGGTCAAAGAACTTGAACATTTCGCTGGAAGTGACGCTGCCCCGCTCCTTGTTGAATATATCGAAGAATTCAAAGGTGGGAGTCTCGATATCCTCATAGCCGTACAGATGGAAGACCGAGCGGATCCGTTCCTCAAGAGCCAGCTTTCTGGCACATTCTTCCGAATAAATATCCCGGACACCTTCCGGGGTGTGCAGCAATTGTCTGTTCATGATTCACCGCTTTCTTTATATATGTACTCCCGGAATCCCACCGTGCCTGATTTTGTGAGATATTTTTTGTCAGATGCTCAGCTCCAAAGGCAGGTTTGGAAAGACCCGGAGAGTACATTTATTATGTTTCCTTGCTTCTGGTTCCTGTTCTGCCAGCCAGACCATAAGTCCCAAAACCGCGGACCGGTTCCATGCAGGAACGGCTGCCTGTCTTATGTTCCCTTCTGTCTACTCTTTCCCGTCCCAGCAGTAGGTACACAGCTTCTCCTTGGGCAGGCCGATGGACTCGATCAGATCGTCCAGACGATGGTATTTCAGGGTTGTAAAGTTCAGGCGGCGACGGATCTCCTCCAGCATCTGGGCATAATTCTGGCTGTCCGGATCTGCATAGTCAGACAGCAGCTCAGCGGAGACATGCTCCCCCTCCCGTTCCTGTATGATCCTTCTGGTAATCAGATCCAGCTCCGAGTTGGAACGGGAAAAATTCAGATATTTACAGCCGAACAGCAGGGGCGGGCAGGCAGGCCGGATATGAACCTCCTTTGCACCGCTCTGGTACAGGAACTCTGTGGTCTCTCCCAGCTGTGTTCCACGGACAATGGAGTCGTCGATGAGAAGCAGACGTTTGTTCCTGATCAGGGCATCCACCGGGATCAGCTTCATCTTGGCGATGAGATTCCTCTGGCTCTGGTTCTGCGGCATAAAGGAACGGGGCCAGGTGGGCGTGTACTTGATAAATGGCCGGGAGAAAGGAATGCCGGATTCATTGGCATAGCCTATGGCATGGGCCAGACCGGAGTCCGGCACGCCAGCCACAATATCCGGATGGATGGTTCCATCTGCGGTCTGCGGTCTGCCCGCACTGCTTCCTCCACATTCCCCGTCTGTCTTATCCAGACTGCCGCCACAGCCCGGGCAGTCTCCACGGCAGCCCAGATCCCGTTGTGCCAGGATACTGCCGCACCGGTAGCGCATCTCCTCTACATTGATCCCCTCATAGGAGGAGGTGGGATATCCGTAATAGACCCACAGGAAGGAACATATCTTCATCTCCTGTCTGGGCTTACTTAATGACTGTACGCCGTTTGCATTGACCAGTACGATCTCCCCAGGCCCCAGTTCCGTATAATGGTGATAACCCAGGTTAATATAGGAAAAGCTTTCAAAGGAAACGCAGAATCCGCTGTCCTTGCGCCCGATCATCACCGGAGTACGCCCATACCGGTCCCTGGATGCATAGATACCTTCCGGTGTCAGAAGCAGGATCGTCATGGACCCCTCAATCACCTCCTGGACATGCAAAAGCCCGTCCACAAGACTCTCCTTCTGATTGATGATAGCTGCCGTCAGCTCTGTGGCATTGATATGGCCGCCGCTCATCTCCAGAAAATGAATATGTCCGTTTTCAAATGCCTGCTGCACCAGCTGTTCCTTGTTGTTGATCTTCCCCACTGTGGCGATGGCATAGCTGCCCAGGTGGGACTGGATCAGCAGGGGCTGGGGCTCATTGTCCGAGATCGTCCCTATGCCGGAATTGCCCGCCAGCTCCTCCACATCCCGTTCGAACTTGGTGCGGAAAGGGGAATTCTCTATATTGTGAATACTTCTCTGAAATCCTCCCGGACCGTATACGGCCAGACCGCCGCGGCGGGTCCCCAGATGGGAATGATAGTCGGTTCCAAAAAACAAATCCATCACGCAGTCTTCCCTTGAAGTAACGCCAAAAAATCCACCCATTATATGATTCCTCCGATATCTGTAACTTTGTGTTCAATAGTAACTTGCAATTTAGGGTTATAGACACGGTCTAGTTTAACATATATCATTGTATCCGTACAATCCGATTTATTTATTAAAAATACTTATAAGTTTGCAGCTGTCCAGAATGGGGCGCGCCCCCCATTTGGACTGATCATCTGCCACGTTCCCGTCTGTCCAGATCTTTCTGGATGGTTTCCAGATAATGGACCAGGATATCACGGTGGTGTCCTATCTGGAGTGTCCTATCGACTTCCTCATATGTGAAGCTTTTTCTGCCCCCTTCTTCCATCCGTTTCCAGAAGCGGCACAAGTCCGACAGAGGGATGTAATAGATCTCGTTTAAGGATGTAAAATGCAGGATAATGAATGCGATGCCGCCCTGGACTTCAAAGTCCTCCATGAATTTCAGCTGGTGGGGATGAACGTTCTGCAGCGGGAAGGTCCCGGATGCGCATTCCTTGGCATCGAAACAGACCGGAATTCCCTGCACGGCACCGATATAGTCCACAGTACTCTTCTGGTCAAAATAAGCCAGGGTGATGTGGCGGCTTGCCTTATCGATCTCAATAGGAGTAATAGGGGTGGGTATCTTCTGGATCAGGGCCAGCTTTTTTTCCCGGTATACTTCGTTGCTGTGGTTGATCATATCCTCCAGTGTGGAGCCCCGCAGACCGCGGCTTTTCCAGGTTCCCATGGTATCATGTTCCTCTTTCTTCCATATTCTTGCCATACTTTCCAGGGTATAAATATGTCATGAAGATTTTATCAGATTCTTTCACGTTTCTGTTCCCAAAACGCCCCTCAGTATCCCTTAGCCGCCAGCTCCCTCACCAGCCGGTTATAGAACTCCAGCACATCAAAGTCCCTATAATCATCCCTGGCCAGATCGATCACGTCTGCATGGGATATTCCACGCAGATACCGGTTCTCCAGCACCTCATGGAAATTAGTCCAGCGGGCGGATTCCACAGTCACCAGACCGTCATTTGGCCCGTCCAGACGCTTCAGAATCCAGTAGGGAATACACAAAAGCCAGCTGCTGAGTCCGTGCTTCATGAGACTGGCATAGCTCTGGTAATAGACTCCCGGCTCGTCAGGATACCGTTCATTGAATTCCTTTGTGTAAGCCTTGGACAGCTGCCAGCTGGCATCGTAGGTGTCCGGCGCCCGGTCTCCCATGAGCTTAAAATACTGGTCGATCCGGTCACAGATGGCCCGGTACAGTCCGTCCGGCATATGTTTCAGAAATTCCACCAGGGCCGAACCCCTGTGAGGGGTATTGATGGTGGTCAGGGATGCCACATAAGGGGCCATATGGAGACCGCTGATGAGATAGCGGGAATCCAGCCCTCCCTTGGAATGGGCAATAATATTCACCTTCTCACAGCCGGTTGCACGGCAGATCTCCTGGATCTTGGCTTTCAGTATGGCAGCATTGTCCTCGATGGTCCCCCAGGCCTCCTGGTGGCCGTAATAGACTGTAGCACCATTGCGCACCAGATTGCGCGGAATCCTCCCCCAGTAATTGAAGTACCGGAAATCCCGAAAACCGACACCGTGAACCAGCAGCAGCGGATATTTCGTATGGCAGATCTGCTGCTCTACCCGCACATCATCCAGCCGGATCTTATAAAGGATGTGATCTATCTCCTGGCCCGCCAGAAAACGCACATACAAACCCAGGAAATAATTTACCACCGGGATCCAGATACAGCTAAAGACCGCAAACCGCCGGACCACGTTGAGGCGCCTGCACACCAGACACATGCCGAACAAAACCACCACCAGGCCCAGACATTCCAGGAAAAACAGCGCCAGGGCCAGAAGACTCACCGGATCCTTAAAGAAATCCGGGAATATCCTGACCAGGGGATATCGCCGGATCCTGGAAAACAGCCATATAAGGCTGACAGGAAGAATCACCAGAAACAACGTCAGGATCCAGGTAACCAACCGCAGAACTGCCAGATGCAGCCGTTCTGCATGGTCTTGTAAAATTTCCTTCCTGCTTCTGTTTCTGACGCTCATGGTGTTACCTCCTTATAGGAACCTGACATTGCCCGAGAGGCTTCTTGTGCTTCTTCTCGTTCTGCTGTCCCGCTATCTGTAGGGAAAATTTCCGGAAACATCCGGACGAATTCTTCCGGCGCGGGTGCCGTAAAGCTTTGCCCTCCTATATGTGCCAGTGGTTCTGCCATTTGCGGAAATACCAGCTTCCAGGAGTGAAGCATCTGGCTGTGGATCTTGTAAAGCTTTTTAACCTGTTCATTGACCGCCGGATCTCCATATTTGTAATCCCCAGCTACCGGATGTCCCACAGAGGCCAGATGGGCACGGATCTGGTGGGTCCGTCCGGTGACCAGGGTCACCTTCAGGAGAGTGAATCCATCCTGACAGCACAAGGGCTCGTACTCTGTCTGGATCCGGCCGCTGTCTGGTATCTGGCTCTTATGGATGGTCACCTGGTTGGTTCTGGCATCCTTTTTCAGATATCCGTCTATGATCTGGCCTTTGTCCAAATTTCCGGCCACCACACAGAGATAGTATTTGTGAAGGCTCCGGTCCCGGAACATTTCTGAAAGAAGCTGCAGTCCGGCCAGGGATTTGCCTGCTGCCACCAGGCCGCTGGTATTCCGGTCCAGACGGTTGCAGACAGAGGGCCGGAAGCTGCGCAGCTCTTCCCTGGTCAGGGATCCGGAGTCCAGCAGATAATCAATGATATATTCCACCAGGGACTCGTCCGTGTCCCTGGCCTTCTGGGACAGCATCCCGGAAGGCTTATTGACCAGCAGGATGTGGTCATCCTCATAAAGGATGGAAAGCTTCACCTTATGTACCTTCTGTACACTGACCCGGGAGAATTTTTCAATGGTCTCATCGGAAAGAAACAGCCGGATTTCATCCCCCTGGGTGAGCTTCTCCGAGCCGGTGCATTTCTTTCCGTTGAGGGTAATATTCTTTTTACGGAGCATCTTGTAAAGGAAGCTTTTTCCTGCCAGGTTCAGGTATTTCCCCAGCAGCTTGTCCAACCGCTGCCCCGCTTCATTCTGATTTACTATAATACATTTCATACTTTCTGCTCTCCAGTACCTGCCATCTTCAACCGCCCCATAACCGCCAAAATCCCCGGATGAAACCTGCTGTCTGAGACTGGCCATATCAGGCCTGATATTAGAGTGTGTCTGAAAATTGCTTTCTGGCAGATGTGCGTCACAGTTTGTGGGAGATTTGGGCCAAATGAAGGGCGCATAGTGGGCTATGTAACCTGAATTTGGCCCAAATATACCGCAAAGTGGGGCGTACAGATGGCGGGAATAAATTTTCAGACACGCTCTAGCCTTCTGACTGTCCTGTATTAAAAGCATCTGCGTTTTTCGCTTCACATGGAAAGGCTTTTCAGCAATGCCACAGCCCCTTCCACACTTCCGTCATCTGCATACTCACCGGAAGGCTTCAGATTCTCCAGACGCTGCAGGAATTTCTTTTCTTCCTTTATGATCTTCACAGCCGGGTCCAGGCGGCTGGCTACAAACAGATTGCCCAGAGCTTTCTCTGCCTTGGCCGCGTCCAGCTTCTGTTTCGGACAGAAGGCGGTCACCCCATTAGGATGAACTGCGACAGCATCCAGGGGCAGGATCTGCTCTTTGGTAGTCACCACCAGATCATAGAGGATGACACATTTTGTCTCATAGCCCCGGATCCTTTCATAAAATCCACGGTCCGGTGTCCGGCAGCTCCAGGAAGCCAGCAGCGGAGAAGCCAGATTAGCCATAGGAAGCACTGTCAGGATCGCCATGACCGTCAGGATATTCTTTGCCGCCTGCTCCGTGGCCAAATGCCGCGCCGCCAGCTGTGCCAGGATCGCCGCCACGAAAAACAAGGTAAGCGTCAGGCGCATCCGCCGGTTCTGGTCACGGTATCCGTACTGGCCTTTCTTTTTCTTGCTCACTTTTGTACTCCTTCCCCAGCAGCCAGACTTCCGCCTGCTTCTGGTACTGACAGCTCTTCTGTCTCCGGTCCGCCTGATATGGAATCCTGCTGAATGGAGGTCAACTGCCCTTCCGGCTCTCTCTTTTCTTCTGCGCCTCCTGCTTTTGCCTTTCCCGGAATCGCAGAAAGGATCACTTCATGGGGCACTACCTTGCACAGCAGGCCAAACAGTTTCATGGGGATTCCGTATATAGATACAGATTTTCCCATCATACTGTCCTGCACTGCCTTTTCTACCACCTTCCTGGGATCTGCCATGAACAGTTCCTTGTAAGCAGGCATCCGGCTGTCTGTCTCCGCGATCCGGAAGAACTCTGTCCGGACCGGCCCCGGACAGACTGCTGTCACCCGGATATCCCGGCCTTTAAGCTCCCTGCCCAGGGCCCGACTGTAGCTTAGGACAAATGCCTTGGTAGCCGCATACACCGCAAACCCCGGCTGGGGAAGAAATGCTGCCGCAGAGGCAAACTGCAGGATCCTCCCATGCCTTGACATATAGGGAAGCACCTGATGGGTCACACGCACCAGGGTCTCGCAGTTGACCCGGACCATGCCGCTCTCCTGGGAGATATCCACACTCCCCACATTTCCGATCTTCCCATATCCGGCTGCATTGACCAGGATCTTCACATCCGGCTTCTGCTGCTTTAGCTCTTCTCCAAGCCGCGCCAGATCCTGTTCCAGGGACAAGTCCAGACAAAGGATCCTTAAGGGAACCGGAACCTGTCCCTTAAGGTTCTCCAGACGTTCTTTTCTTCTGGCGATCACCCAGATCTCCTCCAGACGGCTGAACCGGTCCGCCAGCTGGACCACCGCCTCCCGGCCCATCCCGGAGGATGCACCGGTCACAATCGCTATTTTCATGGCTGCTTCCTTTCTATTGCCAGTCACTTTGTACTTTTCGGAACTACCGCCGACAATATCCCCATTTACTGCTTCATTCAAAAGATAATCAGTGCTATTTTAATATCTCCTCTTCTTCCCACTCCGTTCCTGCTTTGTGTCCGCCCCAGTCTTTCCCCGCCCGGAATCCCTCTTAGCCTTCCCGGCAGTTTCCGCATTCTTAAGCTTCCTGGGCGGCACCAGACATTTCCTGTCAAAGCCAATCAGGTCAGTACGGCCAGCCTTTCTCAGGGCTTCTGTCACCAGCTCATAATTCTCCGGATCCCGGTACTGGATCAGGGCCCGCTGCATGGCCTTCTCGTGAGGGCTTACGGGCACATAGACCGGCTCCATGGTCCGGGGATCCAGGCCCGTGTAGTACATGCAGGTGGATATGGTAGAGGGCGTCGGATAAAAGTCCTGAACCTGTTCCGGCATATAGCCCAGATCCCGCAGATACTCCGCCAGCTCCACGGCCTCCTTTAAGGTGGAGCCGGGATGGGAGGACATCAGATAGGGAACCAGATACTGGTCCTTGCCAAGACGCCGGTTCATCTCCCCGTATTCCTTCACAAACTGCCGGTACACACTGTGTTCCGGTTTTCCCATCCGCCGCAGCACCGGATCCGATACATGCTCCGGCGCCACCTTCAGCTGCCCGCTGATATGATACTGGCACAGTTCCTTCAGAAACTGCCTGCTCTTATCTGCCAGGAGATAGTCAAACCGGATCCCCGACCGGATGAATACCTTCTTCACTCCAGGCAGACGGCGCAGCTTCCCAAGAAGCTCCAGATAGTCCTTATGATCCGCCTTTAAATTTCTGCATGGCCCTGGGAACAGACACTGTCTGCCCTTACAGACTCCTTTCTCCAGCTGCCTGTCGCAGGCCGGGAACCGGAAGTTGGCCGTAGGGCCTCCCACATCGTGAATATATCCCTTGAAATCCTTCTCCCTGGTCAAAAGCTCTGCCTCCGCCAGGAGAGATTCGTGACTGCGAGCCTGGATGATCCGCCCCTGATGGAAGGTCAGGGCACAGAAGCTGCATGCCCCGAAGCACCCCCGGTTGCTGACCAGACTGAATTTGATCTCCCGGATCGCCGGCACTCCTCCCTGGGCCTCGTAAGAGGGATGATAGCTGCGCATATAGGGGAGACTGTAGACATCATCCATTTCCATCTGGGAAAGAGGCATGGCCGGAGGATTCTGCACCACGAACTCCTTCCCGCCATAAGGCTCCACCAGACGCTTACCGGAAAAAGGATCCGTATTGCAGTACTGAATATAGAAGCTTCTGGCATATTCCCGCTTCTCTTGTCTTAGCACCTCATAGTCCGGCAGCAGCTGGTAATCATACACCTGCTCCAGACTCCTGGTTCTAAACACGGTTCCCGCCACATAGGTGATATCCTTCACATGGATCCCGCTCTCCAGGGCTTCGGCAATCTCCACAATGGACTTCTCCCCCATGCCATAGGAGAGAATGTCTGCCTGGGAATCCAGCAGAATGGAGCGTTTCAGCTTGTCAGACCAGTAATCGTAGTGGGCCAGACGACGCAGGCTGGCCTCAATCCCGCCGATAATCACCGGCACATCCTTGTAGACGGAACGGATCAGATTGCAGTAGACCACTGTGGCATAGTCCGGCCGCCTGCCCATGATGCCTCCCGGGGTGTAAGCGTCCTGCTTTCTCCGCCTTTTAGACACCGAGTAATGATTCACCATGGAATCCATATTTCCCGCGGACACCAGAAAGCCAAGCCTGGGCCGCCCCAGGATCTGGATGCTCTCCCTGTCCTTCCAGTCCGGCTGGGGGATGATCCCCACTTTATAGCCCCTGGACTCCAGCACCCGGCTGATGATCGCTGTCCCGAAGGAAGGGTGGTCCACATAGGCATCGCCGGTAATGTAGACGAAATCACACTCTGCCCACCCACGCCGGTCCATATCTTCGCGGGTTATTGGTAAATAATCCTGCATGCTTTTTTATCCTCTTTGATATTTCCACTATTATAACTGTCCAGATGTATCCTGAGCAGCTACCCTGCAGCATCAGGCTGACCGCCAGACACACTATGGTACATCCTTCACACAAAGGATATAAACGGATATCCAATCCTGCCCATTCCGGCCTTTAATGCCTTATCCGCTGTTACCACAACAATTCCTGATTCATCTGAGGAATAGGCTTTGGCTGTTCCTAATATCATTGCATCCATGGATCTGAAATTATGTATCAGCGCCTTCTGAATAAACGTTTCTGCTTCGTCTATCACTTTATCATTCACCATTAGAACCTGCAGCTTAAATCTTCCACTTATACCACTGGAGATCTCACGTTCTAATTTCAGCCAGTCATGAAGCTTTTGCCTGCTCCATTTTTTTCTGCGTTCTACCACATATGCGGTATTACAGATTTCACCGTTTTCTGCATGAACTCTGTCACACCGCTGCACCTGCCGGTCTCTTCCTCTTGCGTATTGCCCTATAACAGAAATGATTTCAATCTGTGTCAGTTTTGAAATATAACACTCACCTTCCAATACTGTTTCTATATTGTCAATCTGATATTCCCCTGCAAGATATTTCAGAACCGCAAAATATGCATTCGTGTCCAACAAATATCTGGTCATATGCTCTTTTTCCTCTGCATCCCCATCTGTATCTTAAAGTTCATCTGTACTTCTGATTAAATAAGATATATCCTCATCATCCAGAGGTTCCAGTTTCTGTTTCACCATATCCACCAGCTCCTGAAGATCCGACTCAGGGCCTTTGTTTACATATCCATTAACACCCATATTCATCATCTTTTTTGCAAGATCAAAATCCTTATAATTTGTATATACAACAATATCAATATAAGGATTTTCTTTCCGCACTTCCCGCACCAGTTCTTCCCCATTCATTCTGGGCATCTCATAGTCCAGAAGCAGAAGATCATATTCTTTTTTGCGGAACAGATCCAGCCCTTCCTGACCATCATAGGCAATCTCCACTGCCATATCTTCCAGTTCCAGCGCCTGTTTAACAAAATCTGCTGTTTCCCTCTCATCCTCTACAAGTAGGATCTTATACATGTTCCTATTCCTCCAACTGAATTTCTATTACAAACCTGGCACCATCCTTATAAGATTCATCAACATAGATTTTCCCATTAAACAATTTGAGAATATTCCACACAATAAACAGTCCCAGGCCTTCGCCGCCTTCCTCCGTTTCCCGCTTTTTTGTGGAGAAAAACGGTTCAAATATCTTCCGTTGCAATTCCCTGGGAATCCCGGTTCCATTATCAGTAAAAAATATTTTAAGATAACCCGGCCCCTTGTTCAGCCCTACCTCTATTTTTCCCTGATTTCCTCTCTTTTTAATGGCATAGATCGAATTAATGACCAGATTATAAAAAATCTGGCTAAACTGCAATTCTTCCCCATAAATCCGGGTACTCTCATCCCCTGTCAGGGTAAAACCAATGTCTTCATTGTTCAGTCTGGAACTCAGTTCATCAAAGACCGTGCAAATCGCCTGATGTACATTAAAATATGATTTCTCGCTTTTACTTGAAAAGATCAGTGAAAAACGGTTCAAAAGCTTCCCAACCCGTTCTGTCTGCCGCAATACACCATCCAGCAGTTCCTGCTCTTCTGCTCCGACAGTCTTCTGGTCTTTTTTCCGTCTCATATAAAATAACTGGATCGCATACCGGATATTGGTAATCGGCTGTCCCAGCTCATGGGAAAATCCCTTCATAAGCTCTGACATGGCAAGTAACTGCCTATTATGCTCCTGTTCTCCAACAAGGGTCCGCAGCCGCTCCCATACAATTGTCTGTGTTTCTCTTTGTGCCTTTCGGGCTTTCAGGGCCCCCTCTTTGCTTTTTATATTCTGACTATATTTTTCAATATTTCTTTGTATATTCTGTGCGCGGTCAAGCATATCAAACCGGACATAAAATTTGAACAGCGCCCGACAGATAGGAATCTTGTTTTCCGACAGCCGTTCAATACAGTTAAGAGCATTGTTCCGACGTTCCTCGTCCCCTATGGCATCAAAATACAAAACCAGTTCATACTGGACATTAAATTCCTCTTTTTTGACAATATCGTGATTTTGCAGATAAATCTGCGCCTCACTATAGTCATCGCTTTCCCTGCAAAGACGGAATAATGTGGCAACCACCACCCAGTCTTTACTGTAATCCAATATTCGTTTCACCCACACAAGCGCCTGTTCATAGAGCCGGTTTTGCTCCAGCCGTTTCAGGAGATAGATGTTTACAGAATCTTGTGATCTTGTGCATTCTTTTTCGATCACATGACACAAATAAACAATTTCCTCACATTTTCCACTTTTTTCCATGGACGCATGATCAGCCTTCACTGTATCATAAGAAATTAGCTGTTGTCCCCGCTGGACTGCCTGTTTCACTGGGCAGGGCATTTCATAGGTATCCAGTATTAATTTTAAGATGCCCTTACACAAGATGTAAGTATAGTCTTCCTGTACAACAATTTTTGCGAGCCTCTCATATACATTTCGTTGAATTTTTTTCACATGGTGGAGTTTTAAAAAAAATCTGGAAAAATTAGTAAAATATTCCGGCTCGCTCTTTATTCTTTCCAAAAAAGCCAAATAGGAGTCCAGTGCTCCATCAAAATCCCTTTTCTCATATAAAAGATCCCCTTTGATTTTATGAAAAAAATTAAACTGGCCAAAATATTCCAGGGCTTTATCGCATTCCAGAATCGCTCCATCAAGATCATTCATGGAACGAAGTCTGAAAATTTCGTCTGAAAACTTCCGTTCCTGTTCCGAAATCTTCCTTGCCATATCCCCCTCCCAATAATTGTAACAACCGGTCATAATCCTCCAGATAATAATCCGCCAGCTCCCGCTTCCTCTGCCGCACATTTGCCGAATGATCATCCTCCACGGCACAGACCGTCATGCCTGCTGCCTTCCCGGCCAGGATTCCGGCCGGGACATCCTCGAATACGATGCATTCCTCCGGCAGGACTCCCAGACTCTTTGCCACCTTCAGGTAGATATCCGGGGCCGGCTTTCCGGCTGCCACCTCGCAGGCTGTGGTCACCACCTGGAAATAAGACCGGATATCCAGGGCATCCAGTACCACATCCACCATATCCCGGCCGTTGCTGGTGGCGATCCCGGTCAGGATTCCCGACCGTTTTAAAAATTCCAGGAAACGTCCGGCTCCCTTCTTCAGAGGTACCTGACTGCGGTATTTTTCAATACTCATGCCGATCCAGGCCTGCTTGATCTCATCCAGGGAGTCAGGCAGACAGAAGGTTTCCTTAAAATACACTGCCGTTTCGGAAAAACTCATGCCCTCAATATTCCTCTGAAGGTCTGGCGGACAGCTGATCCCAAACCGTCCCAGATACTCCACATCAATCTGGTGCCACATCCACATGGAATCCACCAGAGTTCCGTCCAGATCAAACAGGACTGCTTTTTTCATCCGGATCAGATCCGGCAAAGAGGGTGTCTGTGCCAGCCTATGTTCCATATCAGGTTTATTCCTTTCCATATATTTGCCTTGTAACAGTTCCCACAGGTCTGCGCACTCGCTGCGCTGACCGTACGAAAACGTAGT
The DNA here is from genome assembly GCA_910577655.1 of uncultured Lachnospiraceae bacterium. Taxonomy (GTDB): domain Bacteria; phylum Bacillota; class Clostridia; order Lachnospirales; family Lachnospiraceae; genus Brotaphodocola. The sequence continues at coordinate 15,514 of CAJTOW010000026.1, read as the reverse complement.
GTCCGGAGGGCATACGGCCATCGTGACCAATTTTAAATGGCCGTATGCCGTAACGTTCAGGAAGTATCTGGACTGTTACAGGGCGGGCCATCTTCCCGGCCCTAAAAAGCACCGGGGACACCCCCTTACACTCCGCCCAGCAGACGGATCTCTTCCTCCGTCAGCCTCCGGTACTCTCCTGGTTTCAGCGTCTCATCCAGACACAACGCTCCCATGGACAACCGTTTCAGATATACTACCTGACAGTCCAGAGCCTCAAACATCCGCTTTACCTGATGGAATTTCCCTTCATGTATGGTCAGGCGGATCTCCTCCCACTCACCCGGATTCTGTAAAGCAATCTTCTCCAGCCTTGCAGGCATCACCCGGGTCCCGTCCTTTAAGGTCATCCCCTCTGCCATGACTGCCGCCGCATCCGCCGGAAGCCGGCCTTTTACCTGTGCATAATACACTTTATCCACATGATTCTTCGGTGACAGAAGCTTATGTGCCAGCTCCCCGTCATTGGTCAGAATCAGCAGCCCCTCCGTGTCCCGGTCCAGCCGTCCAACCGGGAACAGATCCCGGCGCAGATCACCGTCCGGACCTTCCCCCAGAAGGTCCACCACCGTCCGGTGTAAATTATCCTCTGTCGCGGACACCACTCCCTGTGGCTTATTGAGCATATAGTACTCATACTTCTTATACCAGACGGGAATCCCATCCAGAAAAACCTGGTCCATCCCAGGCGCGATCTTCCGTTCCGTCTTTTTCTCCGGCTCTCCATTCACCAGGATCCTGCCCTTTCTTGCAGCCTCCCGGATCTGGGACCGGCTTCCTTTTCCCATGTCAGCCAGAAATTTATCCAGCCGGATCATCTTCTCCATCACTGCCACCGCCATCCTGGATTATATTTATTCTTCAGAGCCGCTCCGGCAAACTTCGCCCAGCCCAGGGGATAGCCGTCCACACAGACCAGAATCCAGCTGCCCGGAAGAATCTTCTGCCCCTGGAGCTTCTGAATCTCTGCTTCCTCCAGACAGACCGTCTCCCCCTTCAGATACCGGATCACCCGCTCATCCTCCCGTCCCAGCGAGAACACTGCCTGGTAATCCTCTGCCCTCATAGCCATGGCCGCTGCCTGGGACGGTTCAAACCGGCCCTTTTTCAATTCTCCCAGAAGCAGCCCCGTCCGCAGGTACCGCAGATTCCACTCCCTGGAAAAATCCTCCGGCAACACATAGACCTGCCCGTTTTTCACCATCATCCGGTTATAGTCAAAGGATGTCTGTATCAGATCTTCCCATAAAGAAAAACCGCTGGCTTCCAGAAGCTTCCGTTCCTGGGAAGGTATGGACCTTGCCCCATCCGCCTTCTGTCCCCTCTGGCCCGGGCGTCCCTTTCTGCCTTCCTCCCAGATAACGGCAGCTTCCTGGTCTGCGCCTTTCTCCTTACCGCTCTCACGTTTACGGAATAACGCCAGAAAATGCCCCTCACCTTTCACTCTGTGCGGAAAGAGCCGCACCACCGGACTTCCATCCATTCCGCCCATGGCGCCGTCCCAGAGGGGAACCGGCACCAGCTCCATATCCGGGTTCTCCTCCAGAAGCCACTGTACGTTCTCCTCATCTTCCCTTACAGAAAAGGTGCAGGTAGAGTAAAGGAGATATCCTCCAGACAGCAGCATCCTGACGGCCCCGGACAAAATCTCACGCTGCAGGGGCACATAATACTCCGGCCCATGCTCTTCCCAGCTCTTTACCAGATCCGGATCCCTGCGGAACATCCCCTCCCCGGAGCAGGGTGCATCCACCAGAATCTTATGGAAAAAGCAGCCAAATGTCCCGGCCAGCTTCTCCGGACTCTCACTGGTGACACATACATTGCTGATCCCGGCCAGCTCCAGGTTTTTCAGGAGCGCCCTGGCCCGGGAGCTGCTGATATCATTGGCCACCAGCAGTCCCTTTCCCCCAAGCCTTGCTCCCAGCTCCGTACTCTTCCCGCCCGGAGCCCCACACAGATCCAGAACCCGGTCTCCTGGACACACCGGCAGCACTGCCGCCGGAGCCATGGCACTGGGCTCCTGCAGATAATATAGGCCTGCATAATAATAGGGATCCCTGGCCGGACGCCTGTCTGCATCATAATAATATCCGTTGGGAGTCCAGCTGACTCTCCTGGTGCCATAGGGACTGATCTGCTCCCACTGCTCCGGGGAAATCTTCGCCGTATTGATCCGCAGGCCGGACCAGGACGGTTCTTCACAGCCTGCAAGCCAGACATCGTACTCTTCCCCCAGCATTTCCCGCATCTTATCAAGAAATCTTTCTGGTAATTTCATGAAATAATCTGTTTTCCTTTCCCATTATTAAGCGTACCAAAAAGGAATAAACTCTCCGGAAACTACTATAATAATAAAAAACCAGGAAAGGTCTCCGCCATACATGTTCATCTCCTGGATCTGTATTATCGTATTCCTGCTGCTGCTTTTCTTTCCCACACTGTCCGTCCAGGGGGCCTCCCAGGGACTTCTTCTGTGGTATCAGATCGTGGTCCCTACCCTGGCCCCCTTTATGCTCGTCACCCAGCTGATCCAGGCAGCAGGCGGAATCCGGATGCTGGTCAAGCCTGTCTATCCGGTCCTCCACCGCCTCTACCATACCTCTGTCAACGGCTGCTATATCCTGTTGTGCGGCCTGCTGTGCGGGTATCCGGTAGGCGCACGGCTGTGCGCGGATTTCCGGCAGCGGGGCCAGATCTCTCCATTAGAAGCGGACTGTCTCCTGGCTATATGCAACCACCCCAGCCCTATGTTCCTCCTAGGCTATGTAAAAGGCCAGCTGGCAGCCCCCGGCATCCTGCTGCCCATGCTGACGGCTGTGTATTTTCCGGTACCGATTCTGTATTATATGGCCGTGAGGCTCTATTCCAGGCACACCCCACAGGAAGCTCCTCACGAGAACCCTGACGCAGCCCGCAAAGAGACTTCTATAGCCGGAAGCATTTCCTTCGGGGACATGATCCTGTCCACCAGTGAAACTCTGGTTATTATCGGCGGTACCCTGATGCTGTTTTCCATACTCATTGTCTGGATCCAGCAGATCGGTCTGCTAAACGGCCACCTCCGGGCCCTGATCACCGGCTTTCTGGAGATCACTACCGGCGTCCGTGAGATCTGCCAGACCTTCCCGGTTCACAAGCGGCTGATGCCCACTGTGCTTGCAGTCACCTTCGGCGGGTGCTCCGGGATCCTCCAGACATACGGGGTAATCAAAAATGCCGGATTGTCCGTCCGGCATTATATCGGCTGGAAGATTCTCCATGCCGGATTGTCCGCAGCCATATTCACCTGTATGGCAAATTATGTATTATAATGTCCCAGAACCATATCCGGCCATAAGCCAGAATATCCCCTACTCTGCTGCCTGCATCTCATCCTCCGGGACACTGACTCCTGCGGCCAGCTCATTCCGGTTGGACATAACGATATCGTAGCTGGACTGCATGGAATTGAAATATGCCTCAAACCGCCCCTGGGCCTCCTCCATGGACTGGGCGATGATCGTCTGGAGACTCCTGAGCATATCGTCTGTATAGTTGACAGAACTCTGGCGGATGCTGTTGGCATCCTCCACCGCGCTGTCAATAATCTCCTGGGCCTGCTGCTGGGCCTGGGCCACCACCTCATCTGCCTCTGCGTAGGCCCGCTGCATGATCTCGTGCTCATTGACCAGCTCGTCCGTCTGGGCCGTAGCCTGGGCAAGGATCGCATCCGCCTGGGTGCGCGCCTCATTAAGGATCGCGTCCTGGTTGCTGATGATCTTCTGGTATTTCTTGATCTCATCCGGGATGCGCAGGCGCAGCTCCACCAGAAGCTCCTCCAGTTCTTCCTTGTTGACAAGAATCTTTGTATTGGATAATGGCTGGAATTTGCAGCTGTCAATGTATTCTTCGATTTCACCGATTAACTGTTCGATTCTGCTCATACTTGTCTCTCCTTAACTATTTATGTGCGATGCCGCGATCTTCTCCTGCACCAGTCCCGCTACCTCCGGGTGCAGGAATTCCCTGATATCTCCATTATAATATGCGATCTCTTTCACAATGCTGGAGCTCAGGTAGGAGTATTTTAAATTGGTCGTCAAAAAAATGGTATCTACATCCGGCGCTATGACCCGGTTTGTCTGCGCCATCTGAAGCTCGTATTCAAAATCCGTAATGGCCCGCAGCCCGCGGACAATCACATCTGCATGCTTCTGGTGCACAAAATCCACCAGAAGTCCGTCAAAAGACTGTACCTCAACATTCGAAAGGTGAGCAGTTATGCTCTCTAACATCTTAACACGTTCTTCGATGGAAAACAACGGAGTTTTTGAATTATTCTTCAAAACTCCGATGATCACCCTGTCCATCATTTTTGCTGTACGTTCAATAATATCCATATGTCCCAAAGTAACCGGATCAAAGCTGCCCGGATATACTGCGATGGCCATAATCATTCCCCCCGATAGACAAACACATGCCGGTTTGTCTTGTATTCTTTATTTTTTTCCAGAACAAATCCCAGCTCCCCCAGATAATCAAAGCTGGTATGTAAGGACGCCTCGATGATCAGTGTACTCTGCTTGTCAATCAGCCCGGAATCCTTCAGATATTCCAGCATCTGGCGCTCCAGCCCGCAGTCATAGGGCGGATCCATAAAGATGTAGTCGAACCGGCAGGTTCCCTCCAGCCGCTTAAGCGCAGCCAGGGCATCACACTGCATCACCACCGCCTTCTCCTTCAGTCTGGCAGCCTCCAGATTCTCACGGACGCAGGCTGCCGCCCGACTGTCCGACTCCACGAACACGGCCTTAGCCGCGCCTCTGCTTAAAGCTTCGATCCCGATAGCACCGCTCCCTGCAAAAAGATCCAGAAACAGGCTGTCCCCCAGATCATATTGCAGCATATTAAAAAGAGTCTCCTTGATCCGGTCCGTCGTGGGACGTGTCCCAAGACCTTCCAGAGTCTTAAGCGGAGTCCTCCTGGCACTTCCTGCTATTACACGCATGTAAGCTCCCCCATCCACCATAATTATGGCAGTCATTCAGATATTTCCAGACCATTGCCACATACATACAATTATAGCTTTAAAAGACAGGATAGACAAGCACATAATCTTAAGTTTTTGACGGGAAACAAAGAGCAAAAGTAACAGTTCAAGGGGTATCTGAACTGTTACGAGCAAAAAACCCCAGACCAGTCAGGTTCCTTCCCGACCGGCCTGGAGCATTTTCAGGTAATCCTATGCCATGGCAGCATACTGGTTGCGCACCTTCTGGATCTTGGTCTCTTCCGCCTGCTCTGTCTGGTACCAGCCCTTTGCTGACATCTTCCTGTAGATATCATCCTGCATACAGAGACTGTCGGAAAGGGCCTGGTCAAAGGTCTTGTGGACGTTGACCGTTGATGATTCGATGGTTCCGTGAAGATACAGATCACACACGCCCTTGGTGGTCAGAAGCAGGTTTTCCATAATACATCTGTCATCCATGTGAATCCCCTCCCTTAGGTCAAATGATAAAAGCTGTCAAAAATCTGCTGGTGTTTTGTGGAAATCTGCTCTACAAAATTCTTAAGCTCCGCATCCTGCAGATTTTTCGCCGCCTCCTGGCACTGGGTCTTCAGAAATTTTTCGTGTCCCAGAGCGTCATCAATATAACTCAGTTCTTTTGGACTCATATTCATTCCCTCCATTTTAACTACCGCCTGGTCAGGCAATGCCCAACTGCCTTAACCGTCGCAGCAGTCCCGTATTTTATGAAAGAAGCCCGGCCATGGGTGACCGGGCTTCTTATCATGGCAGCTGTCCGCTTTACTTACCAGCCATCTGCTTCTCCTGGGCTTCGATCATTTTCTTGACCATGTGGCCGCCCACAGAACCATTCTGGGCAGATGTCAGGTTACCATTGTATCCGTTGGATAACGGAACTCCAAGCTCCTGGGCTACTTCCATTTTGAAACGGTCCAGTGCTTCCTTTGCCTCCGGTACTTCAGCTCTGTTTGTAGATCTGCTTGCCATAATAAAGGCCTCCTTTTCTTTGTTGAGCCTGCCGCGTTGCAGGCTCATTGAGAAATGGATTCCTGCTTCACGACGACTGTTTTTTGTTACGTTGATAGTATGTGCCTTTGATTTTATCTTACACTAGAAGGTTTTTCGCTTTTTGTCAGAATTTTGAAATAATGCAGACACCCTGACGGAAGGCTTTTGCTTTACAAGACATATTTCCTATAAAGAAAAAAGACGTCAAATGATCCTGACGTCTTTTCCATAATCCGCAACAGTTAAGACGACCGTCCGAACTGTTACCATAATCCTTATTCCACTGTAAACCGGTAAATCGTTGTGGTCTTATATTCCTCCCCTTCCCGCAGCACCGGCGAGGCGAACTGGGGCTTATTGACAGCATCTGGAAAATACTGGGTCTCAAAGCAGTACGCGCCCCGGCGCTGGTAGACTGCCCCGTCCTTCCCCTGGCACTCCTTCAGGCCATTGGCTGTATAGAACTGGACACCAGGCAGATCCGTCCAGACCTCCATCCTGCGGCCGGTTCCCGGATCGTAGATCTTTGCCGACAAAGACAGCTTTCCGGCAGGATGATTAAGAACCCAGTTGTGGTCATAGCCACCTGCTATGTTCAACTGCCCGAAATCCGCATCAATATCCCGCCCGATCGCCTTGGCCTGTGTGAAGTCCAGAGGTGTTCCCTTTACAGAAGCCACCTCACCTGTAGGCACCGATGTCTCATCCCCCGGAGTATACGCATCCGCATCGATCCATACCACCTGCTCCCCGATGTGTCCGGCCCCATGTCCGGCCAGATTGAAATATACATGGTTTGTCATATTGGCGATGGTATCCTTATCCGAAACCATATGATAGTCCAGTCGCAGACTATTGTCCTCTGTCAGGGTATAGCTGACCCTGATCCGGGCGTTCCCCGGATAGCCCTGATCCCCGTCCGGACTGAACAGGGAAAATTCGATGGCGGTTCCGTCTCCGGATTCCTTAAGCTCCACATCCCAGATCCGGTTCCGGTAGAAGTCCGGGCCGCTGTGCAGATTGTTGCGTCCCGCGGAATTGATTGCCAGCTTATAGGTGACTCCGTTAAGGGTAAAAGCCCCGTTGCCGATCCGGTTGGCATTGCGCCCCACAATCTCCCCCAGATGCCCCGAAAGGCTCAGGCATTTCTCCACAGAATCAAAACCCAGCACCACATCCTCCATCTGGCCATTCCGGTCAGGAACTATCATCCCCAGCCAGATCCCCCCAAGACTGGTAAATGCCGCCGACACCCCGTTTTTATTGGTCAGAGTGTACTTGTCTGCCTGACGTCCGTCCGGCAGTGTCCCAAACACTTCCTTTTTCCATGCCATAAGAAACGCTCTCCCTTCTTACATATTAAAATTCCCATGATTGCTTTTATCCATATTCCAAGGCCGTCAGACTGTCCTTACTTTTCACTCCTTAGCCTGAATATATCCCTGGGCTGTCAGGAGCTCTGCGCACAGCACCGCGCCGCCTGCAGCACCGCGCACCGTATTGTGGGACAGTCCCACGAACTTATAATCATAGACCATATCCTCCCTCAGACGGCCAACAGAGATGCCCATGCCGTTCTCAAAATCCACATCCTCTTTGACCTGGGGACGGTTGTCCTCCTCCAGATACTGGATGAACTGCCTGGGAGCACTGGGAAGTGCAAGCTCCTGGGGTAGTCCTTTAAACTCCACCATCCGTGCCACCAGCTCCTCTTTGGTGGGCTTCTTACGGAATTTGACAAATACCGCTGCCGTATGTCCGTTGAGCACCGGGACACGGATACACTGGCAGGTAATCACCGGCTCTGCGGCCTTGACGATCACGCCATCCTTGATCTCCCCCCACAGACGCAGCGGCTCCTGCTCACTCTTCTCTTCCTCACCACCGATGTAGGGAATGATGTTCTCCACCATCTCAGGCCAGTCCTGGAAGGTCTTTCCTGCTCCGGAGATGGCCTGGTATGTAGTGGCCACCACCTCATAGGGTTCAAACTCCTTCCATGCCGTCAGCACCGGGGCATAACTCTGGATGGAACAGTTGGGCTTCACTGCGATGAATCCGCGTTTTGTCCCCAGACGTTTTCTCTGGAACTCAATCACTTTAAAATGCTCCGGATTGATCTCCGGTACCACCATAGGCACATCCGGCGTCCACCGGTGGGCGCTGTTGTTGGACACCACCGGTGTCTCCGTCCTGGCGTAAGCCTCCTCGATGGCCTTGATCTCATCTTTACTCATATCCACGGCGCTGAACACGAAATCCACACAGGCGGCCACCTTCTCCACCTCATTAACATTCATAACCACCAGCTTCTTCACAGCCTCCGGCATGGGCGTGGTCATCTTCCAGCGGCCTCCTACAGCCTCCTCATAAGTCTTTCCCGCGGAACGGGGGCTGGCTGCCACCGCCACAACCTCATACCAGGGATGATTCTCCAGCAAAGCGATAAATCTCTGTCCGACCATGCCCGTAGCACCAAGCACGCCGACTCTCAGCTTCTTTTCCATAATAGTATTCTCCTCGTGATTTTTTAACTGCAATACCGCCAGCCATTTCTCTGTTTCAATATACTATCTCATTCTCGAAAAAAAATCAATACTGAGACATACAAATTCGCGGGAAAAATACAAATGTGGTTACAGTTCACGGGGCGGGGAAAACTGGACGAAAACAGACGTCAAGCTCGCTTGTAAGACTGTTTTTGTCCAGTTTTCCACATCGGGCGGACGCCCGATGCTTCTTGTACGGCGGAGCCGGACAAGAAGATGCCCCCCGTGAACAGTAACCAAATGTGTTTTCCCGCGAACACTTATACTCTGACTTTCGTCCCCTTCCCATCTCTTTTAGCCGCTTTCATCCGGCTCAGATGCACATCTTTCTCCTTATACCGGATCACCGGTTCCTGCTGGACATAGTAAACCTGCTCCAGGATCTCCCCTTCAGCCAGTTTCATGCCCCGCACGCCACGGGAATTCTTCTTCATTACCGGAATCTCCTCCATGGCAAACCGCAAAAACATATCCCCGCTGGTCTGCAGAACCACCTCCGGCTCCGTGCCCACGGGCCTTACACAGACCAGGACATCATCATCTGCAAGACGGGTAGACGCCACGGTACGGTTGTTGGTGACGAATTCCTCACCAGGAACCTGCTTAACCTGGGCCTGCCTTGTAGCAAACAGATACACCTGACCCGGAAGCGCTGATGCCTTTGTCAGATACAAAATCTCCTCTTTACTTCCGTCAAACTTACTGATATTGTCCACAGGAACGCCCTTTTCCTTCAGCTTGCCCGTGGGAATATCCTGCATCTTCATCTGGTGCAGATTTCCCTTGTCCGTAAAGATGCATATCTTATCATCACTCATACAACGCAGCACAAACCGGTAGTCACTGTCCACGCTCTCCCGGTTCTTCTCATAGAGCCCGCAGTCCAGATTCTTGCAGTAGCCGAAGCGGTCCATGACAAAGACCAGCTCCTGGGCCTTCTCCGGAGTCTCTACATAAACGATCTCCGCACCATCCTCGATCCGTGTCTTTCTGGGAAGGGCAAACTCTGCCTTGATGTGCTCCAGATCCTCCTTGATCACCTTATCCATGGCCTTCCTGCTGCCAAGAATCTTCTCATACTGGGCGATCTTTTTCAGACACTCCTTGTATTCCTTTTCCAGAGCCAGAATCTCCAGCCCGATCAGCTTATAAAGACGCATCTCCAGAATCGCTGAAGCCTGCTTCTCTGTAAAATGCAGCTGTTTCGCATCCTCCTCAAAGCTCTTGTCCCGGAATTTGATATTGGTAATATCGCCATTCATCAGGCAGGCCCTGGCATCCTTCATATTCCGGGAACCCCGCAGGATAGCGATGATTAAGTCGATGACATCGCAGGCCTTTATAAGGCCCTCCCGGATCTCCTTGCGCTCCAGCTCTTTGTCAAGGAGCGCCTGGTACTTTCTCCTGGCATTCTCATACTGGAACTCCAGATAATTGTCCAGGACTCCCCGCAGATTCAGGGTCTCCGGCCGTCCGTGGGCGATGGCCAGCATGTTGACCCCAAAGGTATCCTCCAGCTTGGTCTTCTTATAGAGAATACTTCTGATCTTATCGATATCCGCGTCCTTCTTAAGCTCCAGGACGATGCGGATGCCTTCCTTGCTGGACTGGTTGGAGATGTCCACCACATCCGGCAGCTTCCGGCTTTCCACCAGCTCTGCCACATCCACCAGGAATTTGTTGATGCCGGCGCCGATCATGGTGTAGGGAATCTCGCTGATGATCAGCTTGTCCTTGTCGCTGCGGCGTTTGCCCAGCTCCACCTCCATCCTGCCCCGAAGCCTGATCTTGCCCACACCGGTCTCGTAGATCTCCCGCAAATCCTTCTTATTGGCAATGATGGCGCCTGTAGGGAAATCCGGCCCGGGCATATACTCCATCATCTCTTCCACGCTCATGAGCCGGTTGTCGATATAGGCCCGGACCAGATCCACCACCTCCCCCAGGTTGTGAGGCGGAATACTGGTGCTCATACCTACCGCAATGCCGTCGGCTCCGTTGATCAGGAGATTAGGCACACGAACCGGCAGAACCTCCGGCTCCTTTTCTGACTCATCATAATTGGACACGAAACGTACGGTCTTGTCCAGATCCTTTAAGTACACTTCCTCCGCAAACTTTTCCAGACGGGCCTCTGTGTACCGCATGGCAGCTGCCCCGTCTCCCTCGATGGATCCGAAGTTTCCGTGTCCGTCCACCAGAGGCATGCCCTTTTTAAAGCTCTGGGAAAGAACCACCAGGGTCTCGTAGATGGAGCTGTCTCCGTGTGGATGGTATTTACCCATGGTGTCACCTACGATACGGGCGGACTTTCTGTGGGGCTTGTCGTGTCCCAGCCTCAGCTCGCTCATATCATAGAGCACCCGCCGCTGCACCGGTTTCAAACCGTCCCTGGCATCAGGAATGGCCCTGGCCGTGATCACACTCATGGAGTAGTTCAGATAACTGCGCTGCATCTCCTCCGAAAATTCGGTTGTTATAATCTTTTCAGCCATGATGTCTCTCCTTATGCATCAATCTCCGCCTCATCGGCATGGTCATAGATAAATTTCCTTCTTGGGGGCACATCGCTGCCCATAAGCATCCCGGTCACCTCGGAGGCCAGACGGGCATCCTCGATCTCCACCCGCTTTAACACCCGCCGTTCCGGGTCCAGGGTGGTCTCCCACAGCTGGTCCGGGTCCATCTCCCCCAGACCTTTGTACCGCTGAAGGCGGAATTCCCCGGTATGGGTCTTCCTGTAGCGCTCCAGCTCCTTGTCGTCATAAAGGTACTGCTCCTGCCCCCGGCTTGGGATCACCTTATATAATGGAGGCATGGCGATGAACACATGGCCATTGTAAATCAGCTCCGGCATAAAACGGTACAAAAAGGTCAGAAGCAGAGTGTCAATATGGCTTCCGTCCACATCTGCATCGGTCATCAGAATGATCTTGTGGTAACGCAGCCGGGATATATCAAAGTCATTGCCATAGCCTTCCGAGAACCCGCAGCCAAAGGAATTGATCATGGTCTTGATCTCCGCGTTGGCCAGCACCTTGTCCATGGAAGCCTTTTCTACATTGAGAATCTTTCCCCGGATGGGAAGGATCGCCTGGTACTGGCGGTTGCGGGCCGTCTTGGCAGAGCCTCCTGCAGAGTCTCCCTCCACAATAAATATCTCACATTTAGCAGCGTCCCGGCTCTCGCAGTTGGCAAGCTTTCCGTTGCTGTCAAAGGAGAATTTGGACTTGGTCAGCATGTTGGTCCTGGCCTTCTCCTCGGCCTTGCGGATCTTTGCCGACTTCTCCGCGCAGGCGATAATGCCCTTTAGCACCTCCACATTCCGGTCAAAGTAATGCTGGAGCCGGTCACCGCTGATGGTGAATACGGCCTTGGTGGCATCAGCGCTGGCAAGCTTGGTCTTGGTCTGGCCCTCAAAAATGGGATCCGGATGCTTGATGGCGACCAGGGCGGTCATGCCGTTGCGGGTGTCTGCCCCGGTAAAATTAGGATCCTTGTCCTTTAAGATCCCCAGATCCTTGGCATAGGTATTCACCAGCTGGGTGAACCGGGTCTTGAAGCCTACCAGGTGGGTGCCTCCCTCCTGGGTGAAGATGTTGTTGCAAAAACCCAGGATATTCTCCTCAAATGCATCTACAAACTGGAAGGCCACTTCCACCTCAATACGGTCCACCTCCCCTTTAAAATAGATGGGATCATGAACCGGCTCCCGGCCATTGTTCAGCTCCTTGACATAGGCCACGATGCCCTCCGGCTCCGCGTAGGTGACGGTCTCCTCCTCCCCGGAACGTCTGTTTTCATAATGGATCGTCAGATTGGGGTTTAAATAGGCCGTCTCATGAAGGCGGCTTTTCAGCCAGTCTGCCTTGAACCGGGTTTTCTCAAAGATCTCCCCGTCCGGGAGGAAATTGATCTCGGTTCCTGTCTCCCTGGTCCTTCCCAGAACCGGAAGAAGACCATCCTTTAGCTCCACCACGGGAATACCCTTTTCATAGGCATCGTGGTGGATATATCCGTTCTTATATACCTTCACATCCATACGGGTGGACAGGGCGTTGACCACCGAGGAGCCTACACCGTGAAGTCCGCCGCTGGTCTTGTAGGCATCATTGTCGAACTTGCCGCCTGCGTGAAGTGTGGTAAATACTACCCGCTCGGCAGAGACTCCCTTCTTGTGCATTTCCACCGGAATGCCGCGCCCGCTGTCCCTTACCGTGCAGGATCCGTCCGCCTCCAGGGTCACCCGGATCTGGTCGCAGAAGCCTGCCAGGTGCTCATCCACCGCATTGTCCACGATCTCATAGATCAGATGGTTCAGTCCCTTGGTCCCCACCCCGCCGATATACATGCCTGGCCGCTTCCGGACGGCCTCCAGGCCTTCCAGGACGGTAATACTGTCTGCATCATATTGTGATTTTGCCATGTCACGCCTCCATATACTGCTCACGTTCTCAGCCACTGCAGCCTCCCTGCGGTCAGGGCGGTGATCCGCGGATCTGTCCAGACTGCGGCGCCGTGGCTGCAATAGTAACCATTATACACATAGGTGTGGGGAAAATGCAAGTGGAAAAGCTGCTGGGGATGATTCAGGAAAAGGCTGTGAAAAAGTCCTTCCCGGGCTGTGGAAGACAACGGCTTTCTGCCGTATTCCCTTGTCCTCCCCCAGAAAGCCGCGACATCTTCACAGCCTCTTTAATCTGTTTATCCAAAGCAGCTTAAGCCATCATCTGAGCTGCTGCTCTTAGTTCCGGTCCAGGTCCCTGATAACCAGCGGAATCTGGGACATCATATTGTCAATATCCTCAAACATAGCCCCTTTGGTAGTACCAAGGTTGCTGGCACGCTGGATATGCTTCACTACCTCCTGATACTGGTCTTTGATACCGTCAAAGAACTGGCAGATCTCCTGAAGGGATCTCTGGGAGTCATCAATCACACCTGAAATCTCCTCCTGCACCGTTGTAGCGCCTTCTGCTGCCGTAATAATATTATTGAAGGAATCATAGGTCTTGTTAACCGTTTCCAGGCTCTGTCCCAGGGCCTGCTGGGATACGAGAATGCTGCCATTAAGCTGGCTGGTGCCCTGCTCCACATCCCGAACTCCGGCATCCACCTCACTGGCCAGCTCCTTGATCTCCTCAGCCAGCTCCCGCACCCGTACCGCCACCACAGCAAAGCCCTTGCCCTCGTGGCCTGCCCTGGCAGCCTCAATGGAGGCATTGATCGCCAGGATATTGGTCTGGTCCGCAATAGAAACAATCTTTCCCATACACTGCTGTATACCCTTGACCGCCTTCTGCAGCTGTTCAAAGGTCTGTTCCATCTCACTGTAGGATTTCTCCACCTGCACGGAAGTATCCTTAAGCTCCTCCACCTGGTTCCGGGCCTGGGTCACAGTCCCGGCAATATCTCCCTTAACACGGGCAAACTGTCCTGCCGTGTCATTGATATTGGAGAAGGACTGCCCAAAGTTTGTGAGCTTGACATGAAAATGGTCCGCTTCCTTTAATACGCCCGAAAAGGAGGTTGATACCATCCCCAGCTCCTGCAGGGATTCCACCTCCTTGTGAATCAGATCTTTCTTATATTCGTTCAGACTATCCACTACATGCAGTACCGGATAGAGGCTTTTTACGTGCTGCTGTACCGGTTTCGTCCGGCTCTTCCATGGAATAAACATTCCGTGTCCTCCTTTATCGTGACCGCCATCGCCTCCCGGGCGGCCACATTTATTCAAATACTACACAAGTCATAGACTGATTGACAAACCGGTTGTTATAATGCTCTCCGTAGCCCACAAAGCCGGCATGGCTGCCTAACTTACCCATCTCCCCCAGATATTCATTCATATAGCCATGTTCACTGAACAGCTTATACCGGAACAGACAGTTCACCGAAAAGACTGCCGAACGTCTGGGGAATTCCTGACAGATCTTGTGAATGGTCTCTTTGGTAATGGCCTTGTAGTCCCCCAGCTCCAGCAGGATCAGTACATCAGAATCATTGACCTGGCGGAAGCAGGTCAGGGCATTGCCATTGACCTCCTTGATGGAAATGATGCAGATATCATCTCCGTTGAGCTTCCCAAAAGGATTCTTAAATGTCTGGGTCAGGATCTCCTGGTCTGTCACGTGGAGGATACTCTCATAGACCTGTTTGGCTGGTTTTCCATTAAGGGCGCCAAGTATGTACTGGGACTTATCCGTCTGGGATGCGATGAACCGGTAGTTCCCCAGGGGATGGTAAATATTCTCCTTGTAGGTCTTTACACGTCCGTGCAGGTTCCGGACTATTCCATAGGCTACTGCATCATGACAGATTCTTCCATTGGCTGACACCCTTCCGTCATCCCCGGTTCCGCCCACCAGGGAGATACCCCTGGGCCGTAAGGAAGAGTAGATCGTGGACAATGCGCAGGCATCATTCCCGGAACAGAAATCAATGCACACCGTGTCCCGTGCTCCTCCTCCCACCGCGGCAATGTCCTTCTCCAGCCGTTCAATATATTTCACCGGCATGGTGGATACCTCCTCCAGGACATTGGCTGCCGCACTTACCCCGTCCGAAAATGCGAT
The DNA here is from genome assembly GCA_910577655.1 of uncultured Lachnospiraceae bacterium. GTDB lineage: Bacteria > Bacillota > Clostridia > Lachnospirales > Lachnospiraceae > Brotaphodocola. The sequence continues at coordinate 326 of CAJTOW010000026.1, read as the reverse complement.
CACCCCGACTCCCGTCTCCACGATCCGGGTATCATAACTCATTCCTATACATCCAATACTGGGGATCCCTGGGTACAGCGCCTCCAGTTCCTTTACATGCGTCTCAAACTGTGTCTTATTGGACAGCAGCATCAGGAACTCCGGTCTTGTCAGCCCACGGACCGCTTCCTTCAGATTCCCGCTCTGATTCATATAAAAAGACTGCCTCATAATAAATTCGCCTCCCTTCTGCCTTAGAGTGTGTCTGAAAATTGCTTTCTGGCAGATGTGTGTCACAGTTTGTGGGAGATTTGGGCCAAATGAAGGGCGCATAGTGGGCTATGTAA
>CAJTOW010000025.1 GCA_910577655.1 uncultured Lachnospiraceae bacterium | reverse complement strand
AAAACGTAGTGGCTGGAGGGCATCTGCCCCATCACGTAGCGATTCTCATGGGCAGTAACAGTTCAAGGAGTATCTGAACGGTTACTGCCCATGAACAGTTACCAGTAACCGTAAAAAAAACAAATATGACTTGATTTATCGGGAAGAGAATGGTACGATATTGATAATTTGATAAGTTCACTGTCGACGTGTTACTGGTAATGCAGGCAAGATCGAAGTATGGAAGGATATAAAATGCAGATATTATATCCAGATATGCTTGGGTCTTTTTTTGTGTTTTGGGAAAGCCGGTCCGGCAGAGCTTGTCAAAAGACGATCACTGGCCGGTGAGAAACGTTCATAATCAGGAAAGGAAAACAATCATGGATATTAATCAGGCAGCCAAAGATATATTAGAGCATGTTGGCGGAAAAGAAAATGTAAAAGATGTTACCCATTGTTTTACCAGACTCCGTTTTGTATTAAAGGATGAATCAAAGGCAGACAAAGAGATTGTGGAACACCTGGAAGGGGTCATCCAGGTGGTGGTCTCCGGCGGCCAGTTTCAGGTGGTGCTTGGTTCCAAAGTGACAAAGGTGTATGAGGCAATACTGCTCCTGGTGGATCTGGAAGCGTCTTCGGACGATGGGGGAGACGGAGGAAGGGGAAATCTGCTTAACACGGTTTTGCAGACGATTTCCAAAGTATTCACACCGCTGATTCCTGCGATCGCAGCCTCCGGGCTGATCAAGGGGATTCTGACGGCGGCCAGACTTTTGACAGCCAGCAGAGGGGTTGATATTTCTTCCAATGATTCCTATGTGCTGTTTCTTGCTGCCAGCCAGATTATATTCTACTTCATGCCGGTTTTCCTTGGCTATACGGCGGCCAAAGCGATGAAGTGCAATGAAATCGTAGCCATGTCCATCGGCGGTTTTCTGTGCTATCCGCAGTTGGACGCGATTATCCAGGATGTATCCAGGGTCACAAGGATTCTGGGGATACCTGTTATAAAAGGGGCGTGGACCATGGGGGATTCTACCAGGGTGTTCAGCTATACAGAATCCGTGATTCCCATTCTGATGGCGGTCTTTGTCCTGATGTATCTGGAGCGGTTTCTGACCAGGGTCATTCCGCAGATCATGCAGATCATCCTGGTGCCGGGGCTTTCCATGATCATCATGGTCCCGCTGACCCTTTGTCTTCTGGGGCCGGTTGGTATCTGGGTGGGAAATGGCATCCAGGCGGCGTATTATGTGCTGATGAATTTTAATGCAGCTATCGGCGGGGCAGTAATAGGAGGCTTATGGGGTGTCTTTGTAATATTTGGCGCCCACCGGGCGCTGCTTCCAGTGGGGCTGAATGATGTGGCGGTAAGCGGAAGGCAGAACCTGCTGGCATTTGCAGGTGCGGCGAATTTTTCCCAGGGCGGCGCGGCCCTGGGGGTCATGATGAAGACGAAGAACAAAGAACTGAAAAGTGTGGCAGCTTCTTCCGTGATTTCTGCTGTCCTGGTGGGAATCACAGAACCGGCCATTTACGGCTGTAACCTGCGTCTGAAAAAGCCCATGGTCTGTGCGGTAGTCTGCGGTGCCATCGGCGGCGGCATCATGGGACTGGGCGGCGTCTATGGTGATTCCTTTGCCAATAATGGTGTACTGACGATCTTTTCCTATGCGGCATTTGGCATGAGACCGTTTTTCTTCTATCTGGCAGGATGCATCATCGCCTTTTTCGGAGGCGCTGTCATGACCTGTATGGTCGGCTTTGAGGATATCCCGGTGTAGCAGTGATCCAGGTTGTAAAAAGTATATAAACACAGCGGAAGAAAGGAGAACAGAATTATGGCAGGCAGATTTCCGGAGAATTTTTTGTGGGGTGCATCCTCCTCGGCATTTCAGATTGAAGGAGGATGGGACGAAGGGGGAAAGGGGATGACGGTAGCGGACTACAATTCATTCCGGCGTTCCGCCAGACAGGCGGACAGTAAGGTGGCCAGTGATTTCTATCATCACTGGAAGGAAGACATCGGGCTGATGAAGGAGCTGGGCATGAAGATCTACCGGTTTTCCCTTTCCTGGGCAAGGATCATTCCTGATGGAGATGGTCAGATCAATCAGGCAGGACTGGATTTCTACAGCAATGTGATCGACTGTCTTCTGGAGAATGGCATTCAGCCCTTTGTGACAATGTACCATTTTGATCTTCCCTATGCACTGGTGGAGAAATACAACGGCTGGGAGGACAGACGCTGCGTCTATGCCTTTGAGCGCTATGCCAGACTTTGCTTTGAGAAGTTCGGAAACAAGGTAAAATACTGGCAGCTCATCAATGAGCAGAATCTGATGATCCGTGTAGATGAGCGCATGAATATCCAGGAGCCGGATCCGTGGAAGGCAGATAAGATCCGGGCGCAGATGGATTATCATATGTTTCTTGCCCACGCTCTGGCGGCCAGGGCCTGCCATGAGCTGATAAAAGACGGAAAGGCCGGTCCGGCAGTCTCCTCCACCTGCACCTATCCTCTGACCAATAAGCCCCAGGACGTATGGGCGGCAAAGATGAATGACTGTATGAAGACCGTATACTGTCTGGATATGCACTATTACGGGAAATATCCGGGGTACTACATGCGCTATTTAAAAGAGCGTAATATTGTACCGGCCATGGAAGAGGGGGATGAAGAAATCCTGAAGGCCGGAAGGATGGACTACATTGCCTTAAACTATTACCGGACTTTGTGTGCAAGCTATCTTCCGGCAGATGAAGAGCATCCGGCAGGAATGCGTGTGTTTCGCGGAAATGAAGTGGATTTTGACCAGTATGGCTACTGCCGGGATGAAAAGAATGTCAATCTGAAAGCCAGTGAATATGGCGCCCAGATCGACCCCATGGGGCTTAGGATTGTTTTAAATGATTACTACAGCAGATATCATCTGCCCATGCTCATCACAGAGAACGGGCTTGGCATGGCAGATGAGCTGACCGCAGACGGCAGGATCCATGACTCATACCGGATTGACTATATCAGAGGCCATCTGGAGGCCTGCGCCCTGGCCCTGGAGGACGGGGTGGAGCTGATGGGGTATTCCCCATGGTCCTTTATGGATCTTCTGAGTTGCCATCAGGGCTTTCGCAAGCGTTATGGATTCGTGTATGTGAACCGGGATGATATGGATCTGAAGGATCTGAAAAGAATCAGGAAAGACAGCTTTTACTGGTATCAGAATGTGATACGTACAAACGGAGAAGAACTGTGACCGGTAAAGTGCCATAGCGAGAGCCTATAACCGCCAGATACCATAACGGCCGGACGCCGTAACTCCAGGTGTATCTGGCTGTTACGGCGTCCGCCATGGTAACCGCCGCAGGGCGGCATAGTCTCTTGATTATTGACTGATTGTATCTGCCGGCATCCGGTTCCGCAGCAGCAGGAGCACGCCGACAGTCAGGAAGATTCCCACCGGCAGAGAGATCCAGGCACTCTGGGTAAATCCGGCCACGATATAGGTCACAAAGGAAATGGCAGCTACGGTAAGGGCATAGGGCAGCTGGGTGGATACATGGTTTACATGGTCACACTGGGCTCCCGCGGAGGCCATAATGGTGGTATCCGAGATGGGAGAGCAGTGGTCTCCACAGACCGCTCCGGCCATGCAGGCAGAGATGGAGATGGTCATCAGGGTATGGTTGGAGTTGGCAAATACAGCTACCACAATGGGGATCAGGATGCCGAAGGTTCCCCAGGAAGTACCCGTGGCAAAGGCAAGTCCGCAGCCTACCAGGAAGATGATAGCCGGAAGCAGGTTCATCAGTCCGCCTGCGCAGGTTTCCATGATAGAGGCTACATACTCAGCAGCTCCCAGGCTGTCGGTCATAGCTTTCAGGGTCCAGGCAAAAGACAGGATCAGGATGGCCGGAACCATAGCCTTGAAGCCCTCAGGCACGCAGGACATGCACTCCTCAAAACGCATCACACGGCGCACCAGGTAGAACAGGATAGTGAACACCAGACCGAAGAAGCTGCCCATAGCCAGACCCTGGGAGGCATCGCTGTTGGAGAAGGCAGTGACAAAGTCCGCACCCTCGAAGAATCCGCCGGTATAGATCATGCCGATGACACAGCAGAAGATCAGGGCAAGGATCGGAAGGATCAGGTCGATGACAGAACCGCGGCCGATATTGTCCACTCCGGTCACATTGGCATAGGGACGCCCCGGAGTAGTAAAGAGATCGTCCTTTTCTCTGGCATTGCGCTCATGAATAGCCATGGGGCCGTAATCAATGCTGGTCAGAGCCAGAATCACCATCATCAGGATGGTCAGCAGTGCGTAGAAGTTGTAGGGAATAGCGCTGATGAACAGGGCCAGTCCATCCTCTCCCTCCACAAATCCGGTTACAGCGGCAGCCCATGAAGAGATAGGGGCGATGATACAGACCGGAGCAGCCGTAGCGTCGATTAGGTACGCCAGCTTGGCTCTGGAGATCTTATGCTTGTCTGTTACCGGGCGCATGACGCTGCCTACGGTCAGACAGTTGAAATAGTCGTCGATAAAGATCAGAACACCCAGGGCGATGGTGGCAAGCTGGGCGCCGGCCCTGGAGGTAATCTTATCACTGGCCCAGCGTCCGAAAGCAGCCGAGCCCCCGGCTTTATTCATCAAAGATACGATGATGCCTAAGATGACCAGGAAGATCAGGATGCCCACATTGTAGGAATCGGAGAGAACACTTAAGTAGCCGTCCTGGAATACATGGGTGACCGTGCCTTCAAAACTGAATCCGGAGAAGAACAGCCCCCCTACCAGGATTCCTACGAAGAGGGAGCTGTACACCTCCTTGGTGATCAGCGCCAGGGCGATGGCTACCACCGGGGGAATCAGGGCCCAGAAGGTAGCATACATGACAGGCTGGGCAGCTTCCTCCTCAGCAGCCAGGGCTGTCATGGAGCATAGGACACAGAGAAACACCACAGACAAAACAAGCTGTAAAACACGTTGCTGCTTTTTCATAAAAGCCTCCTTTAGTAGTTGGATGTACTCTCGGAGTCGTACTGCATCTGCCTTTGTGGCTGGGATTTGAGAGTACATAATTGGTTGCGGCAATCCAGTCTGCCTGAACCGCCGTAGATCCTGCCATAGAACCATCCCTTGCGCAGTCTGGTCCAGGGGCAGTGCATTTGGCTGAAAATACCAAAAAGAAAAGCCATGAAACCGGCTCACAAAGAAGCGCAGTTCATGGCGGATGTTTACGAAAAAGCATATAGGGAATCAATCCGACACAGCAGCGCTCCACAGATGCCGGGGATCAGAAGCTCCCTGGCACTGTGACAGTCCGGCGCATATTCTGCGACGGCCCAGAACCCTCTCCCCAGGGCAGGAGAGAATCCTTCGGCAGTATCTCCTTTCCCACTTATACGGCACCCTGCCGTGCGCTCCCGCGCCCCTGGCGGAAATACTTATTTTCCGTCAGGTTTTAGTGGTACTGATAAATACCGCGCCTCTACCAGTTCATTTTATAAATGTTTGTATCACAGAAATACGGGACTGTCAAGAGAAGAAGCGAAGATTCTAGTATAAGAACCCTTCCTCATTATAGATCAGCGCCATAAATTCCACATCCGAATCCGAATTATTCTCAAGACTGTGGAACTGTCCCACCTGGATCAGGCAGCAGTCTCCAGGCCCCACTCTGGTGACTGACTTGTCATTGTCAATAAAGTCAGCTTCCCCTTTCAGGATATAGTAAGGCTCTGTATCGCGGACGTGCTGGTGCCAGCCCACGCTGGTGCCGGGAGGCAGGACGACTTTGGCGTAGAGTCTTCCATGACCCAGCATCTCCTCTTTGGTGATGATGTGGTGGACATAGGCAGTACCCTTGCCGCCGCCCAGATGCTCTACGGGGGTGATTGTTGCTTTACGGACCATAATGATGTTCTCCTTTCAAAATTATTTTTCTTTCTCACATTTCAGCAGATCATTGTAAAAGGTATTCAGTTCCTTCTTGGTCTTAAAGGTCCCTATGTAGAACTGATTTCCCATAGCCGGAGCCAGTACATCAGGGATCCGGTCCTCCATCCTGATATTGTCGTGGTATTTCTCCAGAATATCGTCTCTGGACAGGACAAAATTCTTGCCGTCTCTCAGCCCGCAGAAGGCGCAGTACTTGTGGTCTTTGGAGGTCATGTCTGTCTTGTCAAAGGCGATCATATCTGCCCAGATCTTGTACACATTGGTGCTGTGGGCATAGTTGATCATATCCGGGGTGAAGCCGCCGCAGGGCCGCATATTGACCTCCAGAGCCACCAGACTGCCCTTCTTCCCAAGTCCCTCCTGGTTCTTCACCAGACGGAAAAACTCGAAATGGACGAAACGGCTGCGGACCCCGAAGCTCTTGACCGTGGCCCGTCCCGCCTTGCGGGTATCCTCCGGCAGATCCTTCAGGATGTAGTAGATGGAGTTGTCATTGTTGTTGACAATGTCCATAATGGAGAAGGGGGTGATGTTGCCGGTTTCAAAGAGCGGTTCTCCTTTCGAGTCAATGATGGCATCGTAGGAATTTACTTCCGCATGGATGAACTCCTCCATGATGTACTTCACACCCTCTATCCGGCGGTTCAGGAAATTCTTCATCTGGTCATCATTTTCGATCTTCCAGGTATCCGATGCGCCTACACCGTTGTCCGGCTTGGCAACTACCGGGTAGCCTGCTTTTTTGGCAAATTCCAGACAGTTTTCCAGATTGTCCACCATATGGTAGCGGGCCACCGGGATGCCGATCTTCTGGTAGTATTCCTTCATTCTGGATTTGTATTTGACCCGTGGCATATCACTGATCTGGAAGCCGCTCTGGATGTTAAAGTCTGTGCGCAGCTGTGCGTCTCTCTCCAGCCAGTATTCATTGTTGGACTCCAGCCAGTGGATCCGTCCGTGCCTGAAGGTCAGGAAAGCCACGGCCCGGTATACCTCGTCCTGATTTTCCAGGCTGTTCACCTTATAGTACTCGTTCAGGCTGTTTTTCAGGTCAGGACTCAGCTCGTCATAGGGCTGGTCGCCGATGCCCAGGACATTCATACCGTTGTTTTTCAGCTCATGGCAGAACTGCCAGTAGTTGGTAGGGAAGTTTGGTGAGATGAAAATGATGTTTTTCATAATTGGCCTCTTTCTTTGGTTTTATTATTACAGATACTCCTGTCTGGGACAGCAGCAAAAGGGCAGGGTCCCTGACAGTGAGTGATCGCAGGAATTCGGTTTCACACTCTACCCCAGATCCAGCAGATACGGCAGGAAATAGGTCACCTGTTTATACCACCAGGGCCAGTCATGTGCACAGTCATATCCCCAGAAGTCAACCCATGCGTGGATATCTTTGCTCTGAAGGATGCTCTGGAGGTGGCGGGTGGAATCCGGAATCTCCCAGGGCCCCTGGCCGCTGCAGATCACCGCCTTGTTCCGGTTGTAGATGGGGATGTAGCCATGGTCTGCAGGCATATTGGCAAGGTAGTGGACCGGGGAATTCAGGTAGACTAAATCATCCATGTATCCGTGCCATCCATAGTCTGCCGTGTAGATGCCGCTCAGAGCCAGCAGCCGGTCAAATACTGCCGGGAAACGGAAATAAAGGTTCAGGGCATGGGTGGCTCCCAGGCTGCAGCCGAAGGCCATGATCCCCGGATCGTCCTGCCAGCCATTGCGCTCTTTGGCGCGGGCGCGGATGAAGGGCGCGATCTCATTCACCAGATAGCTGATCCACTGCTCGTAACGCCAGATCCGCCAGCCGGGATCACCGTCATTCATGGACCAGCTTTCCTTGTCAATGGTGTCCACGGCAATGACCATCACCTGGCCGGATTCAATGTAGGGACCGAAATAATCCGTCATCTTGTAATTCTCGAAATCATAGAACCGTCCGTCCTGACAGGGGATGAAAAGAACCGGCCTTCCGGCATGGCCATAGACCTTGCACTCGGCTTCACACCCCAGGGCGGGGCTGTACTCTTTGAAATATTGTGTTTCCATGTTGGAGATACTCCTTTTCTATAGTGTCTGTTTGTGGAAAATGTTCTGGTGCTTTGCCGGGGATCCGTTTCCGGCAGTGCGCCAAGGATTTACGGCTGGTACAGCAGGGTCTCCATAAAGAAGGGGATCTGCTTCTCCCAGCAGGCCTCGCAGTGTTCGCCCTCCGGGACGATCCGGCAGGTCAAAAAGATCTGGCGCTCTAAAAGGAGAGCGGCAAACCTGCGGAATTTCTTTTCCATCTGCCGGCGGCCATGGATCTCACGGGAGCCGTAGTCCATATAAAGGACCGTATCCGGTGTGATATCCGCGGATTTCACCAGTTCTTCCAGCTTCCCCGGAGCTACCCAGAGGGAAGGAGAGAGGGCGGCGGCCCTGGAAAAGGTCTGGTTATAGGCCAGCAGTGCGTAGACGCTCATGAGACCGCCCATGGAGCTGCCAGCGATAAAGGTGTGCTCCCTCCCTGGAAGGGTGCGGTAGTTGCTGTCAATATAAGGCTTGAAGGTGTGGATCATCCAGTCCATGGTGACGTCTCCGAGACCGGTGATATCCCCCAGCTCCTTTTCGTGGAAGGAATAGGGCGAATATTCCTTCAGCCGCCCGAAATCCGGACTGTGGTTGCATTCCACCGCGGCGATGATCAGGCCGGTCCTTGTCCGGTCCATATACTCCTTCATCCCCCAGGATTTGCCATAGGTCGCGTCCCGGTCGAAGAAGACATTGTGTCCGTCAAACATGTAGAGTACAGGATAATGGGCATCCGGGTTCTGTTTGTAGGATCGCGGAAGATATATGTAAGCTCTGCGGGTCCTGGTGCCCGTAAGCTCCGGGATCCTGATTTTCCAGGTATGTACCATAAGTTCCTCCATCAAAAATAAAATGACTCGATTTAATGCATAAAAGCGTTAAAGCATAGACGCTGTAAAGCGAAAAAGCTATTTTGCTTCCCCCTAATATAGCATAGATTAGAGAGGGATTCAAGATAAAATACATGGGAAACAGCAGCAGGAAGGGATACCAGAGTGCGTCGGTGACGCGGTTTTTGGTTTATTCCTGCTCTTTTGCCAGTGCGATTTTATCAAGCATTTCGAGAATTTCTTCTTTCTTGTAGCTGTCTTTTTCGCCGGTGGCAAAGGCCAGACGGATTTCATAAATTGTTGAATTTTTTACGATTTTGATTTCTTTTTCGTTCATAACTTCCATGATTCTCATTTCTCCTTTTGGGGTGTCAGCCCGTCCTCATTTTGACTAACTATACAATATCATATTCACTGCATAAATGCAATTTTAGTAACAGTTCAGGCGCCCATTGATTTGTTGGTTACGTAACAGATAATAATTATGGGAGAAAGGCGGCTGTTTTGGCGGTTTTTCATAAAATAACATTAAAATACAAAAAAAAGAAACCAATTTGTCCCACCTGCCGGAGAAAAAGCTGATATACTTTTCTTAATATTCAGGAAAGAGAGGAACAGCTCATGTCATTTGAAATTCCAGTATATCATCATCCGGATTTTACCAGACCAGAATTTGTCAATGCACCAGACGCCAGGGTGGAACCGGCACCCGGGGACGGAGTGGCGCCGGAATATTATCACAGTACTTCCATGTATCCGGAGTATTTTAAGATCCATGGCCAGTGGGTTCTTGCAGAAGAAAGCCGTATGGACTCCAGTGTTGTCCTCTGTGGGGACGGACATCTGGAGGTGGTGGAAAACCGGAATCTTAAAAAGGGGGATCTGGTGATCCTGGGCCGGACAGAAAAATGTGAAGAAGGAATCTATATGCACTGCAAAGGATTTGCAGTGGATTCCGATGATCTGGAGGACCAGTTTGTATTCCGCCAGGGCCGGAGCAGGGAAACCTCCTATGCCAGGGATTATGACAGGCTGATGGAGCTGCTGCGGTATGAGAAGGCCAATGGAGGAAACGTGGTCTGGGTCATGGGACCGGCCTTTGCCTTTGATTATGACGCCAGAAGAGCCATGCAGGCCCTGGTGGACGACGGCTATGCCCAGGGACTTCTGGCGGGCAATGCCCTGGCCACCCATGATCTGGAAGGTGCCCTGCTGCGCACGGCCCTGGGCCAGGATATCTACACCCAGAAATCCCAGCCCAACGGACACTACAACCACCTGGACGTGATCAACAAGGTCAGGAGCAGCGGCTCCATCCCCCGGTTTATTGAAGATTACCACATTGATAACGGCATCATGTACAGTTGTGTGAAGAACCAGGTTCCCTTTGTTCTGACCGGTTCGATCCGGGATGACGGCCCGCTGCCGGAGGTATATGGGGATGTATATGAGGGGGCTGCGGCCATGCGGGGACTGGTAAAGAACGCTACCACCGTGATCTGTCTGGCAACCATGCTCCATACCATAGCCACCGGCAATATGACGCCATCCTTCCGGGTGCTCCCTGACGGAACCATCCGCCCGGTGTATCTGTACACGGTGGACGCAGATGAATTCGTCGTCAACAAGCTCCTTGACCGCGGAAGCCTTTCTGCCACCACCATCGTGACCAATGTCCAGGATTTCATCACCATTATCGCCAAAGGCCTGGGAGTAATCAAATAGGGCAACAGCTCAGACGTGCCATCCTCTTGTCTCCGGAAAACGCCGGGGACAAGAAGAGGCCAGCGTCAGCCCGATGTTAAATCGGATTAGCCAATGGAGGAGGATACAATGGGAATTTGTGTGAAAAGCGAGATCGGAAAGCTGAAACGGGTGATGCTGCACAGGCCCGGGAAAGAACTGGAGAAGCTGATTCCGGGGGAGCTGGAGAGACTGTTGTTTGACGATATTCCATATCTTAAGACAGCCAGACTGGAGCATGACCAGTTCGCTGGACTTCTGCGTGACAATGATGTGGAGGTTGTCTATCTGGAGGATCTGATGGTGGAGACCCTGAAGCAGGAGGAAGGACTCAGGGAGGCATTTATTGAGGAATACATCCAGGACGGAGGAGATACGGCCCATCAGTACCGGGAACATCTTAAGGAATATCTGATGTCTATCCGGGACGAAAGAGAGCTTGTGGAGAAGACCATGGAAGGGGTCTATATGGAGGAGATCCGTTCCAGGCAGGCGACTCCTCTGGTGGACCTGGTCCGGGACAATCTGCGGTTCGTCACAAATCCGATTCCGAATCTGTATTTTACCCGTGATCCCTTTGCGTCGATTGGATATGGCGTGAGTATCAATAAAATGTATTCCGAGACAAGGCGCAGGGAAACGATTTACGGAAAATACATCATCAATTATCATCCCGACTTTGCTGGAAGGGTAAAGCAATACTACCACCGGGACGATCTGTTCAGCATTGAGGGAGGAGATATCCTGGTGCTGGGCAGACGGGTGCTGGCAGTGGGGATATCCCAGAGGACGACACCGGAGGCGGTGGAGCTTCTGGCAAAGAGGATTTTCGCAGATGAAGCCTCGGATGTGGAGACCATCCTGGCGCTGGATATTCCCAATCTGCGGGCCTACATGCATCTTGATACAGTGCTGACCCAGGTGGATTATGATAAGTTCACCGTTTATCCGGGGATTCTGGGAAGTCTCAGGATCTATGAGATATGTAGGGGAGAGAAGACGGATACCCTGCGGGTGTCGGAGCTTGACAACGGGCTGGCTATGGCTCTTGCTACCCATCTGGGGCTCGATGAGATTACCCTGATCCACTGCGGGGGAAGGAACGGGATCGCGTCTGAACGGGAACAGTGGAACGACGGATCCAATACGCTGGCGATTGCTCCGGGACGGGTCATAGTCTATGACCGCAACAATATTACCAACCAGATTCTCAGGGAGAATGGAATCCAGGTGCTGGAGATCCCAAGCTCGGAGTTGTCCAGGGGCAGGGGAGGCCCAAGGTGCATGAGTATGCCTCTCATCCGCGAGGATGTATAAATATAAAAGCTAAATGTATAAAAATATTGCAAAATTACCCGTATTTGAATACAATTATAGGAGGACAAAGGCTATGGGAGTCAATATTCGTGGAAGACATTATCTGAAACTGCTGGATTATACGCCCCAGGAGATCCGTTATCTGCTGGATCTCTCCAAAAACTTCAAGAGGATGAAGCAGAGCGGCACGCCCCATCGGTATCTGGAGGGCAAAAACATCGTTCTGCTCTTTGAGAAGACCTCAACCAGAACCCGGTGTTCCTTTGAAGTGGCAGGACATGATCTTGGCATGGGGGTTACCTATCTGGATCCGGGAAGCTCCCAGATGGGGAAGAAGGAGAGTATTGCCGATACGGCCAGGGTTCTGGGGAGACTCTATGACGGGATCGAATACCGGGGTTTTGACCAGGGGCTGGTGGAGACGCTGGCAGAGTATGCGGGGGTTCCCGTGTGGAACGGCCTTACAGACCAGTTTCATCCTACCCAGATGCTGGCGGATCTTCTGACCATTGAGGAGAAGCTTGGACGGCTGAAGGGAGTGAATTTCACCTTCATGGGAGACGCCAGGAACAATATGGGCAACTCCCTGATGATCGCATGTGCCAAGATGGGGCTGAATTTCACGGCATGTGCTCCCAGGGAGCTGTTCCCGGCAGAGAGTCTGGTGGAGCAGGCTAAAGCCATTGCGGCGGAGAACGGCTGCAGCGTGACCCTGACAGAGGATGTGGAGGCCGGGGCCAGGGACGCGGATGTCATCTACACCGATATCTGGGTATCCATGGGGGAGGCTGAGGAGATCTGGGAGACGCGGATCGGGCTTTTGAAGAAGTACCAGGTGAACCGCCAGGTCATGAGCTGTGCCAGGGATACGGCGATTTTCATGCATTGTCTTCCCTCCTTCCATGATACCAATACTACCATTGGCCGCCAGATTGCGGACAAGTTTGGTCTGGAGGAGATGGAGGTGACCAACGAAGTATTTGAGTCAGGGCAGTCGGTGGTATTTGATGAGGCAGAGAACAGGATGCATACGATCAAGGCCGTGATCTATGCAACTCTCTCCTGAGGTGGATGGCATGAAGAAGCAAAGGATTGTGGTGGCTCTGGGCGGCAACGCCCTGGGCGATACACCGGCTAAGCAGATTCAGGCTGTCCGCAAGGCTTCGGAAGCCATCGCAGGCCTGGTAGAGCAGGGACATGAGATCATTCTGGGGCACGGAAACGGGCCCCAGGTGGGAATCATCAATTCTGCCATGAGCTATGCGGCAGAATCCGGTCCGAAGATCCCCAGTATGCCTTTTGCGGAGTGCGGGGCCATGTCCCAGGGATTTATCGGCTACCATCTCCAGCAGGCCCTGAATCAGGAGCTTTTGCGCCGCAGGATCAGCAGGACAGTGGTCAGCGTGGTGACCCAGGTGCTGGTGGACCGGCAGGATCCGGCATTCCAGGAATATACTAAGCCTATTGGCCGGTTCTATACCAGAGAGCAGGCAGAGCGTCTGACAGAAGAATATGGTTACCGTTTTATGGAGGATGCGGGAAGAGGGTACCGCCGGGTGGTGCCCTCCCCCAGGCCCCGGCAGATTGTGGAGCTTCCCGCTATCCGGCGGATGGTGCAGAGCGGGCTCCTGGTCATAGCGGTGGGCGGGGGCGGGATTCCGGTCATCGAAGACGAGGACGGCCTTAAGGGGGTCGACGCGGTCATCGACAAGGACCGGTCCTGCGCCAGACTGGCCCTGGAGCTGAAGGCGGATATTCTTATGATCCTTACGGCAGTGGATCATGTATGTATCCGTTTTAACAGACCGGACCAGAAGAGCCTTACCAGCCTTACAAAGGAAGAAGCAGAGCAGTACCTTGCCCAGGGAGAGTTTGGGAAAGGGAGTATGCAGCCCAAGGTGGAAGCCTGCCTTGATTTCGTCAGTAAGCTGCCGGGACGCATGGCGGTCATCACTTCCCTGGAGAATGCGGGCATTGCCCTGGAAGATGGTGTGGGGACAAAGATTTATTCAAATGAAGAGAAGGAGCCGGCTTCCTGTCCGGAGGACTATGTGATACGGCTGGACCAGACCGGGCGGTAAAGATTTTGCATATCTTTCCCGTATTCCGGTTACAAAGACAGGGGAAGAAAATTCCGGATAGTATATCCACAGGAGGTTTAGAAGCAGGCATCCAAATCGATCAGGATGGCGCCAAGGCGCATCAGAAAGAGGAATATATGGAAAAAACAAAAAAGACATTTCAGGCACCGCATACTTTTGTAATTCTGGTGGGACTGATCATTCTGGCATCTCTTGCCACTTATATCATCCCGGCAGGCGAGTTCACACGGTACGTGGATGAAGCTACCGGGCGTACCATCGTGGAGGCAGGAAGCTATGTGCAGATTGAGTCCAATCCCATCAGCCTTCTGTCGGTTCCCGGACTTGTGTATCGGGCCATTGTAAAGGCAGCAAGCACCGTCACATTCATCCTGATGATCGGCGGTTCCTTTGAGATCATCAATGAGACGGGAGCCCTGACGGCTCTGTGCAAACGTCTCTCCCGGATGTTCCAGGGCAAAGAAGTCCTGGTGGTTCCGGTGTTCCTGACCCTGTTTGCCGTATTTGGCACCACCATGGGGATGTCCTCTGAGGTCATGATCTTCGTGCCTATGGGCATTGCCCTGGCCACCTCCCTGGGGCTGGACATGGTGACTGGTGTTGCTATGATCACCATGGGAGCGGCTTCCGGCTTCACCGCGGGTCTCCTGAATCCCTTCAATGTAGGCGTGGCCCAGGAGATCGCGGAAGTCCCTCTGTTCTCCGGCATGGGGTACCGTGCCTTTATCCTGGTGGCACTGCTGGCTATTGACACAGCCTACATCATCTGGTATGAAAAGCGGGTGAAGAAGTATCCAGAAAAGAGTATTCTGGCAGGAGAGGATCTGGGAACGGAATTTGTCTTTGAGGATGACAATACAGACATGTCCAAAGCCCAGATCGCTGTTCTGGGAATCATGGTAGGCGGTTTTGCCCTTCTCATCTGGGGTCTGGGCAAAAAAGGCTGGTATTTTGAGGAAATGTCAGCGCTCTTTCTGGTGATGGGGATCCTGGCAGGCGCAGTCAATGGATTCGGTCCCAACAAGATCGCAAAGCTCTTCGGCCAGGGCGCCAAAGGGATCACAGTGGGCGCCCTGATCGTAGGTGTGGCCCGGGGCGTGGAGATGGCTCTTTCGGACGCTTACATCCTGGATACCATCATCAATGCCATCGCCAATCTGGTGAACTTTTTGCCCGGTGCGCTGAAGGCGGTGGGCATGTTCCTGGCCCAGTCCCTGGTCAACTGTGTGATTACCTCTGGTACCGGGCAGGCAGCGGTGACCATGCCTCTCATGACGCCGGTGGCGGATCTGATCGGACTCAGCCGCCAGACTGCTGTCCTGGCCTTCCAGATGGGAGACGGATTCTCCAACTCTGTGCTGCCCACTTCCTCGGCACTCATGGGATATCTGGCCGTATCCAGGATTCCTTATGCAAAATGGTTGAAATTCATGATTCCCCTGTTTGTCCTCTGGACACTGGCAGGATGTATCTTTATGTTAGGAGCGTTGGCAATTGGATATTAATACATATAAAAATTGGATCCGGGAGATTGATTCCCTGGCAATAAGGCGGCATCTGGAGGAATTCTGCCAGTATGAGAAGCTGTCCGGGGAGCCGGATGCCCTGCGGGCTGTCAGGTACATAGAGCAGGAGCTGAAAAATGCAGATATCTGCTGTCAGGTAATGACCTTTCCGGCTTATCTGTCCAATCCGGGGCAGAGCAGCCTGAAGGTGGGAGGAGTCAGTTATGATTCCCGGCCCCGTTCCTTTTCCGGGTGCTGTGACCGTCTTGAGGCGGAGCTGGTCTTTGACGGGACCACAGAGCGCGAGGATGCCACAGAGCTGGAGAAGGACAGGTTCTACCAGACAGTCCGCGGCAGGATCGTGGTGGACTATGGCTATGACGAGCGCTATGCAAAGACTCTTGAGAAGCATGGGGCAGCAGGCCTGATTCAGGTGTGGAGAAGCGGGGAATCCCTGATTCATGAGGATACCGTAGGGCCGGTATGGGGAACCCCGGATCTTGACAGCATGTTTCTGCTGCTGCATATGCCGGTGGCAGGGGTGACCTTAGAGACCGGACGTGCCCTGATCCGGCAGATCCGGAATGGGAAAGGGCCGGTGAAGGCAGAGCTGACAGTCCATGTGACCTGCGGGGTGAAGGAGGTGGCTCTTCCGGTGGCAGAGATCCGGGGAGCGTCGGAGGAATTCGTCCTGTTGTCCTGCCACTATGATACCTGGTACCAGGGGGCATTTGACAATTGTGCCGCCAATGGGGCCGTCCTGGAGATCGCCCGGGTGCTGAAGCGCCATGAGAAGGAGCTGGGGCGGTCTGTGCGGATCGCCTGGTGGCCGGGGCATTCCAACGGAAGGTATATGGGATCCACCTGGTACTGTGACCATTTCTTTGGTGAGCTGAAAAGGCACTGCGTGGCATGCCTGAATTCTGATCTGATCGGGGTATCCGGGGTCGATATTATGGGTGTGAAGACCACGGGCGCAGAGGGGGAGGCATTTCTCGGCACTCTGCTGCAGATGGCGGCGCCGGGAGTAAAGCTGGTTCTCCAGCGGATCGGCCGGGGCGCGGACCAGTCCTTTTTCGGCGCGGATATTCCCTATCACATCAATCCCCGCCTGGAGGCCGGTAAAAGGCCATATGCCACTCCGGGGCCGGGGAATGATTTCTGGCATACGCCGGAGGATACCTTTGACAAGATCGATTTTAAAAATCTGAAGATGGATGCGGACTTTCTGGGACTGCTTTGTTTTGCATTTGCAATGGAGAAGAGACTGCCCCTGGATGTGGAGGGATATTTTAACCAATGGGGAAGCTGGCTGGAGGATATCCGGCAAAGGGCGGCGGAAGCGGAGACAATAGGGCCAGATGGCCGGACAGCTCTGGTGGGTGGTCTGGAGGAGATAGAGGAAGCTCTGGAACATACCAGAGAGGCTGTGGAATCTGCCCTGGAGCGCTGTACCACAGAGAAAGGGTATGGGGCAGTGGTGAAGCGTGTCTTTGGAACCCTTAACCGTCTGTTCCAGTCCTCAGGCTCTCCCTATGGGCAGGATACGGCATTTGCCTATGGGCCTTTTCACCTGCTGGGGGAAAGTGTCAGGATCCGGCAGACAGAGGCTCCCCAAATGCTGTGTCTGGCGGCCCATACCACCTTTGTCCGGCAGAAAAACCGTATGCTGACAGAGCTGGCAGAATTGGAAGGAGATATAGTGTGAAAGAAAGTAAAACTTTCATTGCTATTTGTGCCGCCAACTGAAAGGCGGCGGAATGGAGATTTTTATGAGGGATAAGATAAAAAACTATGTGGATGAAATCAGCGGGTGGTTATGGGAGTTGTCAGACCGGATCTATGATTATGCTGAACCGGCTTTTGAAGAAAAGCAGTCCTGCAGTCTCATGGAGGCGGCATTTGAGAAGCATGGATTTGTCGTGGAACATGGGGTGGCTGGTCTGGATACGGCGTTTAGGGCAGTATACAGCCAGGGAACCGACGGCCTGTCCATCGGCCTTCTTTTTGAGTATGATGCTCTGGAGCAGGTGGGCCATGCCTGCGGCCACCATATGCAGGGGCCGTCTGTTCTGGGGGCTGCGCTGGCGGTCAAGGAGCTCTGCAGGGAGCAGGATTATAGACTGGTAGTCTATGCCACTCCGGCGGAGGAGACAGTAGGCGGAAAGATCATCATGATGGATAAGGGCTGCTTTAAGGATATTGATGTGGCCCTGATGATGCATGGGGCGCCTACTACCTGCGTGGATGTGAAATGCATGGCGCTGGAGGATTTCATCATCACCTTCAAAGGGGTCAAGGCCCACGCGGCCATGTCGCCGGATCAGGGAAGAAGCGCCTTTGACGCCGCTCTTTTGTCCTTTCAGGGGATAGAGTTTCTGCGGGAACATGTGAAGGAAGATACCCGGATGCATTATACGGTGCTGAATGCCGGCGGACCGCCCAATGTGGTACCTGACCAGACTGTGGCAGAGTATACGCTCCGGTCCTATGATACAGACTACTTAAATGAGGTGGTGGACCGGTTCCGGGACGTGATCCGGGGGGCATGCATGATGACGGGGACCCAATACTCGGAGGAGCGTACCTACCCCTTCCGGGCCAAGATTCCCTGTTATGAACTCAATGATCTGATTATGGAACAGGCCAGGGCCTTTGAGGCGCCGCAGCTGGCCAGACCCCGCGAGAAGACCGGCTCTACGGATTTTGGAAATGTCATGTATGAGGTGCCGGGATCCTGCATCCGGGTGGCTTTTGTGCCTGAGGGAACCAGCGCCCATTCAAAGGAATATCTGGATGCCGGAAAGACAGAAACAGCCCACAAGGCGGTCAGCTATGGAGCAATGATCCTGGCTGGGACGATCCTGGAACTGATCCATAAGCCGGAACGTATGGAAAGGATCCGGGAAGAGTTCGCCAGGGCCAAAAAGAGTTGACAGGTTTTTTGACGTATTTCAGGAGTGGTTATCCGCCAGATGCATCCAAATTTAATCAACGGAGCCATATATGAAGAAGCGAATCCAGATTCAGAGTCCGTTCCGGGCCATGCAGAGTCCTAAGCGGGTATGCTGCTACAACCGGGAAATTATCGAAAGCCCTACCAGACCTCTGATCCACCAGGAAGCCAGGGTCTGGCTGATCGAGGGTGGAAAGGCAGCGGTGAGGATCCAGGGCCGGATGTTTGAAATCTGCGGGGGAAATATTGTTTCTGTCCTTCCCTGGCAGATCACGGAGGTACTCCAGGTGGAAGAGTGTCTCCAGTACCGTATGGTCATGTATAATTATGAGTATTTCAATCATCTGATCAAGTCTCTGTATCATGTGGAGAATGAGCCCTTTCATCTTACAAGGCTTTTGGAGCAGCATTCCGTTATTGCTGTCAATGAAAAGCAGAAAGAGGATTTTGACCGTTATTTTGACCGGATTCAGGAAGAGAGCGGAACCGAGTGCGTACTGTCAGATACGGAGGGAAGCCAGAGCCCCTATCTGGTCAACCAGGTGGTGTCCCTGATACTTGAGATTATCCGCTGTGGTGACAGTATGGATAAGAGAAGAGGAGAGGGAACCAGTGAGAGCGAACTGTTTGCTTATATTTATGGGCATTTAAATGAGAAAATCACTTTAAAGCAGCTGTCCCAGCTGTTTTATATGAGCGAATCCTCCATCGGCGTTTACATCACACGTACAACGGGCCTTTCGTTTTTTGATATGCTTAATGAAATGCGGGTTGTAAGAGCCATGGACTTCCTCTCTTTTACAGATCTGAAGCTGGAGGAGCTGGCGGAGATTCTGGGATTTGTGGACAGCGCCCATATCAGCCGTGTATTTCTGGAGCGGGTAGGGATGAATATCAGTGAATACCGGAAGGTCTATGACCTGGTTTCGGATCTGTGTAATATCAGAATGGATGAGAAGAATTATGAGATTGTGGCTTTCATTTACAGAAATTATTCCGAGCCTCTGACAGCCAAAGAGACAGGGGAGCGGTTTCAGATTTCCGTGAAGGATCTGAACAGAATTCTCAGATATTTTGTGGAGAAGAATTTTTCGGATTTTCTGAATTATATCCGCGTGAACAAGGCAGGAGAGCTGCTTCTGGTGAAGGAAAAAAGTATCTTGGAGATCGCGGTGGAGGTGGGATATGCCAGCGAAAAGACCCTGACCAGGAACTTCCTGAAATACCGCACCATGACTCCGGAGCAGTTCCGCAGGCAGAACCTGGGAAACTGCTCCCGGACAAACTGATGCCCAAAGCTTCCTGCCCCCGTCGCTTTTAGGGGGGCAGGAAGATGCATTTGTATCTCCTCAAAAAAATTACCCATCACTTTATAAAAGCGATGGGTGGTTTGATTGCATGGTTACTCATGGGATTAATTTGATTTTATTATATCACATTTAAAAAATCAGATTTTTTATCATTTTTCTATAAAAAGCTCGTAAAAGTTGTTACATCGGATCTTCTGCTTTTTTAAAAAATGCTTGACAATTTTTTTCAGGAATGTATAATTGTGAAAAACACGTAAATCAGGCAATGATGGGAAGCGAATGCTGAAACCAGGTGCCCAGAGAGCCGCCGGAGGGTGCGAGGCGGAGACCAGGACAGCAGGAGGATCCTCCCGGAGCCATCCACCGAAGGGGGACAGATCCCTTGTGTAGGCTGGATCGGCAGGCACCCGTTACCGTGCCGCCATTTATCCGGATAACCGGAAGATGGGATGAGTGG
The DNA here is from genome assembly GCA_910577655.1 of uncultured Lachnospiraceae bacterium. GTDB lineage: Bacteria > Bacillota > Clostridia > Lachnospirales > Lachnospiraceae > Brotaphodocola. The sequence continues at coordinate 17,690 of CAJTOW010000025.1, read as the reverse complement.
CCGCTCTCTGGGCGGCAGGAAGAGTGGTACCGCAGAAGCAGCAGCTTTTGTCTCTTTGGGGAGACGGAAGCTGTTTTTGTTTCGCATAAATTTATGTAAAATTCAGGAGGAAACCAATTATGAGAAAGAGCAGAAAATTCTTAGCCCTGGCGATGGCGTCTGTAATGGCGCTTTCCATGACCGCATGCGGCGGTTCTTCATCTGAGAGCACCACTGCGGCTGCGGCGGCAGACACCACTGCGGCGGCAGAGAGTGAGGCAAAGACAGAAGGCGGTTCCGAAAGCAGCGCTCCGGCAGCAGACGCTACCGTGTATAAGCTGGGAACCACGGTTAATGAGCAGGACAGCTTCCAGGTGGCAGCAGAGAAGTTCGCAGAGCTGGTGCAGGAGCGTACCAACGGTGCTTATGTGATCGAGATTTACCCTAACGGAACCCTGGGCGGCGAGCGGGATATGCTGGAGAGCATGCAGATGGGAACCCTGGACATGGGGATCATCACCAGCGGCCCCTTCATCAACTTCTCCGAGGCCATGGGCGTGCTGGATATGCCCTATCTGTTTGCCAACAATGAGCAGGCTTATGCAGTGCTGGACGGTGAGATCGGACGGGAGCTTCTGGACACTCTGGAAGATTCCGGCTTAAAGGGTCTGGCCTACGCAGAGCGCGGCTTCCGTAACCTGACCAACAGCGCAAAGCCCATTGAGAAGGCAGAGGATCTGGCGGGCTTAAAGATCCGTATCATGGAGAACGACGTTTACACCGCAAGCTTCGAGGCTCTGGGTGTTAATGCCACTCCTATGGCATGGGCAGATGCCCTGACCGCCCTGCAGCAGGGAACCGTTCAGGGACAGGAGAATCCTATCAATGTGATCTACTCTTACAAGCTGTGGGAGTCCCAGAAATATGCGACCCTGGACCGTCATTCCTACTCAACCGCTATCATCACTATGAGCGCTGATCTGTTCAACGGCCTGGATGCAGATACCCAGCAGATTTTCCTGGACGCAGCCCAGGAGGCAGCAGAGTATGAGCGCGCGTGGGTGGCCGAGCAGGAGGCTGACCAGCTTCAGGCTATGAAGGACAATGGTATGGAAGTGATTGAGAACCCGGATATGGATTCCTTTAAGGCAGCCGTGCAGCCGGTATATGACAAGTACACAGAGTATGCGGATTATGTGGCCAGAATCCAGGAGGTTACTTCCAGCATGCAGTAGTTTCGGATGAAAGGGGATTGGAAGACTCATGATTATTCGAGGTATTCATAAATTCAGTGACATTCTGGATAAGGCTATGGAAGTGGTGATCGTGGCGATGCTGGGGATCATGGTGATCGTGACCGGAGCCCAGATTGTGTGCAGGGTATTCTTCACCTCCCTTTCCTGGAGTGAGGAGGTCACCCGGTATCTGTTGATCTGGAGTACGCTTCTGGGTGCCGGCTGCGTGTATAAGCATGCCGGACATATCTCTATCACAGTCCTCCAGGATCTTCTTCCGGCGAAGGCGAAGGATGCGCTTCAGATTGTGATCCATACACTCTGTATTGTGTTGTTTGCTCTGATCGTTTTTTATGGAATCAAATATTTCGGTAAGCAGGGCAAGCAGCTGTCTGCCACCATACGTCTGCCTATGAAATATGTCTATACCTGCATTCCCCTGGGAGCAGGGATCATGATCGTGCATGCACTGGATGCTGTGCTCCAGAATCTGATGCATTTGCTTGGAAAGGAGGAAGCGTGACATGGCTGCGTTACTGTTTGGTACATTTATTTTGATGCTGGCTATTGGCGTGCCCGTAGCATTCTCCATCGTGATCGCTTCCGTGGTAGTGCTGGTCAAGGGGGATGTACAGCTTCTCATGGTCATCCAACGTATGTTTACCTCGGCAGATTCTTTCTCCCTGATTGCGGTGCCGTTCTTCATCTTTGCCGGTGACCTTATGGCCAAGGGCAAGGTGTCCAAGGTGCTGGTGGAGTTCGCGGAGGCCCTTCTTGGTATGATCAAAGGAGGTCTGTCTATCGTATCCGTATTGGCAGGCATGTTTTTTGCGGCGATTTCCGGTTCAGGTGCAGCTACTACGGCTGCGGTAGGGGCCACCCTGATTCCGGAACTGGAGAAGAGAGGCTATGACAAGGCCAGGTCCGCGGCACTGATCGCAGCGGCCGGTACCATCGGCGTGGTCATCCCGCCGTCCGTACCTATGGTGCTCTATGCGGTGATCGCGGAGCAAAGCGTGAACACCTTGTTTAAGAACGGATTCATCCCAGGTATCCTTATGGGGGCAATCCTGATTGCCATCTCATTGTCGGACGCAGTGAAATACAACTATCCCAAGGGCGCTCCCTTCTCCTTAAAGAATGTGGGCAAGACCTTTTTCCGGGCCATCTGGGGGATCCTGATGCCGCTGATCATCCTGGGCGGTATCTTTTCCGGTTACTTCACTCCTTCCGAGGCAGCAGATGTGGCAGTGATCTACGCAATCCTGGTATCCCTTTTCGTATACCGGGATATGACATTGAAGGATCTGTTCACCATCATGAAGGGCAGTGCCAAGACCTCTGCGGTTATCATGATCATCATCTCCTGTAGCGGCCCCTTTGGCTGGGTGCTGGCCAACTGGAAGATCCCGGAGGCCATTGCAAGCGGTGTGCTGAATGTGTCCTCCAATCCATACATTATTATGTTCCTGATTGCGGTGATCATCCTGATCGCAGGGGTGTTCATGGAGACATCCTCGGCTATCATCATCCTGACGCCGGTGTTCCTTCCTCTGGTGAAGGCTATGGACATCAGTCTGGTACATTTTGGAATCGTGTTTGTGGTGGGAATTGCCATCGGTATGATCACGCCTCCGGTGGCCATCAACTTATTTGTGGCCTCGGGTATCACGGGTCTGCCTATTGAGAAGATCTCCCGGGCAGTGATTCCGTATCTGCTGGGACTGGTTCTGGTGTTCTTCCTGATTCTGTATGTGCCTATGCTGGTGCCGGGGCTGATGTAAGGAATGGACGATGCGGGGGTATGACGGTTCTATGGTGAAGATATACTATGACCAATACCCTGGCCATGCAGATGGATGAGAACTGCCGGGACAGAAAATCCAGGCCGGAGATTTGGTGAAAATCTCCGGCCTGGATTTTGTTTTCCCAAATAGATATTGGGCGGTTTATGTTTTACATATAACAGTTCAGGCACCCATTGCACTGTTGCTTTTTACACACTGATATCAATGGATACTGGCTCCAGAGACATCATATCGCCCGACATTGCCGGTACACCGCTGGCAGCGGCTGCTGCCGGATCCACTGGGGCAGAAGAGGCTGAACCTCCCCCTCCCAGGCTGTTGACCATCTCATTGGTGGCTTCCTGGCGGTCTTTGGAAAGCTCCTTGGATGCGTAGTTGCGCTCATCCCTGCGGCGTTTGGTCCGGTTCTTTTTCAATTCCTTCTGCAGTTCTTCAGCCTTTTTAAGCTCCTGCTTTTTCTCGGCTTTTTTGATCTTCAGCTCCATTTGCTCTTCCTTGGCCAGATGCTGCATCTTCTTGTTGATCCGCTTGATCAGCTTCTTCATCCGGGCTACGTTCTGCTGGGCTTTCTTTTTGTCAGTGCCCTCGCTCATGGCGGCAGCCATCTGGAGATTCACCAGGGCACGCATGGCCTTGCCTGCGATCTGCTGCACATCCAGCTTGGTCTGGGCCTGGGCCAGCTGGGCTGCCAGTTCCCCGATGCCGCTTCCGGATGTGGAGTTGGAAGAAGGCTTCACCTTGCCGCTTGTGGGAGAGCCGGCGGCGGACTGGGCATCAAAGGATTTGACCAGAAGATCCAGGTCACTGGACTGGTCTTTGTCCTGTTTTTGTATTCCGGTTATCCCTGGCCTGGTTTCTGTGGCAGTTTGCAGCTCCTTCTGCTCTTCCTGCACACCTGGCTGCTGATCCTTTAGTTGTTCCTGGTCTTTTACCTGGTCCTGGCTGGCCAGCCGGTAATAGCTGCTCTGGGCCATCTGCCAGTTTCTTGACGTAACTTTCATGGATACATCCCCCTTTCGCGCAGGATCCATCCTGCGCTTTTCGATATCCTGATGCGTGGAAAAATGCTGGTAATACTCTGCGATGCCCGGTGCTTCTTGTCCCCGGCGCTTTTCGGGGGCAAGAAGATGGCCCGTCTGAACTGTTACGAATTATGGGACATGTCTGAAAACGTTTCAATGACACATTTTCTATGTGAAGTCCATAATAGTTCACCAAACGTTCACAATTATATATTATAATCATCGGCCTTTTTTTAAAAAAGATAAGAAGCTGAAGGGCGCAATTCATGTAGAGGGAGCGGCTTAGATTGTCTGCTTGCAGAGCTTTTGCCCGGTCAGAGGAAGCTGCGTTCCTATGAAGCGCTGATCTGTGGGTTAATCGGGAATCATCCTCCTATGTGGGGGTGAAAATATGGTGTGGGGTTTCATATACCGCATGGAGAAAGGGGCGTTTACCGGCTTGTAGAGACGGGGGCATGTTATGGGGGAGATGAACTGATGTATGCCGGTATTACCCTTCCCTGGGTAAACGGTGATTTTGTCAGTCATATATATGTATTTCAAAAAGAAAAGGAGGAAGAAACAAAATGACCAAGGAAGAGCGTTATCAGGCGTCGGCAGAACAGATTCTGGCGCTGGTGGGAGGAAAGGAGAACATCATCAGCGCGGCCCACTGCGCAACCAGACTCCGTCTGGTTCTAAAGGATGAGGCCAAGGCCAATGTAAATGAGATCCTCAAGGTGGATCTGGTGAAAGGGCAGTTTGCCAATGGCGGACAGTTCCAGATCATCATCGGCAGCGGTACCGTGGATGAAGTGTACAAGCGTTTCATAGAGGCGGGCGGTATTTCAGAGGCAACCAAAAGCGAAGTCAAGCAGGCCGCTGCCCAGAAGATGAATCTTGTTCAGAAGCTTGTAAAGACCTTATCGGATGTTTTCGTGCCGCTGATTCCCGCACTGGTTGCCAGTGGTCTGATGATGGGACTTAACAATGTGCTGACAGCAGGCGGGCTGTTCTTCCCGGAGCAGTCTCTGGTGGAAGCATATCCGGCTCTGGCGGACATTGCGGCCATGATCAATACCTTTGCCAGTGCCGCCTATGCATTTCTGCCGATCCTGATCGGTTTTTCCGCCACAAAGCTGTTTGGGGGAAACCCATATCTTGGCGCGGTCATGGGTATGATCATGGTGTCGGGAGATCTTTTGAATGCCTATGGTTATGGTACCGCAGTGACAGAAGGCACGATTCCTGTGTGGAATATCCTGGGACTGAGTATTGAAAAGGTAGGATACCAGGGGACGGTCCTTCCGGTGCTGGCAGCATCCTTTATTCTGGCCTTTGTGGAAAAGAAGCTCCATAAGGTGATTCCGGAGGTTCTGGATAACCTTCTGACACCGCTGCTTACGGTACTGGTTACCGGGTTCATCACGTTTACGGTAGTAGGCGGGATCATGAGGACCGCAGGTGATCTGCTTACAGGCGGAATTGTATGGCTGCATGACAGCCTGGGTATTATCGGCGGCATGATCTTTGGATTTATCTATTCACCCCTTACTATGACGGGGATGCACCACAGCCTGCTTCCGGTGGAGATCCAACTGATCGCTGCAAGCGATTCCTTCCTGCTGGCCATTGCATCCTGCAACAATGTGGCCCAGGGCGGCGCTACCCTCTGTGCCATGCTCCGCACAAGGGATAAAAAGATGAAAAGCATTGCGGCAACGTCCGGTGTCTCGGCCCTGCTGGGGATTACGGAACCGGCCATGTTTGGTGTGAATCTGAAACTCTGACAGGAACAGGAGATCAGCTATGGAAAACAGAAAGATTATATTTTTGGATATTGACGGGACATTCACTGTCCCATTGGAGAAGCCGACGCCTCTGGCTGTGGAAGCAGTCAGGAAGGCACGGGAGAATGGACATAAGGTGCTGCTTTGTACCGGGCGCAATATGCCGCTTATCAGTCAGGATATCCTGGAGGCAGGATTTGACGGCGTGGTCGCAAGCGCCGGAAGCCATATTGAGGTAGAGGGAGAAGTGATCCTGGACAGTCTCCTTCCGGAAGAAGGGGTACAGGAATGTATGGATATCCTTCACCGGTTTGGCGTTTACTGCCGGATCGAAGATCCCCATGGCATGTACATGGATATGGAAATGGAGGAGCTGGTGAGAAAAGCGGTTCCCAATAAGAACAATTCGGAGCTGATCCGGATGAAAAAGGAACTGGAGACGGGGATCGGCATCCAGCCTTACGCAAAGTATGCGAGGCAGGGAGCCTATAAAGTATGCTTTATCTGTATGGATCTGCAGGATATAGAGAAGACAAAACCCCTGCTGGAAGACCGGTTCAACTACGTGATCCACCCTTATGCTCCGGACGCGGTTTCCTTCAATGGAGAGCTGATCCGCAAGGGCATGGATAAGGGAGAAGGCATGGAACGTGTCTGTGCTTATTATGGAGCAGATCTGTCTGACACAGTGGCATTTGGAGACAGTATGAATGACCAGCAGATGCTTGCATGTGCAGGTACGGCAGTGGCCATGGGCAATGCCTGCGGGGAGCTGAAAGAAATCGCGGACAAGGTCTGTGAAAGCGTGGAACGTGATGGTGTTTACCATGAATTGAAAAGAATGGAACTTATCTGAATGCACTCTGGGGGGAGATCACGGGAGTATATCCTTATAAAAGGGAGGAGCCGGCAGCTGCAATTCAGCTGCCGGCGATTATGAAAAAAATTTATCAAATGTAGTTGGCTTCTTTGTATGGTTAAAGTATATCCCCTAATTATGAAAGAAGTTTAGCATAAATGTGAAATAATTGTAAAGAAATCGTGAACAAGAACGATTCTATCATGCAGCCTGGGCGGCGGTCCCTTCTGAAACACGCTCTAATACTTCTTACTCTTCAAAATGATAGCTGTCCAGAAGCTGGTTCTTCACGTGCCACAGCTCATTGGACAGATCCACATGGACTCTGTGGGGGAATTCCAGGCGCAGGGACTCTTCCCAGAGGGTGCCAAGCTCTTTTCTGCAGTATTCCCTGATATCCATGACTCTGGGAGACTGGTATACGCATTCTCCGTTTTTGAAGACCGGAACCATCAGCTCCCGGATGGTGTAGCTGCCAGGGGCCAGGTGGGTCTTCTTCCAGGTCTCAATGGGATCAAAGAGCAGGAGGGAATTGGAAGAATCATATTTCTCGTGCTCCAGACAGATCAGGTCTGCAATAATCTTGCCAGTGGCCTTCTCGTAGATCCGCAGGATCTTCTTGTTGCCGGGGTTGGTGATCTTCTCCGCATTCTCCGAAAGCTTGATCTTGGGGATGAATTCCCTGGTCTTTTTGTCCTGGATGGCAGCCAGCTTGTAGACTCCGCCGAAGGAGGGGCAGTCCTTGGAGGTGATTAAGTTGGTGCCCACACCCCAGGAATTGATGGTGGCGCCCTGGAGCTTTAAGGAAGAGATCAGAGTCTCATCCAGGTCATTGGAGGCGGAGATGACCGCATCCGGAAATCCTGCCTCATCCAGCATCTTTTTGGCTTTTTTGGACAGGTAAGCCAGGTCTCCGCTGTCTAAGCGGATGCCGTAGAAGGTCAGGGGAATCCCCGCTTCACGCATCTCCTTAAAGACCTGGATGGCGTGGGGGACGCCAGATTCCAGGGTGTCATAAGTATCCACCAGAAGGATGCAGGCTGTGGGATACAGTCTGGCATAGGTGCGGAAGGCGGTCAGTTCATCGGGGAAGCTCATGATCCAGCTGTGGGCGTGGGTTCCCTTTACCGGAACATCGAACATCTTGCCGCAGAGTACGTTGGAAGTTCCGATGCAGCCGCCGATCATGGCAGCGCGCGCGCCGTAGATCCCCGCGTCCGGCCCCTGGGCCCGACGCAGCCCGAATTCCATGACCCCGTCTCCCTGGGCGGCATAGACCACACGGGCCGCCTTGGTGGCGATCAGGGACTGGTGGTTGATGATATTCAAAAGTGCGGTTTCGATGAGCTGGGCCTCCATGATGGGAGCGATCACCTTCACCAGAGGCTCCCGGGGGAAGATGACGGTTCCCTCCGGGATGGCATAGATGTCACCGGAGAACCGGAACTGGCTGAGATATTCCAGAAAATCCTCACCGAACAGTCCGGTGGACCGCAGATAATCTACATCGTCCTGCTCAAAATGCAGATTTTTGATGTACTCGATAACCTGGTCCAGTCCGGCACAGACCGCGTACCCTGCATTGTTGGGATTGCTGCGGTAAAACGCGTCAAATATTACGGTTTCATTGGCATCCTTTTCCTTAAAGTAACCCTGCATCATTGTCAGTTCATAAAGATCTGTAAGTAACGTAAGATTGCGTCCTCCCATGGTAATACTCCTTTTCATCTGCTGGAATGCCGGCAAATCAGCTGCGGCATTCAAATTTTTCAGTAGTATACCATTCATGAAGGAAAAACACAATCACATTGATAAAAAAATAACGAACAGCTTTAAACAAAAAGTAACAGTTCAGATACCCCTTGAACTGTTACAAAAAAATAATGTGGAAGAATATAGAAAAACAGGATATAATTTAGGAAAAGGACAAGGAGCCGCAGGGATGAAAAGAATGAACATAACTACAGGAAATCATTTTCTGATAAAAAGTGACTTGTATGTTCTGAAACATAAGGATCTGGATGTGGCAATGGTTAAAGTGGACGGTGATTCCGGAAAAATAGAGTATGTACTGGATGTTTATATGCCAGATGCCCGGGCAAAGGTGATCGCCCAGTCCGTTGGCCAGAAGATAGAGTATTTGCAATTGTTCTGCCAGGGCAGGAAAATCTGGAAACGGGAGATGTACTGGTAGGGGGGATCAGATGGAAAATATCCGGATACAAAAACAAAGGGACAAGTTGATAATCGGTGATAAGCCCCAGCTGGTGGTGGATCTGAAAAACCAGAATCACTATATTATATTTCAGGATATGACGATTCCCTATAAGAAGAGGATAGAGTTCAGCCAGGATCTGTTGGGCGGAAAACGGGAAAATGTTCTGTACACTGCCCTGAATTATTTCTATACTGACGCCTGCGAAGTGGCAGAAGGGGTGAGCATAGCCAGAGAGTATCGCCAGAGGATCAACACGACGGTGAGAGAGATCAGGTGTAACAGTAACAGTTCAGATACCCCCTGAACTGGAAAACCCGCCCTTGACATTTTCCTGACATATTAATATAATAGGAAGGAATATGCAAGTAGAGAAAGACGTTGACGGAGACAGTAGGTCTGTCTGGAACGCCTCAGCGAGCCGGGGAGGGTGGGAGCCTGGTGCCAGTACAGCAGAAACCGAAGATCACTCCCGAGTTGCAGGCTGATAAGAATGGGGAAGCAGCCAGGTGCCCAGGATTCTTTTCCTGACAGGGGAAGGCTTATGGGCAGGTGCCTGAAGGGGTTTCCCGGATTCTGGTAGGCTGTGCCGGATTCCCTTCGTTATGGGGAACGCATATGATGGTATGCAGTAATAGGTGGTATAGCGGGCATGTCTCCCGTCCTGATTACAGGACGGGAGTTTTTTCGATTCCACCACATTTCACGGAGGTAAGGAACTATGTATGAGAAAGTATCTACAGATTTGAAATTTGTAGAGCGGGAAAAGAAGGTCGGGCAATTCTGGAAGGACAATGATATCTTCCAAAAGAGCATGGACCAGCGTGACGGCAGCCCTACCTATATGTTCTACGACGGGCCGCCTACGGCCAACGGCAAACCCCACATCGGCCATGTGCTGACCCGTGTCATCAAGGATATGATCCCGCGCTACAGAACCATGAAGGGAAACAGGGTTCCCAGAAAGGCCGGCTGGGATACCCATGGGCTTCCGGTGGAGCTGGAAGTAGAACGTATGCTGGGCCTGGACGGGAAGGAGCAGATCGAGCAGTATGGTCTGGAGCCCTTTATCGCCCATTGTAAGGAGAGTGTCTGGAAGTACAAGGGCATGTGGGAGGATTTCTCTGAAACCGTAGGCTTCTGGGCTGATATGGATGATCCCTATGTTACCTATCACAATGATTTCATTGAATCCGAGTGGTGGGCCTTAAAGCAGATCTGGGAGAAAGGACTGCTTTACAAGGGCTTTAAGATCGTTCCCTACTGCCCCCGGTGCGGAACTCCCCTTTCAAGCCACGAGGTAGCCCAGGGTTACAAGGATGTGAAGGAGCGTTCGGCTATCGTCCGCTTCCGGGTGAAGGGAGAGGATGCCGCAATCCTGGCCTGGACCACCACACCCTGGACCCTGCCAAGCAATGTGGCACTGTGTATGCATCCGGATTATGAATATGTGAAGGTACAGATGAAGGAGGACGGCCAGGTCTACTATCTGGCAAAGGCCTTGTGTGACGGGGTTCTGGGCGAGGGCGCCTATGAGATCCTGGAGCAGTATACCGGTAAGGACTTAGAGGGCAAGGAGTATGAGCCGCTGTTTGCCTGCACCGCCCAGGTGGTGGGAAGGCAGTCCAAAAAGGCCCACTATGTGACCTGCGACACCTATGTGACCCTGACCGACGGTACCGGCGTGGTACACATCGCCCCGGCTTTCGGTGAAGATGACTCCAAGGTGGGCAGAAAATATGACCTGCCCTTTGTCCAGATGGTGGACGCCAAAGGCGAGATGAACGGGGACACCCCCTGGGCCGGAACCTTTGTGAAGAAGGCAGATCCCATCATTCTGAAAGAATTAGATGAGCAGGGACTGCTCTTTGCCGCGCCGGTGTTCGAACACAGCTATCCCCACTGCTGGCGCTGCGATACGCCCCTGATCTACTACGCCCGGGAATCCTGGTTCATCAAGATGACCGCGGTCAAGGAGGATCTGATCCGCAACAACAATACCATCAACTGGATCCCGGAGAGCATCGGCAGGGGCCGGTTCGGGGACTGGCTGGAGAATGTCCAGGACTGGGGCATCAGCCGGAACCGCTACTGGGGCACTCCCCTGAATATCTGGGAGTGTGAATGCGGGCACCAGCATTCCATCGGAAGCATTGAGGAGCTTAAATCCATGTCTTCCAACTGTCCGGATAAGATCGAGCTGCACCGGCCCTTCATCGATGAGGTGACCATCGCCTGTCCTGAGTGCGGCAGGCAGATGAAGCGGGTGCCGGAGGTTATTGACTGCTGGTTTGATTCCGGGGCCATGCCCTTTGCGCAGCATCATTATCCTTTTGAGAACCAGAAGCTGTTTGAGGAGCAGTTCCCGGCTGACTTTATCTCCGAGGCCGTGGACCAGACCCGGGGATGGTTCTACTCCCTGCTGGCCATTTCCACCCTGATCTTTAACAAGGCTCCTTATAAGAATGTCATCGTTCTGGGCCATGTCCAGGATGAGAACGGCCAGAAGATGAGCAAGACCAAAGGCAATGCCGTAGATCCTTTTGAGGCCCTTGAAACCTATGGGGCTGATGCGATCCGCTGGTATTTCTACATCAACAGCGCGCCGTGGCTGCCCAACCGCTTCCACGGGAAGGCTGTTCAGGAGGGACAGCGCAAGTTCATGGGTACCCTCTGGAATACCTATGCATTCTTTGTACTGTACGCCAATATTGACCAGTTCGATGCCACCCGCTTTCATCTGGACTATGACAAGCTGCCGGTTATGGACAAATGGCTGCTGTCCAAGATGAATACCCTGGTGAAGGATGTGGATGAGAATCTGGAGAACTACCGGATCCCGGAGGCGGCCAGGGCGCTGCAGGAATTCGTGGATGACATGAGCAACTGGTATGTGCGCCGGAGCCGTGAGCGTTTCTGGGCCAAAGGGATGGAGCAGGATAAGATCAATGCCTACATGACCCTCTATACGGCCCTGGTGACGGTCAGCAAGGTGGCCGCGCCCCTGGTACCCTTCATGACCGAGGATATCTACCAGAATCTGGTCCGCAGTATTGACAGGGATGCGCCGGAAAGCGTCCATCTGTGTGATTTCCCGGCAGTCAATGAAGCCTGGATCGACAAGGAGCTGGAGGCGGATATGGACGAGGTTCTCAAGGTGGTGGTCCTTGGCCGTGCTGCCAGGAATACTGCCAATATCAAGAACCGGCAGCCCATCGGCAGGATGTATGTGAAGGCGGATCATGACTTGTCCCGGTTCTACGTGGATATCATTGAGGAGGAGCTCAATGTGAAGTCAGTGGAATTCGTAGAGGATGTGAGAAGCTTTACCTCCTACAGCTTTAAGCCCCAGCTTAAGACTGTAGGCCCCAAATACGGCAGACAGCTTGGCAATATCCGCAAGGCCCTGGCAGAGGTGGATGGCAACAGGGCTATGGATACCCTCCGGACAGAAGGTGCCCTGACCTTTGATTTTGGCGGGGAGACTGTGGTTTTGAAGGAGGAGGATCTGCTGATCGATATGGCGCAGACCCCGGGCTATGTGTCAGAGAGCGATAACAGTATTACCGTGGCCCTGGATACCAATCTGACGCCCGAGCTGGTGGAAGAGGGCTTTGTCCGGGAGCTGGTAAGCAAGATCCAGACCATGCGCAAGGAGGCCGGCTTTGAGGTCACGGATCATATCCGGGTGTTCCAGGAGGGCAATGAACGGATTGCAGGAATCCTGAAGGATCACGGAGATGAGATCGGGGGCGAGGTACTGGCAGATGAGATTCTCACCGGACAGATGGGGGGATATTCCAGGGAATGGAATATCAACGGTGAGAAAGGAATGTTAGGGGTTGAAAAAAGGTAACCTCTGGATAGGGCAGATGCCACAGCTGTCCGAAACTGCCGGAGCGGTTGTGGCCTGGATCGTCTCGATCCGCATGTGTGAACGGAAGACTTCAGAGAACTGCCCCTGACTGAGAGCAGGGCAGATGAGGAGGAAATCAGAACATGAAGAAGGCATTTGACAAGGAGACATTTAAAAAGTCCGTAATCTACAACGTGAAGAGCCAGTACCGCAGGAATATCGAGGATGCGACACCGGACCAGATCTACCAGGCAGTGGCTTATGCGGTCAAGGATGTGATCATTGATGAGTGGATCGCCAGCCACAAGGAGTATGAGAAGCAGGACGCCAAGACCCTCTACTATCTGTCCATGGAGTTTCTCATGGGCCGTGCCCTGGGGAATAATATTATCAACATCATGGCCCAGAAGGAGGTCCGTGAGGTTCTGGAGGAGCTGGGACTGGATCTGAATCTGATCGAAGACCAGGAGCCGGATGCGGCCCTTGGAAACGGCGGTCTGGGACGTCTGGCAGCGTGCTTTCTGGATTCTCTGGCGACTTTGGGGTATCCGGCTTACGGCTGCGGCATCCGCTACCGTTATGGGATGTTCAAGCAGAAGATCGAGAACGGATATCAGGTTGAGGTGCCGGATGAGTGGCTCAAGGACGGCAACCCCTTCGAGGTGCGCCGTTCCGAATATTCCATGGAGGTCCGGTTCGGAGGCTATGTGCGGGTAGTCCGTGAGGACGGGCGGGAGCGTTTCGTCCAGGAGGGCTACCAGTCGGTGCTGGCGGTTCCCTATGATCTTCCGATTGTGGGTTACGGCAACAACGTGGTCAATACCCTGCGGATCTGGGATGCCCAGCCGATCAACTCCTTTAGTCTGGATTCCTTTGACAAGGGGGATTACCAGAAGGCAGTGGAGCAGGAGAACCTGGCAAAGACCATCTGTGATGTGCTCTATCCCAATGACAACCACATGGCTGGCAAGGAGCTGCGCCTGAAACAGCAGTATTTCTTTATCTCTGCCAGTGTGCAGCGCGCGGTGGCCAAGTACATGGAGAAGCACACAGATGTACGCAAATTCTACGAGAAGAACGTCTTCCAGTTAAATGACACCCATCCCACAGTGGCGGTGGCAGAGCTGATGCGTATCCTGCTGGATGACTATGGGCTCAACTGGGAGGAGGCCTGGGAGGTCACCACAAAGACCTGCGCCTACACCAACCACACCATCATGGCAGAGGCCCTGGAGAAGTGGCCCATTGAGCTGTTTTCCAGACTGCTTCCCCGTGTGTACCAGATTGTGGAGGAGATCAACCGCAGGTTCCTGGATCAGATCCGTCAGGCCTATCCGGGCAATCAGGAGAAGATCGCCAAGATGTCGATTATCTATGACGGACAGGTGAAGATGGCCCATATGGCGATCGCGGGCAGTTTCTCTGTCAATGGTGTGGCAAGACTCCATACGGAGATCTTAAAGAACCAGGAGCTGAAGGATTTCTACGAGATGATGCCGGAGAAATTCAACAACAAGACCAATGGGATTACCCAGAGAAGGTTCCTGCTCCATGGCAACCCGCTTCTGGCTGACTGGGTCACCGACAAGATCGGGGATGAGTGGATCACGGATCTGCCGGCCATCAGCAAGCTGAAGCTGTATGCGGATGACGAGAAGGCACAGCATGAGTTCATGAATATCAAATACCAGAACAAGCTGCGTCTGGCCAGATACATCAAGGAGCATAACGGCATTGAGGTTGACCCCCGCTCCATCTTCGATGTCCAGGTAAAGCGGCTCCATGAATACAAGCGTCAGCTGATGAATATCCTTCATGTGATGCATCTGTATAACACCCTGAAGGATAATCCCAACCTGGATATGATCCCCAGGACCTTCATCTTCGGAGCCAAGGCAGCGGCAGGCTACCGTCGGGCCAAGCTGACCATCAAGCTGATCAATTCGGTGGCCGAGGTCATCAACAATGACCGGTCTATCAACGGGAAGCTGAAGGTGGTATTCATTGAGGATTACCGGGTATCCAACGCGGAAATCATCTTTGCGGCAGCGGATGTCAGTGAACAGATTTCCACAGCAAGTAAGGAGGCTTCCGGTACCGGCAATATGAAGTTCATGCTCAACGGGGCCCTGACCATCGGAACCATGGACGGAGCCAATGTGGAGATCGTGGAGGAGGTAGGCGAAGAGAATGCATTTATCTTCGGCACCTCTGCAGACGATATCATCTCCCTGGAGAAGAGCCGTCAGTACAATCCTATGGATATCTTCAATAACAATCCGGAGATCCGCCGTGTGCTGATGCAGCTGATCAATGGGTACTATGCACCCAATGATCCGGAGAAGTTCAGGGATATCTATGATTCTCTGCTGAATACCAAGAGCAGTGACCGTGCGGATACTTACTTTATCCTCAAGGATCTGCCCATGTATGCGGAGGCACAGAGACGGGTGGATGCGGCTTACCGGGATGAGAAAACCTGGGCAAGGTCGGCGATCCTTAATACGGCTTCTGCCGGGAAGTTCTCTTCTGACAGAACCATTGAAGAGTATGTGCGGGATATCTGGCATCTGGATAAGGTGAAGGTGGAACTGCCATAACTGGACATATACATTAATTTGCAGGGGATCCGCCGTAAAACCGGCGGCATCCCTGGCTGCTTATGAATAATGATAGAAATCCCTTCATAGACTGAACTGTTACGAATGGTTATGGAGGGGTTTTTTATGAAAAAATGGTGGGGAGTTGGACTTGTTGTTTTTTTACTCATGTTTCCTTGTGTGGTGTCGTTGATCTGGATGCGGCAGGAGGGGGTCAGTGGGCGAAGTATAGACAAGGATGGAAAAGGGGACATTGCTTTTGAAGGCAGGGAAGGGGATGTGTCCGAGGCAGGAGACGGCTCTGGAGCATCCGGTGAGAAGAATGCGGGAAACCTGCTTCCGGAAGCTGGACAAGGAAGTATCCGGGGGGAGGAGGGGCAGCCGCCAAAGATGCGGCGGATCAACGTAAAACGTGGAGGGATCCGTACCTATGTGGAGCTGGAGGAATATCTGCCAGGAGTGGTGGCCTGCCAGATCCCGGAAGGGAAGGAGTATATCTATGATATGGAGACCTGGAAGTGTCAGGCGGTGATTGCCAGGACTTATATCAGCAGGCTCATGGACGGGCGGGAGGAGATCCTGGAGGAAGAGCTGGATCTGGGGTATCCGGGGACTTATTCAGGGGGACTGTTTGGAAAGCGGGATGCGGCAATCCGTCGTCTGGAGCTGGCGGAGCAGGCGGTGGAGGCGACCAGAGGGGTGGTCATGAAGCAGGACGGGGTCTGTATCCTTCCTTTATTTCACCAGATGAGCGCAGGCAAGACCCGGAGAGGGGATGAGGGATTTTCCTATCTGCAGGCAGTGGACAGCAGCCAGGACACCAGGGAGGCGGACTGTCTCCAACTGATGGAGTGGGATGCGGCGGATTTCGCCGCCAGGATCAGTGGGATCCCGGGAGCGGCGCCTGTATCAGGAGACCAGCTGAAGGGGCAGATCCAGACCGTGGCTAAGGATGAGTCCGGATATCTGTTACAGATCCAGATCGGAGCCAGAACCTACACCGGAGATGAGGTGCAGGCAGCCCTGGGGATGCCGTCCACCTATTTCAGCCTGGAGGTGGGGGAAGGGAAGGTCACAGCCGTGGTACGGGGCCGGGGACACGGGTATGGTCTCAGCCAGGACGGCGCCGACTATATGGCAAAGAATGGATGGGCGTGGGAGGATATTTTATATTATTATTTTAAAAATATTGATCTGATTTCTGAATAACACAGGCACCTTTGGTAAAACTATTACCGAGGTGATTAACGGTGAAAGAAAGACTCAATCAAATGTTTAAGGACAAGTTGTTTCTTGTCATGATGGTCCTTGGCCTGCTGACTATAGTAGCTGCGGCAGGTGTTGCGACCATGCAGAGAAAAGGTTCTCAGCAGAATCCCTATCTGGAAATGCAGGATCAGGGAAATATGATTGCTGAGGAACAAATGAATGGTACCCTGGCCGGGGAATCTAATGCCCAGGTGGCCCAGGTGCCCAAGGAGACCGAGACTGCTAAAAGTCCGGAGGTGGAGAACAGGAACCAGGACACGGTTGTGGCGGAGCAGACCTATGAGGTAGCCCAGAACAAGCGTACAGAGCCTGCAAAAACCGCTCCCCAGGCCCAGGAAGCAGGAAGCGGACTGGATGCCGCCAGCGCGTTTGTGCTGGATTTTACGGAAAACAGCAGGATGATGTGGCCGGTGGAAGGAAATGTACTGCTTGATTACAGTATGGAGTCAACCATCTATTTCCCCACCCTGGACCAGTACAAGTGCAACCCTGGCATTGTGATCCAGGGGGAGGTAAGCACTCCCGTCTACGCTCCGGCCAATGCCAGAGTCATGGCTACGGGAGTCAACGAGGAGATCGGCAATTTTGTCACCCTGGATCTGGGCAACGACTACAACATTGTCTGCGGCCAGCTCAAGGAGCTTGCTGTGACCAAAGGCGAGTACCTGGAAAAGGGCCATCTTCTGGGCTATGTGGCAGAGCCTACAAAGTACTATACCATCGAAGGCAGCAACATCTATATCGAGATGATGCACCAGGGAAAAACAGTAGACCCTCTGGACTATATGGAATAGCAGTCAGCCATGGAGAAAAAGATAACCGGCCGGACCGTGTGAGCCTGCTCGCTAAGGTCCGGCCGGTTATCTTTTTCTATAGGGTGAAGACCCGGCGCTTTTTGGGGCAAGAAGGTGGTCCGTCTGAAATGTTACGAACTGTCACAAAAATCCCCCTTTTTGGAGATTCCTCTCCTTGCGTTATTTCATATTGAATAGTACACTAGAGTGTGTCTGAAAATTCATTCCTGGCATCTCCACAAGGGACGCCTTCGGTGTGCACGCCCCACTTCGCGGTATATTTG
>CAJTOW010000024.1 GCA_910577655.1 uncultured Lachnospiraceae bacterium | reverse complement strand
GTATGCCGGACCGTCACGATCTGGACCGGATCTCCACAGAGATTCCCATCTGCATCGTCCGCTGCTGCGGCCATTGCCTTGTGGCCAACAGCCGGGCCCTGGAGTTGGCCGGAATCACCGGGGATACGCTCCAGCCGGAAGGCGGAAGGATCGGGACGGAATGTGCCAGACCGCATAAGGACAGCAGTCAGCAGACCGGCGGATCTTACCTGGTTCCCAATGGCAGGCTTTTCGACAACGCCATGAACCTGATTTACCGCGTCATGCCGGTTCCGTCAAAGGATGATCTGAAAAGGATGATCCTGACCGCCTGCAAAGCCCTCAATTCCTACGGCATCACCAGCTGCCAGACCGACGATTACTGCGTCTTCCGCCAGGTACCATGGCAACTGGTAAATGAGGCTTACCGGGAGCTGGAAGAGGCCGGGGAACTGACGGTCCGTATCTACGAACAGTGCAATTTTACCAGTCCGGACCAGCTCCGGGAGTTTGTTCATGCCGGCCGTCTCACAGGTACCGGCAGCTCCATGTTCCGGATTGGGCCGCTGAAAATGCTGGGAGATGGCTCCCTGGGTTCCCGGACCGCCTTCTTAAGCCGCTCCTATGCCGATGATCCCTCCACCTGCGGTTTCCCGGTCTTCTCCCAGGAAGTCCTGGAGGACATGATCGCTTATGCCCACGCTGCCGGTATGCAGACTGCCACCCACGCCATCGGTGACGCCTGCTTAGACCAGGTGCTTCTGGCCCTGGAAAAAGCCCTGGCAGCATACCCCCGGAAGGATCACCGCCACGGCGTTGTCCACTGTCAGATCACCCGCCTGGAGCAATTAACAAAAATCAGGGATCTGAACCTCCATGTCTACGCCCAGAGCATCTTCCTGGACTATGACAGCCGCATTGTGGAAGACCGGGTGGGAAGGGAGCTGGCAGCCACCAGCTACAATTGGAAGTCCCTTATGGAAATGGGTGTTTCCGTCAGCAACGGAAGCGACTGTCCGGTAGAACCCCCCAATGTACTGGCCGGGATCCAGTGCGCGGTTTCCCGCACCTACCTTCCTGACCAGGCCTTCACCGTCCAGGAAGCCCTGGACAGCTATACCATCAAGGGTGCCTTTGCCAGCTTTGAGGAACAGATTAAGGGGCAGATCCGGCCAGGTATGCTGGCAGATTTCGTGATCCTGGACAAAAATCCTTTCGATGTTCCGGCATGTGAAATCAGGGATATTTCTGTCTGCGCTACTTATCTTGGAGGGCGGAAGGTGTTCAGTTGTAATAGTTCAGGTAATGTCTGAACTGCTATGGCCCGTCTGGACTGTTATGTCCGGATAGCTTGACTTGTTATGGATTGTTGTGTATGGTATTCTTATAACCAGGAAAGGAGTGTATTTTATGCCGCCAGCATTACAACCGCAGCCAGAGCCAGTCACTCTGGAGCAGTACGAGGCTCTTCCGGAAGAAAAAAGAGCAGAGGTTTTTGATGGCATTCTTTATGATATGGCCAGTCCTTCACAGATACACCAGGCCTTATCTATGGAACTGTCCAATATCATCTACAACTACATCAAAAGCAAAAAAGGAGTATGTCAGGTCTTTACCGCTCCCTTTGATGTAAAGCTATCCGACAAGCCTCTTACCATTGTTCAGCCTGACATTATGGTTATCTGTGACAAAGATAAACTGGATGGAAAGCGCTGCAATGGCGCCCCGGATTTCATCATTGAAATTGTTTCCCCTGGCAATCCGGCAGATGATTATATCCGCAAATTATACTACTACAAAAATGCCGGAGTGCGTGAATACTGGATCGTAGATCCCGGAAGAAAAACCGTTAGTGTAAACTATTTTGAGGAGAATATCGTGAGCGTTCCATATCCTTTTGATTCCATTATCAAGGTCAATATCTATGATGACCTGCTTATCAACCTTTCCGGTATGTCCGGGTCAGGAGGTAATGAATTATGATCTACACAGAAAAAATAATCCCATTCGAGAACCGCATGGGCGGGAAAGGCACCGGAGAGCTTCACATTGTTATGGAGGAGAAAGAGCTGGGAGGACGGGCGGAGGCCTTCATCTCCATCGTGCTCCATCCTGACAGCTCTATTGGGGAGCACCAGCATGTGGGAAAGAGGGAGATCTATTATGTGCTGAAAGGCGAAGGGATCTTCACCCTCAACGGCCAGCCCCAGCCCATCCACGCAGGTCAGGCAGGAAGCATGCAGCCAGGAGACTGGCATGGAATTGAAAATACCGGTGATGAGGATATGCTGATCACTGCGGTGATCTTATATGAATAAACCTGCCCCCTGTCCCGCTGACTTCATGCAAACCAAGAACCACACGGACTTCCGGTCCTCCGGTTTTCCGATCCTGTTACAAGATCGGAAAGACCGTCATGATCCAGCCCACGGATACAACACAAGCCACCACAGAGAAAAGAATCCCCTGCTTTATCATATGCCCCTGATTGTAACCGCCCAGATCCATGATATAGGGAACTGCGCCGGTGGCCATAGGAGTCATAAACGCGGACAGACACGCTGCCTGGATCAGGATCATCAGACCTACCGGATAAGAATTTCCGCCAAGTCCGGCTACACGGCAATCCCATCAGTAATCTGAATATAGGGTTACACCTTGCCCTGCAGGGGCTGGGAATCCAGCTGCTCTCCGGCTCTATCCTGCAAATGAATGAAACCCTGCTCAACAGCAGCCAGAAGCTGGACTTCTGCATACTTGAGCATATGGCCTGCACCCGCAAATGCACTGCCGCCTATGCGCCCCATGAATATAGCTGGTGGCAACATTCTGCATATTTTTGTGACGAATATTACACAAACCCTAAGATTTCTTACAAAGCATAGTCTCCTATTGACCCTGGAACGGTTCCAGGGTTTATCTTTTTCTATATCAAGTGAAACAATTTTGAAATATGCAGAACGAGATAATTGACACAATAATCTATCTGGAAAGGAGAGATTGTCATGAAGCGTTACCTGAAAATGCAGAAATCTGCAGCCGCCTTAGTGATTCTGTTTTTGATTCTTGTACTCAGCCTGCCGGCCTATGCCGCCACCCAGAAGGAAAAAATCACCAGCGTGAAGCTGACCGTGGCCTACGACTCCAAGCCGGAGGCCGGGGAGGATATCGGTTCCGTCACCGTCACCCTGGCAGATGAGCGGATCGAGATCTCGGATCCCGCCACCTATTATGACCCGGAGGATACTGTGTGGATCCGGGGGGAGATCCCCGTGATCCAGCTGGAGCTTTCCGTCAAGGATACGGATAAATACCGTTTTACCACCTCCACCAAGGTGACCACCTCCGGCTCCGGCAGCCAGCTAAAATCCAAGAAGGTTCAGGACAGCGGCGACAGCCTTCTGGTGCAGATCAAATTGAAAAAAGTCACCGGCCCCCTGGAGGAGATCGATGATTATTACTGGGAAGGAACGGATGCCGAATGGTCGGAGATCCCTGATGCGGACCGGTATGAAGTCCGGCTCTACAGGGGCAGCATCCTGGTCACCACCGTCACTACCAGCAACAACCATTATAATTTCTACCCATATATGACCAAAGCCGGTGACTATATGTTCCGGGTCCGGGGGCTATGCGATTCGGACAGCACAAAGGGCGCCTGGACCGACAAGTCAGAGGAATGCTCCATTGCCGAGAATTATGTCTATACCGGCAGTGTCCCCGGCCCTACCGGTTCCGGCCCATCTAACGGTTCCTCCGTGCAGACGGGCTGGGTCCAGGACCAGGCCGGGTGGACCTATAGAACGGCAGGCGGCGGTCTGGCCCGCAGCACATGGCTGTATGTGGACAACAACTGGTTCTATCTGGGGGACAATTATTACATGAAGACCGGATTCATCTATGTGGACAACAACTGGTTCTACTTAAATCCCATATCCGACGGCACAAAAGGCGCCATGAAGACGGGATGGCAGAATATCTCCGGCGCCTGGTATTATTTCAATCCCATTTCCGACGGAACCAGAGGAGCCATGCGCACCGGCTACCAGAATGTCAATGGCAAACTTTACTATCTGGATCCCAATTCCGGCATCCTCTGGGTCAACCGGAATGTGCCTAATGGAAGGTGGGCGGATGCAAGTGGGACGATCCAGTGAATTATATTTCTTTAAAACCTTCCCCAAATACCTCCGTAGTCTCTGTAACCATGGTAAATGCGCCAGGATCGGCAGAATAAATAATCTGTTTCAGCTTGTAAAACTGGTTCTTCCTGATGCTGCACAAAAGAACCTTCCGGTCACTTCCGCTATAAGCTCCCTTTGCATTGAGAATGGTGGCACTGCGCTCCAGCTCTTCCAGTATTCCCCGCATAATCTCCTGCGGGGAATTTGTTATAATTGTCACCATACTTCCCCGGTCATTTCCATAAATGATCATATCCATAACCCTTGTCTGGGCAAACAGGCAAATCAACCCGAAAAGCCCTGCTTCCACATTCTGGAATACATATACAGATAAGAGCAGGACTACCCCATCCACCATTAACAACGCTTTGCCTATGGAAATGTGCGGTTTTTTCTTCTGGAGAATGTATCCCAGAATATCTGTCCCTCCTGTGGTCGATCCGGTCATAAATATAAAGGCCATACCAACGCCCACCAGGATTCCCCCAAACAGGCTGCTTAAAAAACGGTCTCCGCTGTACGCCGGAAATACCGGGGCAATCACAGCATCCAGAATTACAGAAGTAACTGCGCACGCAATGCTGGTGGTAAAGACAAACCTCCTGCTCAGCAAAAACCACGCCAGAATCAGCAGCGGCACATTCAGCACCATAGTCAGAAGTCCCACCGGCATTCCACATACATAATTTATGATCAGCGCCAGACCTGCGGCGCCCCCCGGCGCGATATTGGCCGGCACCACAAAACAGTGGGTTCCTATTCCGTACACGAAAGCTCCCGCCAGCAGGCAGATTCCCTTTTTCAAATGATCCTTCCTTGTATTTTGATTCATAGCTCCTACCTCCTGTCTGTTTGTGGAATTTGTCTCCGGTTTTCTGATGTGACTGCCCTTGTGATTGCCCAGGGCTGTCTACCGGTATACCTCTTTATTTTTCCGGAACTCCTTCTTCACCTGTGCCAGCAATGCCGGTTCTGTGATCAGATCACAGACTGTACCAGCCAGGATTTTCGCCCCATAGATCACACAGGCATGGGCCTGTCTGCTCTTTCCCGCATCTACATATGTCTGGCCGGATTTAAAGTACCTGGAGGGAGAACGGTTTATCCTGCAGAAACCCAGCCAGTCCCTGCGGAGTTATGCGGATATGGCATTTCTTTTAATTACCAGAGCTATATCTGTCATTTCCAGTACGAAAAGCCCATCTCCTGTTTCGAGACGGGCTATTCCGATCTGTATATTCCCATTTACGCTGCTGTCAGAAAGGACAGCTTCATGCCAACGTACACACATGATATGATCCGGCTGCTTACAGAAGCATTCCAGGCAGGATAAGTTTCAGAGGGAGGCCTGACTTTTCTTATGCGCTTTCCTCCTTCCCCATCAGCGCCTTAAGCTGCTCCAAGAGCGCGCCACCGCCTGCCACATTGATATTCCCCACCTGGGCGCAGATCCGCTCCAGGCACTCCAGCTCCTTGAGCTTGTAGAGTGTCCTGTTCTCATCCATGAGCTTAGCCGTATTCAGAAGGGAACGGGTGGAGGCCACCTCCTCCCGCCTTGTGATCACATTGGCCTGGGCCCTGCGCTCTGCCACCAGCACAGTGTTCATGATATCCCGGATCTCACCCGGCAGGATGATATCCTTGATACCCGAATTCAGAAACTCCACACAATACTCCTCCTGCACCTCCATAAGGCGCTTGTGTATGTATCCTGAGATCTCCTCCTTCTGCTCCAGCAGCTCATCCAGACGGTAGCGGCCCACATACTCCCGGATAATCAGCTGCACACATCCGTACAGCTGGTTCTCCAGCTGGCGGATGGTCTCCACCATCCGCTTCGCATCTACCACCCGGTAGCTGCAGATCAGATTCAGGCGGATGGCGATCCGGTCTGCGGTCAGGATCTCCTGGCCGTTGACCTCAAGGGTTTTGGTCTTCAGATCCACGATCCGGCCTACCACATCGGCCCCATGGGTCCAGTAGTAATAGGTTCCCGGATGCAGCTCCTTCACCAGACGCCAGTCAAAGTAAAGGAGACCTGCCTCTCCCGGCTGAACCTCGATCTTCTTGTAGTATTTTAACGGAATCATGGCCAGACAGGAACGGGTCATGGCCTCATCCATCTCCGGTGACCGCATATCCAGAAGCTCGAAGGTGTAACGGCCCCAGTGATTCCAGTAGAGGGTAAGCGGTTCGGTGCCCACTTTTTTCACCACACCGTTCTCCCGAAGGATCCCTAAGAAGCCTTCCGGCACCCTGGCCTCCAGCACCCGGCCAACAAATGCCTCATCCGCCAGGAGTACCTCCTTTGGTGCCTTCTTAAAACCCACCAGTCCCTCCATCTCCTCCACCACAATCTCATATCCCAGGGCTTTGAAATACTGGTAGGTTCCCTGGTACAAGGTCTTCACGAAGCATCCATGCTTCATCAGAAATCCACACTGGTTCTGGTTTAAAATATACTTCATCGTTTTATCCTCCCATCTTAACGAATGTATTTCTGAAATCTCACTGTTCCTGGTTTTGTGCGACGCTTTTTTGTCAGTCAGGCCGTAACGACAGATTCCAGGAAGTACTCCGCAGGGAAACTGGCGGGCCGGCAGGTTCCAGGGTTTATGCAGGTTCGGTTTTCCAGCTCTTCTATCTTGTCTGGAACGTGGAAGCTGCATGCCCCCTGAAGGTGCTGCCTGCACATGGCCGTTTTCTGCTGATGCCGCCTCAAAGGATGGGATCATCTGCTGCGCAGATTCTTCCCCGGCCTTTTGGGGCCGCTGTCTGGAGTACTCCTTTCCTCCGTCCTGCTTGTGTTTGGAGACACTGGACAGGTGTCACATTCATTGATCACTCTACCAATTGAGTTACGGTTTCCAAAACCGGTGGGACTTGAACCCACAGCAAATCAATCCTTTTTATCATTACTCCCGCGGTACACCTGACTGCATGGCAGCCGGCGCCGTCCAGCACTGGAAGCTGGGACACAGCAGGGAATGATTACAAGAAGATTCATGGCTTATGAAGCTTTCCTCATCTCTTGTTGCCTTATCTTACCATTATATGGTATATTTTTCATTTCAAAAAAGTTGCGAAGTTTCAAGTTACTGTTCATGGGTGTTGTTCCGAAGGGTACGCTCTGGAAAAGGTTCCCCTGGATTGCGGATTTCGAAGCCAGAAACTCCAGACTTTCACATTCATTATAATCACACATACAAAGAGGCTGTGAAAAAAGTCCGTCCCGCGGTTTTGAAGATCACGGCTTTACATGATCTTCCGTCATTTTCCCGCAGGCAGCCGCGACTTTTTTCACAGCCCCTCTACATACCAGATTTCTTCCGGACGGCACTTTCTGCCAGTAAACTGATCCCCCTGGTCCCCGTCACGTGACTGCTTCATTTCCCGGAGATCATCCTTTCACCACCCCGACCGTCTTAAGCTCCAGCACAGCCTCCACCAGATCCTCCTGGTTCTTCATCACATCCCGGATATCCTTATAGGCGAACCGGCACTCCTCAGCCACATCGGACTTATTGTTCTTGCCAAGGACCACGCCCTGGGCCTTTAAGTCCGTGATGACCTGCTCGCAGGTGAAGGCCCCCATGGCGCCTTTTCTGGAGTAGGCGCGGCCTGCCCCATGGGAGGAGCTGCAGAAGCTTTCCTGATTTCCTTTGCCCCTGACTACATAGCTGTAAGAACCCATGGCTCCCGGAATCACAGCCACTTCCCCCGCCCGGGCACGGGTCGCTCCCTTACGGTGAACCCACACATTCTTTCCGTAATGGTTCTCCAGGGCAGCATAGTTGTGGTGGCAGTTGATCTCCTGGCCAAACTCCACCGGATGGCCCAGGAACTTCTGCACCTTGGCCTCCACCACTTCCTTTACCCGCTCCATCATCCGCTCCCGGTTCTCAAAGGCATACTCCAGAGCCAGATTCATCCAGGTAATATATGCCTGCCCCTCCCGGGTGTCCACCGGCAGAAAAGCCAGCCGGTATTCATCCGGCACCTGGCTGTACCACCGGGCGTTCAGCTCCCTGGCTTTCTCATGGTAGCAGTCACAGATTTCCTTTCCAAAGTGGCGGCTTCCCGAGTGGATCATAATCCCCAGATATCCGTTCTGGTCCTCCTGAAGCTCGATAAAATGATTCCCTCCGCCCAGTGTTCCCACCTGGTAATAAGCGTCCTCGATCAGGGGAAACAGCGCCGGATTCTCCCGGTACATCTCCTCCTGCTCCATGGCCCGGTCCAGAACCCGGGAAGGCTGACGCTCCTTATGGGAACGGAAACCCAAGGGAACATTCCGCATGATATCAGAAATCATGGCCTGAACCAGGGTCCCATTGCCGGTGACTACCGGGCGGATCTCCTCCAGCTTTACATCTGTGGAAACAAAGTTCATGCCACAGCCGATATCCACACCCACCGCATTGGGGATGATCACCCCGTCTGTGGCAATGACCCCGCCGATGGGCATTCCCTTCCCGGTATGGGTATCTGGCATCAGACAGGCCCATTTATGTACAAAGGGAAGCTGAGCCAGATGATAGGCCTGTTCCAGACAGCTACTCTCCAGCTGCCCCCTGTCTGCCAGCCACACTTTTACTGGTACTCTGGTATTTTCATCACAAATTACGAACATAATGCCGCTCCTTTCCGGGGCCGGAGTGTCTTTCCGGTCTGCCCATGTAATATTTTACCAGAAACAGTTCTGCATTTGTAACAGTTCAGATACTCCCCTGGGCTGTTACCGGTCCTTGCCGACTGTTCTGTCATGCCCATATCTTACCATTGCAAACCGGATTTATCATTTCAAAAAAGCTGCGAGGTTCCGGGGGGTATTGGCTCATGTGGAATAAAGAAGCATGTAACGGTTCGGATCCCCCTGAGCTGGTGCGCCGTCCTATATCGCCTTTACAAGTCCCGATTGCCGTTCCCTGTCAAGAAAATTCCAATGACTGCACCAATAAGGGTAATCGGTGCGACTCTGACAAACAGCCATTCTAATGAGTGAAATGCCACTCCAAGGACAGCGGTTTCGGGATCACTGTAATTCCACCCCAGATAAGAACTTTCTAATTCAAACAAGATTGCAAAAACTATTACTATGACTGCACATAACGAAATAAGCGACCAATGGATAATCTTTCTTCCCCTGGTTTTCCTTTGTGCCAGCTGCAGGTTTATCACCTCCAATTTTTCGGAAATGGCTTTTAAAGTATCAGCCTCCGTTTCGGTAACAGTTTCTCCCAACAGCGTGCTAACAGGTGTTTCAAGCACTTCCGATAAGGAGATTAACAGATCAGAATCGGGAACTGAGCGTCCTTGCTCCCATTTAGAAACTGTTTGCCGCACGATGTTCAGCCTGACAGCAAGCTCCTGTTGTGAAAGTCCCTTTGATTTTCTGATTGCTTTAATATTTTCGTTGAGCATTAGGGATAGCCTCCTTTCTGTTGTCCCCCTATTGTAGGCTAAACAGCCCGTTGCCACAAGCAACGCATTTTAACATTTTATCCTCTCACTGCCTACAATACCCAACAGGATAAGTACCTCATATTGTAAATGTTTTCAGGGAAATTCAAGGAACGGTTCAAGGAATATCTGTTACAGTCAATTACTGATTTGCCGAAAAAGATAGTGAAAAAATGCTATGAATCTGCTACAATAAGTACAGACATAATAAGCACTTTCTTATTCAATTTGACATCGGGCTGACGCCCGATGTGGAAAACCAGACAAAAACATTCTTACAGGCGAGCCCGACATCTGTTTTTGTCCAGTTTTCCCCGCCCCATAAACTGCAACAAAATATTAAAGGAACTGCCACATGTCCGATTTCAAAGAACTTGTCAAACGTTTCGAGAAGATCCGTTCCTATGTCCGTGACTTCTATATCTACGGCTTCAAGACCCGGGAAGATTTTACAGACAAAAGCGCCCGCACTTATGACAACGAGCGGCGCCGGATCGAAAGCTGGTTTTCCGGCTATGTCCGCCAGGAGTACCATGCCGGCCACAAAAAATCCGTGTTCATTACCCTGGACAGCAACCGGATCGCCTCCAATCCGCTGTACCATGCATGGAAGACCAAAAGCTTCACAGCCAATGATATCATGCTCCACTTTTTCCTGATGGACCTGCTGGCTGACCGGATTCCCCGGAATGTGGACGCCATTACCGATGAGATCCAGAACCACTACCAGGTTCTGTTTGACTCCCAGACTGTGCGGAGAAAGCTGGCTGCCTATGTCAGGGAAGGTCTGGTAACGGTTCTTCCGGAGGGAAGGCGTCACCTCTACCAGCTGGCCGGAGACCTGCGCCAGGATGCGCCAGACCTGCTGCCTGGGCTTCTGGATGCAGTCTGCTTCTTCCAGGCCGCCGCCCCTTTCGGCTTTGTGGGCAGCACCATCCTGGACTTCTGCCACGCGGTCAATGAACGGTTCCGGTTCCGCCACGATTTTCTGGTACATACCCTGGAGGATGAAATACTCCTTCCCCTACTGGACGCTATCCGGGACCGGTATCTGGTGACCCTGACCGTCCGCAGCTCCCGCGACAGATCTGTCCGGCGCCCCCAGGGCGGAGCCGGTCAGCCAGTCCGGTCCGGCACTGTCCGGCAGATCACGGGAACCCCCTTAAAGATCCTGGTCAGCACCCAGACCGGACGCCGCTATGTCTGCATGCACAAGCAGTCCAGCCGCCGTCTGGTCTCCTACCGGCTCGACGCCATCCAGGCGGTAGAGCGTCTGGAACCTGACCAGGATTTCCAGACTCACATGGAAGGTTTCCTGCGCAATGTTCCCGCAGCCTTCGGAGTCTCCTTCGGCAGCCGCAGGGAGCCGGACCAGGTACGGCTGCGGGTCACTTTGGACGAGGTTACAGAACCCCACATCATCCAACGGCTGGAGCGGGAAGGCCGGGGCGGCACCGTCACCCGCATAGAGCCTGGAATCTATGAATACACCACCAGCTGCTGGGATGCCATGGAACTGGTTCCCTGGGCGCGCACATTCACCGGAAGGATCCTTGCCTTTACCTGCAGCCGCAGGGAGGTGGAGGTTCAGTTCTGGGCGGATATGAAGAAGATGGGGACGCTGTACGAAACAAAAGAACCGCTGTAACGGTCTGGATTTTATTGTTAAAATACTCCCGGACTCCCCACGCGCCTGCCTTTGTGCGGGGGAGTCCGGGAGTACCTTGTTATGCAGTCAGAAAAGACTGTAAAGTGTAAATAAAAATGGGAAGTATGGGGATTAAATCACCAATAAAAATCAAAGAGTTTCCTCCATCATATTTGTCTTATACTGCAGACGGCTTCCCCATTTATCCTTGAACTTCCTGAATGTATTCTTCTGAAGATCAAGTGTACGAACCTTGCTTGACACGATTCTAAAATAAAATTCATACCCTGCCAGTTCCGGCTGAAACAGCATAAATCCCGATTCCAGCTGTGGAATCGCCTCATCAATATTGCCGCCCTTACATTCTATGAAATATGCCTTTTTTACAGTGTCATTTGTCAGGAGAAAATCACAGCATTTTCGCTGGGAAACAAGATCTCCGTCAAGCTTATAATGTCTCACGCTGTATTTCTGCTGCGGATTATAAGCACAATGCTTTCTTGATGTCCGCTCATCCCTGGAGACTATGATCTTCTGATGTGTTTCACAACGGGACTTGTCTGGAGTAAGCAGCATCTTATATACCTCCCCTGAATTTATATTTTGTAACAGTTCAAGGGGTATCTGAACTGTTACGATATTTTTCTTTCAACAATAACATTTTATCATAGTCGCTGTTGATATCCTGGGAGGCTCCGTCGATCACCTCATTTTCAATGGATTCAAACTCCATGTCTGTACATGGCTCAACTTTTCCGTTCTCTATAAAATAAGCAGAAAGCGCGGAAAACCGCATTCTTTTATCCGATGATACAATCTGGTCGAGTTCTGATGAATCCACAAACCTGGAAATCCTGTCAGCGTAAAGCAGATTATTAATTGTCCCCAGGATGTATGGACTATGAGTCGTAATAAACATCTGGTTCTTTCCATGATTTTTTGCAAGAGATATAAATTCTGCTATCAATTTCTGGGCATTGGGGAATAAATGGGATTCCGGTTCCTCAATGATAAAATATGTCTTTTTATTATTAACAAGATAGTAAAAGACAACATTCAATATCCAGACAACTTCCTGCTGTCCTGATGAAGAGAAATTGATCTTTACATACTTGTCTTCCGAAATTTGCAACCGTTCTTCTCCATCTATATACAGATATTCTCCCTGCAAAATCTCTCTCATCAATCCCGCGGCAGCAAAAAGCAGCTTTTTGTCAATCTTTCTGTCTGTTAAATAGATTGTATTTTGAATCATCTGACCGGCGCTCAAAGAAAATTCCGGCTTTAACCGCAGAATTCTTTCCAGATAATTCTGAGTACAATAATCCAGATTCTTCTTCTGTGTGTCGTCCATGGAACTGTAGAGATAATTCAACTGGGTACTCAACAAGGTAATCATGCTGCGCCCTGCTGGTACAAATACAATCTCCGCTTCATCACAAAACAAATGATCGATCTCTCCTTTAATCCGAGACAAATCATCATGTATTTCCGACACATTCTGTGTCCTTTTTTCCAATTTATAGATAAATTTCTTTAAATCCTGACTAAATTCTAGCCAAATATAATTTGGTGATTCAAATCCCATCTTAAGTGAAACCTGGATATAAGTATCACTACCATAATAATACTCAAGATACATATCTGCATCCATATGCCACGTGGTTCCAAAGATCTGAAGAAAATTAGATCGAATCTCCCTCTCTACACGCTTTTTAAAAGAAAGATCTATAGCTTCATCTGTAAAAAGGCTACCCAGCAGACACCTTTTTTTAACCTGCTCAAACAAAATATTTTTGATATTTTTGAAGAAAAATATACTTTTGGCCACAGTGCTTTTCCCTGAAGCCTGGGGGCCAGTAAACAAGGTAAAATCACTGATCTCCAGTTCACAATGGTCTATAGGCCCCAGCTTATGAATGATTATTTTGGACATAAAATCTCTCCTGACTTCCACAAAATAGCAGTTCTTTCATATGACTGCTCTCCGCTAATCCAGACATCGTGACATTCCTGTGTATCTGTCTGTTTAAATTCTATTACATTATCTGCTGACTGAAAAGTAAAAACACCTCTATTTGTGCTGATTATTCCTATCCCCATACGTCTCTCCACAGCATCCGGTTTATCAGTGTATCAGACACATTTAATAATTGCTTACTATTATAATGCAGTCAGAAAAAACTGTAAAGTGTAAATAAAAATGGGAAGTACGGGGATTAAATCACCTCTTGAAATGCCCTGATGCACGCCCCATTACGGGACCGGTCCAGCACTGCGTGGAAAACAGAATCAAACTTCCGTCCCCAGCCTTCCTCCAGAAGCTCTTTCCACCGGACTGCCACCTGCATCGGATCATTGCAGAACACGCCGCAGCCGTAGGCGCCCAGCACCAGATGTCTGGCCCCCTGGCTGGCAAAGATTGCCAGGGCCAGCTCCATCCTCCGCCCCATGGCCTGCTCCGTCTGGTGCCGGTCCTCTCCCTTCCGGATTGCCTGACCCATGTTGACCGCAGGCAGCGTCAGCACGGAAGCCTCCACCGGGTCTTCTCTCAGCTGGAACCGTCCGTCCCGGAAGAACAGTACCTCCGGGGAATAGATGGCGTGATCCGTGTAGATCATGGAGCTCTGTGCCCGGTTGGCCCGATAGTACTCCTCATGGGCAGTCAATGTCCGGTAAAGGGTACTGGAGGCCGCCAGACTCTCCTCCTGGGCCATGGCTCCATTGATAAATCCGCCTCCCGGATTCTTGGCACTGGCAAAGTTCAGGACTCCGATCCTTCGCTTCCCCTCCTGATACAGTCGCCGGATGGCATCTACGGTGGAAATATTCTCTACTGCGACGGGACAGTTCGTGAGGGATTCTGTGTTCATGCCGTCCGTACCAGGATTTCCTGTTTGCGCTTTCTGATCTGGTGTCTGTTTCCCTTGTGCCGACGCCTGGACTGGCTGTCCCGGTATCTGTGTCCCCTGAGCCGACACCTGGACTGACTGCTCCAGCAGCCGTGCCCCCTGCTCCGGCGTAATCAACTGACTGCCCTGGATTGACCGCCTCATGCTCTGTTCAATCCCAATCCGTCTTCCTTCACACTCATAATATCCTCTGCGCATAATCTCCAGAGTTTCTCTTGCAATAGCCTTCCGGTCCATATCTCTATCCTCCTTCAGATAAACAGCCGTTCAGATGTGGGCATTTTCCTCCTCCCCCAGGCAACCAGAACAAGAATCCGCTACGTCTCCTCCCCTACCTCTCATTCACTCTCCCGTTCCAGCAGTTCATCTCTTACCTGAGTCAGTGCAAACCCCAGCAGATTCGTCCCTTTCCACTTCAGGGGACACTGGGCATCGGGGTTGCTCCGGCCCATGCCGATTCCCCAGACCCGGTCACGGGGACTGGCCTCCACCAGAATCCGGTTCCTGGTGCCTTTTAAGAATTCCCACAGTTCTGGATTCTGGGAAAATTTCGCCAGGTTCCCCTGCCGCACGATCTCACGGCAGGAACGGTTCCAGACCTGCTCATCAAATCCCCGGACTGCCCGTCCATAAGCCTTCATCTCCTTGGGGTGGGCCGACTCCATGATCTTCTCCAGCATCTCCTGGTCACCGAACAGCCGCGCCTTCTCCGCCATCATATACTGTTCAGCACAGGAGTACTCCACGCCCTCCACCACAAACCGGCATGACCACCACTGGCTGCAGCATGTCTCCGTGATATGCCCGTCCGCCGCCGGAGTGTTGCCCCAGAAAAACAGATATTTAAATGTCTGCCCTGCGTTATATGCGTTCTTTAAATCCTCCAGATTGTAAATCATCTCATACCTCCCTCTCCTGCTTCATCACCGGAGCCCAGCAATCCGGCGTAAACAGGCTTTTCGATTTTTACTTGATATTTTCATATTAATATTATCTATTTGATATTATCACTTCTCATATAGGATAGACCACAGGTTCAGGTTTGTCAACAGTTTTTTAAAGCAAGTACGAAAACCTATTGCTGTTCACGGGGCGCATCTTCTTGTCCCGCTACGCCAGACAAGAAGCATCAGGCCTCCGCTCGATGTAGAAAACTGGACAAAAACAGCCTTACAAGCGAGCTTGACGTCTGTTCCCGTCTGGTTACTCCTCACAACCGGGTTGTTCCTCCCTGGCCGGCAGACCCCAGTTCTGGAAAAAGTTTTCCCCGGATTGCATCCAAAACCTGCAATCCGGGGAAAACTTTTTCAGAGCGTACCTCCGGGAGCATCCCTCCCGGAACATATTCTACCGCAATTCAGGCCAGTACTCCTTATTAGCCTCCATCATTTCATCCAGAATCTTCTTTGCCACAAACAAGCTGGGAACGGTCTTTGAGAGGGTAAACGCCATCAGCGCCTTCTCATAGGAGTGTTCTATGGTCAAACTCCGTACCAATGAACCGGTTGTGAACCTGGGCCGCCACAACCCCCAGAATCATCCCCAGGAACACTCCCATGTCCGTCACATGGTATCCCAGACAGATGGTCTGACCGGTACCATACAGATCACCGGCTGTGTCGCCGGCGATCATCAGGCCCGCCACACTGAGCCACCGGGAGTTGGCAGACAGCCAGACCAGATAGGCTACCAGGGAAACAAAGGCCGCGTCCGCCTTACGCTTTTTTGCAAGGCTCATGGAAACCCCGACGCAGAAAAGGATTCCCAGATTGGACAGTATGGCCCCGATTCCTCCGTTGATAAAACGTCCAATTATGTATACAATACCACCTTCTGCTACCAGCGCCGTGTTGCTCATGACCGAAGAGAGAGCCTGGATCATACCGGCTATGGGCAGGAACAGGACCGGCCCCATCAGGGCCTTTGAGAAGCTTTGCATAGCATCCATCATTTTTTGTTTCATAAGCTTTTTCTCCGTTCTTTCTTCCCATGCACTCTGCCTGTGCCAGCCTGGAGCTGACTCTGGCCGCTGTCATGGGATCATTGACTGGCCGCAACCGTTCCCATATGTGCGAACCTGTTACGACGGATTCTCTCTACGAGTTGGCGCCTCTCGTTTTTGACAATGCGAGTATATCATTTTGCACAAAAAACTCAAGAGTTTACCGGAGTTTCTGAACATGTTTACACTCTTTGAAACATGTTTCAGGACCATGGAGACTATGAAAAAAGTCTGTCCCGCGGTTTTGAAAACCACGGATTTACGCGATTTATGTCAGCTTCCCGCAGGCAGCCGCGACTTTTTTCACAGCCCCTTCAGATATCCCCTGAGCTGCTGCCTTTTCGCCCATTTTTGAAACACAGTGACTTGCAAAACCTTCCGCAATAACGTAAAATGAAAATAATCGCCAATCCACCCCCCGGACTCTCACAAAATCAGATGCGGAGAGCCTCCCGGGAGTGCACCATCAAAGAAAAGGACGGATTCCCGTGAAATACGATATCTACAAGCTGGCAGACCAGTATTCCCTGAATGAGGGGGAACAGGAGCTTTTGCTGCATATTCTGGAGGCCACAGACCAGGGTGTACACTACAGTGTCCGGGAATTTGCTGCCCGGAACTATGTCTCTCCGGCTGCTGTGGTACGGTTAAGTAAAAAGATGGGGTATACCGGTTATACAGATATGATTTACCGGCTGGAATTCCTGATTCAGAATGAGATTAACAACAAGAATCTCTCCTCTGAAATTACTTCCTTCATCGGTGAGATTCCCCAGGAGCATATTACACAGTTCACAAGGCTTCTTGCCGTACACCGCCGGGACACCATCCTGGTCTGCGGCACCGGCTTCTGCTCGCCGCTGCGGGACTTCTTTGTCCGCAAGCTTCTGGTGCTTGGTTTTACCGCCATCGCTACCAACAACTACGAAGTCTACGAGAATAATCCCCTGCAGGCCGGACTGGTGATCGCCATCAGCAAAAGCGGCACCACCGGCACCATTGTCAAACCGGTGCAGGATGTTCAGGAACATGGGGTGGATCTTGTGGCCTTTACGGGAAATGCGGCTTCTCCCATCGCCCGCCATGCCCGTCCGGCCTTCCTTCTGCTGGATGACAAAATGCTGGATGACCGGAACCTGACAGCAAACTATTTCTATGCCCGTGTGCTGATTCTGTTTGAGTATCTGCTGGATATCAGCGTGAATGGTTCTGGTCCGCCGGACAGCTAAAAGCTTATGCTGACCATGTTTCCGATTGTTTGTCCAGGTGTTTGCAGATGCCTGCGCCGGAAACAACCGCAAGATGGCCGGCGGCAGATACCGCCAGCCAAAACAGCAAAATCAAACGGAGCGTCCTTCTAGAGCATGTCTGAAAATTCATTCCCGGCATCTGTACGCCCCACTTTGCGGTACACCGCAGGCGTCCCTTGGGATATTTGGGCCAAATTCAGGTTACATAGCCCACTATGCGCCCTTCATTTGGCCCCAATCTCCCACAAACTGTGACGCACATCTGCCAGAAAGCAATTTTCAGACACGCTCTACGGCATACATTTTTTATACAGTCTGGACGGCCTATGGCCTTCATTCCGGGTATACTGCTGCGTCTCCTCCACCAGCCCCGCTACCTTCCTGCGGAAGGCCGCCGTAGGCAGCTCCCGGTCCAGCACCACCTCATACACCTGCTGCAGCTGTCTTAATGTGAAATGCTCCGGCATCAGATGGAATGCCAGATCCGTATACTGCAGCTTTCCCCGCAGCCGCTCCAGGCCACAGGCGATGATCCGGGCATGGTCAAAGGCCAGACCCTGGTTCTCCAGAATCCTGCAGCGGGCAAAGGAGCTTCCCTCCTCCGTCTCCAGCAGGGCGCGTAAGACAGTCGTGCCATGGGAGAGAACGATCTCCCATGTGCGCCATGGTCCCCACTCCCTGCCTGACCTGCGGCTGCTTTCCATATCCGGTTCCATGTCCTTTTGTCCTTTACAGGAACGGAACGTCAGTTTAAACCAGGCAGCGTCATCTGCGTCATCCCCGGCCTGGACTGCCACCTGGCTGCTGTCTGCCAGAGCCATATAGGAGCAGCTCATAACCCAGGTCCGGGGATCACGCCCTGGCTGGCTGAAGGTATAAAGCTGCTCCAGATACACCTGGTCCACCCCGGTCTCTTCCTTAAGCTCCCGTTCTGCCGCCTCTTCCGTAGTCTCCGTGGGACGCACAAAGCCTCCCGGCAAAGCCCAGCACCCCAGATAGGGATGACCGCCCCGCCGGATCAGCAGCACCCGCAGCTCCTTCTCCGGAAGCTTCCGGTAATTCTCCTCGTCCTCATCCGTCACGGTAAATATGACCATGTCCGTGGCAACCGAGGGCCTCGGATAGTCTCCCGGCTGGTAGGAAGCCAAAAATTCCGCTTCCGTCAGACCGTTTTTGTCCCTTAATTCATTTACATTATTCATAGGTTCTGGCCGCTCCTTTTTTCTATCATGTGCGCTCAGAGTCTCACAAAATCAGGCACAGTGAAATTCCGGGAGTACATGATCCTGTCATCCGTACCTCCGGATCCTGCTTTACAACCGGTTCAAACCGTTCCGGCGTTGTCATGCCTCCAGGTCATCCGCCTGATCCTACCTGCCTGATATTATCACTTCATTCCTATGATGGACTATATATTCTTGTTTGTCAATGTTTTTTGTTGAATACAGCAGAAGTTTCGTAACCGTTGTGTAACAGTTCAGATACCCTTTGAACTGTTACGGCATACGACCATTCAGAATCGCCTATGGCGATGGCCGTATGCCCGCGACCACTATGTTTTCGCAGGGTCAGCGCAGCAAGTGCGCAGACCTGTCTGAGCTGTTACACCGTTGTTACAGTTCACGGGGCAGGGAAAACTGGACAAAAACAGGCTGTGGGAAACCAGAGACTGTCAAAGACAAATTTTCTCAAACCATGTCAATCCGCGTCTCTTCCCTCCATCCTTGGCCCAAAAAACTGCAGCAGACGCATACCGGAGCCCTTCTCCGGCATAAATGTCACCTGGGAAAATGCCGCCGGCACAAAGATCTGTTCCGGCGCGCGGACAGAAAGGGCTCCTCCCTCATATCGGACCTGCCCTGCCCCTTCCAGAAGGTAGAATCCACAGAAGCCCTGCCCGCACTCCGTCTCACAGTGCTCCCCCTCTTCCACCTCCACTTCATAGAGGGAGAAAAGGGACGTTTCCGGTTCTCCCAGCAGCTGCCTTCTGCACTGGTCCTGGGGCTTCGGAGCCACGAACCAGCGGCGTCTGGCCTCCTCCTCAGAAATACCCTCATAAGAAAAGCAGTCAAACATTCTCTCAAACCCCAGCCCCTGGTGACAGAGCTCGTCTGCCACCGAAAAGCCTGCCGGCGTCCTGCGTTCGATCCGGATGGTATAGTCAGTAGGCTCCTGAATCTCGGCAAGAAAGCAGTTTGCACCGATGGCGTGGGGCACGCCCCCCTCGACCAGGATCATATCTCCCTTTTTTACCTGAAACCGGTGCATCATCCCCAGCATACCGCCGATATCCTGCTCCTCAAACATCCTTTTCCACTGCGTTCTGGTGATGCCCTCACGAAATCCCAGATACACGCTGGGAGGCTCTCCCCCTTCTTTTTTGTCCTCCAGAATATACCAGCACTCGGTCTTTCCGTAAGGAGAATGAAACAGCTCCCGGGCCTTTTCATGGTCCGGATGCACCTGCACCGTAAGCCGTTCTGCTGAGTCAATAAGCTTGACCAGCACGCCCATACGGCCGGAGGTACTGCCCAGATAATACTTTGGGTCAGATTCCACCAGCTCCTTTAAAGACAGTCCAGGTTCCTCCGCCACCATGCTGAGTCCCTCTCCCGTCTGCTCGCGTCCGGCATTTCTGGCCTCAGTCACCGACAGAATCCACTCCTCCGGGTAATGCTCTTCCCGGCACTGATGAAGCAGACCATTGAGCCGCCTGCCCCCGGTATAAGTCCGCCAGACCCGCTGGTGGTCCAGGAGAACCGGTTTTCTATCCATGGCTTCTTGTCACCCCATTTCCTTGTTAAAGCAGATATACTCTATTCCCGTAATCCGGCAGAACTGCTCCAGCACCCCGGCATAGCTTCCATATACCATATGAAGGTGGTTGGAATTGATCTTCTGGTAAAATGCCTCATAGTCAGCCTCTGCTTCCACAAAGGCATGGGGATAACAGTAGGTGGTTTCCTTCAGCTTCTCCAGCGGATACATCCGGGTAGTGCCTTCAAAGCATCCCAGCACATACTTTCCGCTGCTCCGGTACAGCCGTGCCACCGTCACCGGCCCCGGCTTAGCGATCATCTGCACCGCACCGCCGCCGGCATCCCCGAAGATGTGGGGCATCAGGGCAATCTTTTTCAGACATTCTTCCTGACTGTCAGGATCAGCAAAGTAAGGCGCCACACTTCCGCAGTTTGCCAGAACAAATTCCCTGCTGTCCCCGTCAAAGAACTTGATATCCAGCAGACAGGAAGGGCTTCCGTTTGCACACAGATTCAGGATTCTCATGGTCAGCGCCCCGTCGCAGTCACACTCGCAGGATGCCGGGATTGGCATTTTGTCTCCGTCTGCGTCAAAGGGATTGTTTAGCAGTGCCACACCCAGACACTGGAGCACATAGTGATCACTCATATCCTGCTGGCATTTGATGCCCATAAAGTCATATTGGTACTCTGCGGCCATGTCCTTGAGCGCCAGATAGCTGCACACCTGCCGTTTCAGGGTTTCCTCTGTAAATTTCCCGCCATACTGGATATTGGGAATATTCTTCTTCACCCAGTCCAGGTGACGCTCCACCCGCTCCGGTGCCAGGGCCTGGGCCCGGTATACGATCTCGTACTGGTCCCGGTGGTCAAATTCGATTCCGAACTGGCTCTGCCACTGGCTGGGATCTGCCACCGTAGTGCCGATGCCGATGCTGCGCCCGCCGATCATGGCAAAGCTGGAGCGCCGGATACCCTCCGCCACTGCCACTGCCCTCACAAAGGTATCCACCTGCTTTTGCAACTTCGGATCATGGTAGTCCCCGGATACCCGGATACACTGCTTTCCTGTCTGGTCCAGCATCCCGGCCACGGCAAGGAGCGTCACCAGGCTGGATGTATCCCTCTGCAGATTGCCCAGAAGCATTACCGGATACCGGGTTCCGTAGGCGATTCGAAATGCCAGCGACGGCGTGGCCCATACCGGAAGGTGGATAATCACCGCATGAATATTCTCCCGGCTGATGGCATCGGCCACTGTCTGGCCTTCCCCGGCATCAAACACCACCGGAGGCATAAACAGATCATACCGCTCTCCAAACACCTGCTTAATCTTCTCGGTCTCTGCCGCCACCACCGGCTCCCGTTTCTTAAAAAACTCCTGCCGGCTGTCGCCCAGTGTTACAATTGCAACTCTCTGTTTTTCCATCTTGATGTCCTTTCTTTTCTGTCTGTCTTAGAACCACGCCGGCTTTAAAAGCTTCGGCAGTGCAAACGCGATATTGGGGAAAAAGGCAATGAGAATTACCACTACCACGGATACCATAATATAAGGGATGACTGCCACAAAGGATTTCTGAACACTCATTCCCGATATCTTTCCGGCAATCAGCAGACAGAGTCCATAGGGCGGGGTCACCTGCCCAACTGCCAGGGTTATGACGATAATCAGTCCCAGCTGAACCGCACTGATGCCAAAGGCCTGAGCCACCGGCATCAAGACCGGAACAAACAGGATCATGGCCGGAATCGCATCCATAAATGTGCCCAGGAACAGATAAAACCCGATGACAGCCAGCAGAAATTGCCATTTATAGGGGAAATAATTTACAAACATGGCCTGCACCGCCACACTCACATTGTAGTAGCTGAGCAGCTGCCCCAGGGCATTGGCCGTGGCCAGGGCCAAAAGGGATGTGGCGCTGGTCCGCAGGGTATCATAGAGAAGGGGGCGGATATCCTTAAGGCTCAGGCTTTTGAACACAAATATGCCAAGAACCGCCGCATAAATACAGGCAACCGCCGCCGATTCTGTGGCTGTGCAGATTCCAAGGATAACGCCGCCGATGATGATCACCGGAGTGAGCACCGGAGGCAGACATTTCACTGCCAGCCTGGAGAACTCTTTCAGGGACATACCCTTCTGTCTGGGATAATGATACTTTTTATTTCCCAGGAAAATCACCAGCATCTGACCGCAGCCAATGAGAATCCCGGGCACCACGCCGCCCAGAAAGAGTGCCCCGATGGAGGCGCCTGCCACAGAGGAATACACCACCATTGGGATGGACGGCGGGATGATGACTCCGATGGTGGAGGAGGCTGCTGTCACCCCCACAGAGGTTTCCTTGGAATATCCTTCCTCCTCCATGGCCGGAATCAGGATTGAGCCGATCCCCGCCGTATCCGCCTGGGAGGAACCGGAGATCCCGGCAAACAGCATAGATACCATGACATTGGCATAGGCCAGTCCGCCGGGAAACCGTCCCACAATGCCGTTGCAGAACTCGATCAGTTTTTCACTGATTTTTGCCCGGTTCATGATATTGGCAGCAAGGACAAACAAGGGAACCGCAAGAAGTGTAAAGCTGTTAAGACCGGTGAACATTTTCTGCACCACCGTAATCATGGAAACCGATTCCAGCTGCCAGATCCCCAGCAGCGCCACCAGCCCCAGAATATAGGCGATAGGCATGCCCATGACAAGCAGAACCAAAAACGCCGCAACCAGTACAAATATCATAAGTCCGCCTCCTTCATCGCTTCTTCCACCGCATTGACCACCTTCCGGCTCTCTGGATGACGGATGTAGTCAATCATATTTTCCAGGGTAAACAAAGAGGCCGTAATGCCGAAAAGAGGCACACACAGCCAGCACCAGCCCTTGCTGACCGGCACCGAGGTCATTCTCCAGGTGGCAAACTGCCTGACAAGAAGTACACCGTAACCGGCAACCACCAGATGAAAGACCAGCATAAGAATAAGACAAATCATCTCGTCCACAAAATACAGCTTCCCCTTCATCTTCTCTGTAAAGGCAGTGAACCGGAAATGCTCGTTGGAGCGTACCATAGGCGCCGCACCGATAAAGCAGCACCATGCCAGCGCTGTATTTGCCACCTCCTCCGTAAAGGATGCCTGAAATCCGAACATCCGGGAGCACACCTGAACCACCGTACACAAGAAGAACACCGCTACCGCGGCCATACCAGCGGCATACATGAGTTTCTGGACTATATCACATAATTTTTTCACTCTGTCGCCCTCCCTCCTATGATCCAGAACCGGCAGGCAAAAGGCTGTCCTGCCGGTCCTGGTCTTTCAAAGCAGCTGTTCAGATACACACTGAACAACTACATATTGACTGCTTTCTGCCGGCTGTGTCTATTTCGCTGTTTCATTTACCTTATTGTAAAGCTCTGCCACACCGATTTTCTCTGCCGCCGCGGCTCTTGCCTCCTCACACGCGGCAATCAGGGAATCTTTATCCACTTCGTTTACAATGCCGCCGTTGGCCTTGATCTG
The DNA here is from genome assembly GCA_910577655.1 of uncultured Lachnospiraceae bacterium. Lineage (GTDB taxonomy): Bacteria > Bacillota > Clostridia > Lachnospirales > Lachnospiraceae > Brotaphodocola. The sequence goes on along the minus strand of CAJTOW010000024.1, from coordinate 14,842 downwards.
CTCCAGGGCCTCATCATTGAGCTGCTTGTCGAATTTCCGCTGCTCCTCACATGCATATACGGCGGCCTCATCCACCCATGCCTTCTGCTGGTCCGTAAGGCTGTTGTATTTCTGTGCACCGATGAGGAACTGCCGCGTGGCAATGTCATGATCGGTCAGGGACACATAAGGACCGGCCTCATAGAATTTCTGGAGAAGGATATTGCCCAGATCATTCTCCGCCGCGTCAATAACATTGTTCTGCAGGCCGCTGTAAAGCTCATTATAAGCCAGAACCGTGGGATTGGCCCCCAGGGCGCTCCACACGGAACGGACCGTATCAGAATCCTGTACGCGGATCTTGACGCCCTTTAAATCATCTACTGTATTCACAGGCTTGATGCCAAAGTACTCTCTGGTACCGCAGCTCCAGTATCCCAGGGAATGGAAGGTTCCGGCAGCGTCCACCTTGTCTGCGATGGTTCGGCCCACCTCGCCGTCCACCACCTCCGTCCAGTGTTCCATACTGCTGTAAAGGAACGGGATGGAGAACAGATCCGCCTCCGGCACACCGGTGCTGGCAATGAAATTGGGAGCGGTTACAATCATGTCTACAGTTCCTGTGGCCATCTTCTCCACCAGCTCTGCCTCATTGCCGCCCAACTCCCCGTTGGGATGGATCTCCACGGTCATGGTGCCGCCGGAAAGCTCCTCCAGCTTCTTCTGCATCGCCTCAAAGCCGGCCTGATAGGAGCTGTCCAGGGAGTTCACATGTGCCCCGATCAGCTTCACTGCCACTGCGGCCGGCGCGGCGCTCTCCTGGGCTGCCGTCTCCTGAGCCGCCGTCTCCTGGGCCGCTTCCTTTGCCGCCGGCGAGGAGGCTGCTGCCGCCGTAGTCTCGGGAGTGGATATTTTGGTACATCCTGCCATGGACATCACCATTGCTGCCGCCGTCAAAATACATAATGTTTTCTTCATAATCGTTGCCCCTTTCTTGTTGTGCTTTGTTTATTTGCTTTATGTTTAAATGACCTTGCGGCCATTTAAATTCCTGCGTTTTTCCGCCTGCCACTTAACCAGTCCTTTTCCTATACTGTCCGCCTTTAGGAAATCGATTTCCTTTTTGGCCAAAAGAATGGGAAATCGATTTCCTTTTTCCGTAAAAGAAAGCTTCCCCTTGGGGACTCTCTCTTTTTTACCTATTCTGCCTCTTTTACCGGTCTGGTGCTGTGACGGGCCAGCAGTCTGGAAGCTACCAGCACATCGGCCTCCTCTGCCACGGTATCCCCCTGCTCCGGATTCTCCTGCAGACGGAAATAATACTGTGCCAGCTTTCTTCCCCAGCTGTATTTGTCCAGACCAACCGTGGTCAGCGACGGATATACCGAATCGGAAAAGTCAAGATCATCAAAGCTGACCAGGGAATAGTTCTCCGGCACCTTCTTCCCGGCCTCCCGGACTGCCCGGAGCACTCCCAGGGCCATGGTATCGTTCATACAGATCACTGCTGTGACTTCCGGAGTTCTTTCCAGCACCTTCTTCATCAGAAGATACCCCTTCATGGCTCCCTGGACAACGCCAGCCTGGTCATCGATTCCGAATATGTATATATCTTCATCCCGGTACGATACTCCTGCCGCCTTCATCGCCTTCTGGAAGCCGCTAAGACGCCTTACACGGATCGAATTATCCAGCTTATCCAGAAGCAGACCGATCCTGCGGTGTCCCAGCTTCAGAAGATGTTCCACTGCCAGCGCGCACTCTGCCTCCTTGTCCACGATAATGGTGTGGGTACCTGGAAGGCATACATCATTGGACACCACATTCAGCGCCAGTCCGCCCCGGTCCACAAGACGCATCAGCGCATCCGGCACCTCGTCCATGTAGATACTGATAATCCCCTGGATATGGACAGCCAGCATATTCTCAATGCTGTAGTTGGTCAGCTCCACATTGCGGTCACAGCTTGAGAGCATCATATGGCAGTTCCGACTGACAATCTCATCCTCAATTCCTCTTACAATGGAAGGATAAAACGGGTTGTCTATGGACGGTATGATGATGCCGATGGTTGTGCTCTTCTGGTTCTTAAGACTGCGGGCCTGGAGGTTGGGAATATATCCCAGCCGCCGGGAGGTCTCCAGAATCCGTTCTCTCATCTCCTGCTTGACCGGATGCCTGGAGTGGTTCAGTACTCTTGAAACGGTAGCAGGCGATGCCCCTGCTTCCCGTGCTATGTCATAGATTGTAATGTTATTTTTGTTCATTTTGTCTGATTTTTGAAAAAGAAATCGGTTTCCTTAGTCAGATATTAGCATACAATTTTAAAAATTGCAATCCCTTTTGTTAATAAAGCCTGTTTTCCCACCTGCCCTGCTCCTTTGGCACTTTTTTGAAGGAATTTCAAGAAGTATCAGACATTTTTCCGAATCACCCGGATTCCTGGGTAACAGTTCAGATACCCCTTGAACTGTTACGTTATAATTGACGGCAAAGGGGTTTTGCAATAGAATGGATTGCAAGAAATGAACTTATAACAGATAAGCTGCCGGGATGCTTCCGATGGTTACCATAACCACAAGAAGCATCCCGGCAGGCAGGAGCATGCACATGAATCTATTCTCAGAACTGTACAACTGCTACTATCAGGTGACCGCCCAGATCCTGAGGCAGGCCTCCATAAATCCTCTTACCCGGCAGCAGGTCTGTGAAATCGCGGAGACGGAGGGCTATCAGGAGAGCGCCATGGAGATCGTCCCAAAACTTTTACAGGGGGACTGGGAACTTTTGTCTGCCTGCGGGGATGGCCGCTTTCAAAGCCGCCTTGAAAAAGAGCCCTTTACCCCTTTCACCAGTCTGCAGAAATCCTGGCTGAAGGCATTGCTGAAAGACGAGCGGATACCCCTGTTCCTTTCTGACCGGCAGCTTGGGGAACTTGAAAAACTCTTAGACGGGGTCAAACCCTTGTTTGATCCGTCAGACTTTCTGTATTTTGACCGCTACCGGGACAGCGATCCCTTTGATTCGTTCATGTACCGGAAGCATTTTTCCAGGATTCTGGAGGCCATCCGCTGCCGAAAGCCCCTGGGGATCGTCTATTACTCCGGCAAGAACCGGATCCTGGAACACACCTGGCTTCCCAGCCGGCTGGAATACTCTGCCAAGGACGGGAAATTCCGGCTCTGCGCCTTCTACCGCCGCGCCAATGGCCGGTGGCGGCTGGATGTGCTGAATGTGGCTCGGATGCTGCGGGTGGAGATAATGAACAAGGACGTTCACAAAAATGAAGGCATCCCTGATGTCGACACCTGTCTGGAGGCCTCTTTAAGCAAAGACCCACTGGTTCTGGAGATCTTTGATGACCGCAATGCCCTGGAGAGAACCATGCTCCACTTTGCCAGCTACCAGAAGACCGTGGAACGCACCCAGGATGCCCGCCGTTACCGCTGCTCCATCTATTACGATGTTCGCTGGGAGACGGAGCTTTTGATTCAGGTGCTCTCCTTCGGCCCCATGGTGAAGGTTCTGGGGCCGGAGCATTTCTTAAACCAGGTGAAGGAACGGGTGGAGCGGCAGAGGCGTCTCTAGAGCGTTGCTCTAGAGTGTGTCTGAAAGCTGTAAATCATATTTCTCCACATCCAGGATGGCCATGCCCTCCGCCTCAAAGGAGATACTCTGGGCCTCCTGGGGGGTGTAGATGGTGGAAGTGATGGCCTGCTCGCCGTCATTGACAAATATCTCAATGGAAAAACGGTCCATCACGATACGCAGCCGGATCTCCCCCTTCTGATAGCGGACCAGCACCTTCCTGGTCGCCAGAATGTCATGGCGGAAGCCGGAATTGCTGCGGTCAAAGGTCAGGACACTCTTGTTGGGGTCATAGCTGATGGCTGTGTAGTACTGGGTGTCCTTGGCCACCTTGATGGTGACATGCTCATAGAGCTGTCCGCCGGCAGGACGGATATAGAGGCTCATATCCAGCACACGTCCGCTGACCTTGGGCAGCTGGATGCGTTCCCGGATATCCACGTTGCGGTAAAATACTGGATTGATATGATAGTTGTCCAGCTCCTGCACCGGATTCTGCCGCAGCATCCCGTCCACGATGTGCAGCTCCCGCGGAATGGTCATCATGCCGAACCATCTGGCGCCGTGGGGCTGGCTGTGGCTGCTTTCCCAGGACTGCATCCATCCGATCATGATCCGGCGTCCATCTGGTGTCAGAACCGTCTGGGGCGCATAAAAGTCCAGACCATAGTCAATGGCGCGGACCTCACTGCGCATAAAGCAGTGGTTCTTTTTATCATAATATCCGGTAATATAGAGGGTGCCGTTGCCATTGTGGAATTCCATGCCGCGGGCAAGCATCTCCTGGGGAGAGGTCAGAAGCACCGCCGCGTGATCCAGAGTAAAGAAATCGGGACATTCCCACATCTTTCCGTACTGGTTCTCACTCCGGTCCAGCACTGTGACGAATTCCCAGTTCATGGTATCTTTGCTTCTAAACAGAAGGATGGCGCCGCTGCTGTCTTCCGTACGGTTTCCCACCACCGCATAGAAGCAGTCCTCCTCATCATCCCTCCAGATCTTCGGATCACGGAAATCCTCCGCACTGCCACCCTCCGGCAGATCTCTTTCGGTGAGAACCGGATTGCCCTCGTATTTCTCATAATCAGTGCCGTCCCCATAAGCGATGCACTGGACCTGGCGGCTTTCGGTAAAGCCGTCCTCCCGCTTCCACTCCTGCACCCCTGTGTACATCAGCAGATGCCTTCCGTCCGGCAGTTCCACGGCGCTTCCGGAAAAGCACCCGGCGTTATCGTACTCCGCATCAGGAGCAAGGGCGGCCGGGAGCCGTTCCCAACGGATAAAATCCTTTGTCTTCACGTGCCCCCAGTACATGGGGCCCCAGCTTGTGTTGTAAAGATGATACTGGTAGAACAGATGGTATTCTCCCTTGTAGAAAGAGAAACCGTTGGGATCATTCAGCCAGCCGGTCTGGGGCGTGACGTGAAAAAGCGGCCGCTCACTGGCAGGTATCTTGTCACCATATATGTTCTCGTAATTGCGTGCCTGGAGTAATAATTTACTATTCATAGGTTCAGTCCTCTACTTTCCTGAAAATAATCCTGTATTATGTTTGGAACGGGTTCCATATAAAACCCGGAAAAGACCCCCGCAGGGGGTCAGGTTGTCATACCCTTCCTCAATATGACCGGAAGCTTAATAGAGGTCTGGGCGATGGCATTTCCCTGGGTAAGCTCCATCATCAGATGGACACATTCCCTTGCCAGCTCCCCGATCGGCTGGACAACAGTGGTCAGGTCAGGATGCATCAGCCCCGTGACACCGGTACCGTCATAGGCAACCGCCTTCAAATCCTCTGGAACCCGGATTCCCAGCTCGGCAGCCCGACGGATGGCATTCATCACGATAATATCCGTACCGAATATGCCGTCAATGTCAGGATACTGTTCAAAGACTCCCTCCACAATCCGGTGGAAATAGCCGTAGCTGAAGCTGTTCCGGGACAATGTAAAATTGTGACACTCAAGGCCGTGCTCCTGGAAGATCCTTTCAAAGCATGCATGACGCTGGAAGGAAGGGGTGGAAACACCCTTTTTCCCGCAGAACTGCAGCACCTTTTTGCAGCCTGCCTCCATCAGTACTTCGGCGGCCAGACGTCCGCCCTCCTGATGGTCGGCACTGACGCAGGGAATCCCTGCCCCCAGCTCCCGGTCCAGGGCCACAATAGGACGTTTGGCATTCTGGTACTCTCTGATATCCAGGGAATGGGCTCCGAAGATAATGCCGTCTACCATGCTGCGCTGCAGCATCTCCAGGTACTGCAGCTCATAGTGGGACTCATCCCATGTATTGCAGACCATGACCTTATAATTGTATTTTGCAAGCTCCAGCATCGCTTCATCCACAAACTCCGCAAAGAATGGATGGGAAATCTGCGGAATGATGATGGCCACAATGCCGGTCCGTTTAAAAAAAAGATTCCGCGCCATCTCATTGGGAGTATAATCCAGCTCCTCTATGGCACGCATAACCTTTTCCCTCGTCTCTTCCTTGACATATCCGTTCCCGTTCAGTACACGGGAGACCGTTGCGGCCCCTACACTTGCGCGTTTTGCTACATCTTGAATTGTGGACATTTCCTTTACCTGAACCTGTTTCAAAATTTTTCCAACGACCTCTCTGAATCATAGTTATATTACCCTGTCTGGCAGCTTTTGTCAAACCGGATTGCAGCAGCATCCTGAAAGGCAGAGTCGTTGTAACAGTTTAGATACCCCCTGAACTACTACAGGCTGTTACTGCTCACGGGGCATCTTCTTGTCCGGCTGTACCAGACAAGAAGCACCAGGCGTCCGCCCAATGTGGAAAACTGGACAAAAACAGCCTTACAAGCCAGCTTGTCGTCTGTTTTTGTCCAGTTTTCCCCGTCCTGTGGACTGTAACATAAAGTTCAGACGGGGCAAGAAGATGATCTGTCTGAGCTGTCAGTCCCCCATATCAGAAATACCGTGGTGCAGAATCAGCCCTTGATGCCGGAGGAAGCAATTCCTTCAACATAGTATTTCTGCATGAAGATGAACATAACGATCATTGGAAGCGCCGAGACAACCAGGGCTGCCATAATAGCGCTGTAGTGTACCGGGCTGGTGCTGAAGAAGGACTGAACCGCCAGCTGGATGGTACGTTTATCCGCGCCGGTCATGACCAGGAACGGCCACATAAAGTCATTCCAGTGTGCCACAAAATCCAGGATAAAGACAGTAGCATAAACCGTCTTGGAGATGGGCATGACGACCTTGAAGAAGGTTCCTACAGGACTGCATCCGTCGATGGAAGCCGCCTCCAGAAGATCGTTTGGAATGTCATGGAAAAAGTTCTGGAACATGTAAATGGAAAAGCATTTGGCAATAAACGGCACCACCAGTGCCTGCAGGGTATTGACCCATCCCAGCTGGGACATCTCAATATACAGCGGCAGCAGAATCGCTTCCATGGGCATAACCATCAGGGCTACTACCAGACTCAAAATCGCCCCCCGTCCACGGAAACGGAACTTGGCAAGCGCGTATCCGCAGATCGAGTTGATCAGAAGATCCAGAATCAGGATCAGGCCGATATAGAGCAGAGTGTTTTTGAACACATTTGCCATGTCGATCCGCCGGAAAACCTCAAAGTAGTTGTTTAAGGACGGCTCCACCGGGAAGAAGGTGCTCAGGGAGTTCATGTTGGCAAAAATCCTGGACTCAGGCTTAAAGGACGCGGAAATCATCCATACCAGAGGGGAGACAAAGATAATGCCGATCACAATATTGCCGAAGTAAAAAAGAAACTTCGTCAGAAATGCTGATGCTTTTTTCGATTTCATTGTATTCTCCTCCTCCTTTCCTAGTCGTCTGCCGTGAGCTTCTGCATGATCAGGCTCATAGCAACTACGATAACAAAGAATACGGCTGCCACAGAGCAGGCGTAACCAAAGTTCCCCTTCTGGAATCCCTGGGTATAAATATAATATACCACGGTCTTCGTCGCGTTCTGGGGACCACCCTGGGTCATAACATAGGGCTGGGTAAACAGCTTCATGGCCTGGATCATAGTGATCATGATGACATATTTGATCGTTCCGCGCAGATTTGGCAGGGTGATATACAAAAACTGCTGAACCCTGTTGGCTCCGTCAATGGATCCGGCCTCATACTGCTCTCCCGGAATCCCCTGAAGTCCTGCCAGAAAGATCATCATCTGGTAACCGGCCCCCTGCCATGCGGACATGAAGATGATGGCGTTCATGGCCGTCTTGGGGTTGCTCAGGAAGTTGATGGGTTTCATCCCGATCCCGGCCAGCATAGAGTTGATCAGACCGGTATTCGGATTGGAATTGTAAAGCACTGTCCACAGTACGGAGATAACAACCATGGATGTAAGCTGCGGACTGAAGTACATTGTACGGAAAACGGAAACCCCACGGAATCTCTTTGATACCAGCAACGCCAGGGCCAGGGCCAGAACGCACTGGGTAGGCACAACGATAACCGTGAAATAAATGGTATTTTTCAGCGCCTGATAAAAATCAGCATCGCCAAACAGTCTAGCATAGTTATTCAGGCCAATGAAGGTAATATCTTTGGGCCTCATGACCTGATACTGGAATACGGAATAGTATACCGTATAGATCACAGGGACGACCAGAAACGCGATCAGCAATACGACCGCCGGTATGGTGAAGATATAGGCCGCCACACGTTCGTTACGCTTTCTTGCCGAAAGGACTGTTGTATTGGACAAAACAGCTTCCCCCTTTTCATGTATTTGCCAGATTACTGGCCGTAGTAGGTATTGTAATCCTCCTCAAAAGAAGCAGCCACATTGTCAAGCTGGGTCTGAATGAAAGCTTCATCCACAGTGCCGTTGGAAGCCGCCTCGGAGAAGATGTTGGTCATCGCCTCTGCATAGTCGGTGGAGAAGGTTGCATAGGAAGGAGTACGGGGACGGGGTACCGCGTTGTTCTCCAGCTGGTTTACGAAGACAGTCAGCGGATATTCCTTGTAATCAGCCATAAGCGGATCATCGTAGGCAGAAGAACGGGAAGCTGGTTTTGCAATGGCGGCAGCATAAGAAGCCACATTTTCCTTGCTCATCAGCCACTGGAGGAATTCACCGGCAGCGTCTACATTTCCACAGTTCATGGTTACAGCAGCTGCCCAGTCACCACAGGGAGATACCGGTTTCTTGGTTTTGTCAGAGACAGGATAATAGGTAACGCCCCACTCAAAGTCGGCTGCCTCCAGGACAGATACATCCCAGGAACCCTGGATCTCCGTAGCACATGCACCGTTGAGGAACTCGTCGGTGATGGGATCCACATTGGCATAGCCGTTTGCAATCAGGCTGGCCAGAAATGCGGTGGTCTCCACTGCCTCACTGCTGTTGACATAGCCCTGGGCCTTGGAGCCGTCCTCAGAGAGGTAGTCCTTGCCGTTGGAGATGTACATGGGCTCCAGAGCATAGGGAAGACCCTCGCCATGGTCCATAACAATATGGGCGCCTACATATTTGTCGGTGGTGCACTGCTTTGCCAGAGCCTCGAACTCAGACCAGGTCATAGGTGCGTCAGCCGTATAGGATTCCAGCTTGGCGATATCCACACCGCATTCCTCCATGTATCCCTTATTGTAATAGAGGGCAACGGATGATTCGGTGGCAGAGATTGCATAAAGCTTTCCGTCATATGTACATTCAGCTACAGTAGAATCCACGAAATCGCTTAAGTCGTCTGCACTGAAATAGGAATCCAGGGGAACGATGATTCCGTTTGCCGCATAGTAGGACACCTGGGGACCGTCTACGAACAGGATATCCGGCAGGTCGTTGGAGGTGACGGCAGTTGCAACCTTATTATCGTAAGCATAGGAGTCAGACCGGTCGATAGCCTCCCGGTGAACCTGGATCTCCGGATGCTCGCTGTTCCACGCATCCAGCTTCTCAATCCACCAGTTCTCAATGGTTTCCTTATCACTGGGCTGCCAGATGGTCAGGTTTGTCACATCTCCGGACGCATCATTACCGCCGCCAGATGCCGGAGCAGCTCCGCCGGAACTGCTGCCGGAATTACCGCCGCAGGCCACCAGGGAAAGAGCCATCGCGGAAACGAGAGCCAGACTTGCAAGATTCTTTTTCATAGTGTGTTTCCTCCTTGATGATTTTTGCACATACATGCTTAATTTTATGAAACCCGTTCCATTTTTGCGCATTTTTTATTAAAAAATGCGGTTGATACCGAAAATGTGGAACCCGTTCCATTGATGGTTTCATCTTATACCGATTTTGGTGGCATGTCAATATGCTTTCCATTTATTTTTAAAAATCTCAAAAAAAATGTCATTTTCACCAAATTTTCACTATCAAAATTGTACATAATTACATCTTTCTTCGTTTCATTTAAAATATCACCCTGGTTTATGTCGAATATTTAACAAAGCCGCTAAGATAGGAACAAAAGAAAAAAATTGAAGAAATTTCGAAATAGCACTTGTGGAACCCATTCCATTCTGCTATAATGCATTCAAAAGAACAAGGGGGTACTGGTTTATGAGTTTCCTGCATGAAGATTCTCCGGTTACCAGATTTTTAAGCTGTTTCATGGATCTGATCCTTTTAAATGTTCTCTGGATCCTGGGCTGTGTCCCGATTGTCACGGCAGGCGCTTCCACAGCCGCCCTGTATGATATGACTATGCAGATGGCCCTCCATGAAGAAGTCCATGTCTGCTCCGGCTTCTTCAAAAGCCTGATCCATCATTTAAAGAAGGGAACCTTTATGTTTTTGCTGACTGCTGTTGCCGGCATCTTTCTGGCAGTGGATCTCTGGTGTACCTTCCAGCCATATGTTCCATACCGTTTTTTCCTGCAGGTGGTGGTCGTTTCTGTCGGCTACTTCTATCTCGCCGCAGTATCCCACGCCTTCCCGGCTCTGGCGTATTTTGACGAACCGGTTTTAAAGACTCTCCGTTATGGCCTTCTGCTTGCCATGAAAAACGGCATCTTTACCGTCTTCATCATGCTTTTAGATCTGTCGCCGGTTATTCTGTTTTTCCTGTTCCCGGTGCAGTTTCTTCAAAGCCTGTTTCTCTGGTTTACCGTCGGCTTCGCCCTGATCGCATGGCTGAATTCCCTGCATCTGGTCCGGCTCTTTGACCCAGAGCGGGTGAAGGCGGTGGAAGAAGCCCAGGAGGAAAGACGCAAGGCCCGCCTGAGACGGGAGGCCCTGAGGGACCAGGATTAGATAAAGAAAATTAACCGGACTATGCTCCCGGAGCCTTATCCGGCCTGCCTTGGCGGCCGGTGCGGCACTCTTTGGAGTACATTGGACACGAATGCCCGGGCAGTCAGCTGCCCTGCAGATAAACCAACTATTATGGCGTCCTGCCACTCCACCTTATGGCAGACGTACAAGAAAAGAAGGAGGAATTATGGACCGCCGGCTCGCGGTGCGGCAGTGTGGAGACCTGTCGTAATGCGGTGCATCCCTTTGCGGATGACTGCGAGGCAATGGGTGTGGGACCCTTTGTCAGAGTCACAAAAGTATGTCAGAGGTAAAAATCAAAGGTCTCAAAAAGGTTTATGACAACAAGGTAACAGCAGTGCATGATGTCAACATTGACATCAAGGACAAGGAATTTATCGTGCTGGTCGGCCCGTCCGGCTGCGGCAAATCCACAACCCTCCGTATGGTAGCCGGTCTGGAGGATATCTCCGGCGGCGAGCTTTACATTGACGGAAAGCTGTGTAACGACATAGCTCCCAAGGACCGGGATATCGCCATGGTATTCCAGAACTATGCCTTGTATCCCCATCTGTCCGTGTATGACAACATGGCATTTGCCCTGAAGCTGAAGAAAACTCCGAAGGACGTGATCGACCGCAAGGTCCGTGAGGTGGCGGAGATTCTGGATATCACCCAATACCTGGAGCGTAAACCCAAGGCTCTTTCCGGAGGCCAGCGCCAGCGTGTGGCCATCGGCCGTGCCATGGTGCGGGATCCCAAGGTATTTCTGATGGATGAGCCCCTTTCCAACCTGGACGCAAAGCTTCGTAACCAGATGCGTGCAGAGATCATCAAGCTGCGCAAGCGTATCAACACTACCTTCATGTACGTCACCCACGACCAGACAGAGGCTATGACCCTGGGCGACCGTATCGTGATCATGAAGGACGGCTTTGTGAACCAGATCGGAGCACCCCAGGATCTGTTCAACAAACCGGTGAATCTGTTTGTTGCCGGCTTCATCGGTATGCCGGTTATGAACTTCTTCGACGGTTCCAGACTCCTTCTGGAAAATGGACGGTACTTTGCAGAAATCAAGGGCGTACGGTTTGAGCTGAGCGAATTCCAGCAGAAAGCGCTGACTGCCAATGGCCAGCAGCCCTGCGATATCATCGCCGGACTGCGTCCGAACCATATCACCATCGGAGAAGGACCGCTGCATGCGGATATCGAGGTGTCCGAGATGCTGGGTACAGAGGTGAACCTCCATACCGTATGCCAGGGGGACAATGTGGTCATGGTGATCCCCACCATGGATCTTGCTGTCAATGTAGACATCGGCGCAAGTGTAGATTTCAATTTCCAGCCCCGCCTGCTCCAGCTCTTTGACAAGGCAACCGGCAACAACCTGATCTGGTATGATCCGGACTCCGCCGCTGCCAATGCTCCCAAGAGCCGGGAATATTCCTTTTAGCCATTATGCCGGAGGAATATTATAATGCGGCCCGCAAACAGGCCCAGAAGGAATACCGGGCGGCTGTAAATGACAAACAGCCGCCCTTCCTGCCGGCCCTGGACACCATCCTTTTGCCCAACCAGATGTCGGCAGGGCAGAGTCTGGGCATCCGGCAGATCCCTGTGGCATTTCTGGCGGGAACAAAAAACAGCGGACGTGCCAATATGTTTGCCCGGAATTTTATGCCTCTGGCGCCAGAGGACAGCGAGTTTGCCGGAAAATGGAGACATCTTTGTCAGGTACATCTGGAGGAAGGAATCCGGGATCCCCTAAAAATATGGGAATACATGAACCGGTACTATGTGGAGGAAGGCAACAAACGGGCCAGCGTGCTGAAATTTTTCGGCGCCGTAGAGCTTACAGGGGAGGTATACCGGATACTCCCGGAGCGCAGCAATGACCCGGAGGTACAGCGGTATTATGAGCTTCTGGACTTCTCTGCCTGCAGCGGGGTCAGCTATCTGGAGTTTTCCAGACCCGGCTGCTATGAGGAGCTTCAGGCCCTCATGGGAAAAAAGCCCGGGGAACAATGGACAGAGGAGGAGCAAAGCGCCTTTTCCTCCGCCTACACGAACTTCCGGTCTGTCTATGAACCAAAAGGCGGAAAGGAGCTGCCAGTCACCACCGGCGATGCCTTTCTGGCCTATGGAAAGGTATATGGCCTCCAGGAACTGAGGTATGGCCGGGCCAGGGAAACCGCAGCCCGACTTTCCGGCTTGTGGGAGGACATCCGGCTGCTGCAGTACCCGGATGGTGTGGATCTGAAGCTTAAGCGGGAGGAGGAGCGCAAACCGGCTCTTCTTACAAGACTTGTGTGGGGCAGCAGTTCCAAACTGAGGAAGGTAGCCTTCATCCATGACCGCAGTCCTGACCAGTCCGGCTGGATCTGCAACCACGAACTGGGAAGAAGCTATGTGGAACGTGTCTTCCAGGGGAAGATCTCCACCAGCGCCTATTATGCCTGCGGCCAGATTCCCCCGGAGCAGATCATCGCCCAGGCAGTCAGTGAGGGGAATACCCTGGTCTTTACCACATCCCCGCGCCTTCTTTCCGCCAGCCTGCGGGCAGCGGTGGAGCATCCGGAAGCGGCGGTTCTGAACTGCTCCCTGAATATCGCCCACCGCTATATCCGCACCTACTATGCCCGCATGTATGAGGTGAAATATATTCTTGGCGCCATGGCAGGTGCCCTTGCCGGCGGCCATAATGTGGGCTATATCTGTGATTACCCCATTTACGGGCAGATCGCAGGGATCAATGCCTTTGCCCTGGGCGTCCAGCTTACGAATCCCAAAGCCAATGTGTATCTGGACTGGTCCGGCACGGGAAGTGTGGAAGCGGCCCTTGAGCGCCTCACCAGACAGGGAATCGTGCTGGTTTCTTCCAGCGATGTGTCTGGTCTGTCGGAACAGGAGAGCAGTCTGCGCGGCCTGCTGCTGGTCACCGGGGACGGCCCGGTCCCCATTGCCCGCCCGGTGCTGAAATGGGGTATTTACTATGAAGCCATTATCCGGCAGATATTGAACCGGTCCTATCAGCAGGATTATGCCGGCAGCGCAAGGGCATGGAACTATTACTGGGGAATGGATGCCGGAGTCGTGGGGCTGACCTACAATGAAGACATGCTGGACGGAAGCCGGAAGCTGGCCGGTCTTCTGGAAAAAAGCATCTGTGCCGGAATCTGCCGGCCCTTCCAGGACGCCCTTTATGACCAGAACGGCAGAAGACACCAGGACTGGAACGGAGAACTTTTGCCAGAACAAATCATCCGTATGGACTGGCTGATGGAAAATGTCGTCGGCGCCATTCCATCCTATGAAGATCTGACGGATACCGGAAAAGAGACTGTGGCCGTGGTAGGCATCGCCCAGGCTGCAAGATCCGGCAGCCCGGTTCCGGCAGGGAAAGGGATACTATGAGGATTCTTACCGTTTCAGACGAAGAGGCCACACGGTATTTTGATTTCTACCGCCCGGGGTGCCTGCGGGAATTTGACCTGATTCTTGCCTGCGGCGACTTGTCCCGTGAATATCTGGAGTTTCTGGTAACAATGGCCCGCTGTCCTCTTTTCTATGTGAAAGGAAATCATGATGAGTCTCTTTTAAAACATCCTCCGGAGGGCTGCGTCTGTCTTGACGACCGCATCGTCGTATACCGGGGCATCCGCTTCCTGGGGCTGGGCGGCTCCCACCGTTACAGGGAAAGTCCCCTGATGTTCACGGAACAGCAGATGCGGGGACGGATTTTCCGCCTATTGCCCCAGCTTATCCGCCACAAAGGCTTCGACGTGCTGGTGACCCATGCGCCTGCCAGACATCTCAACGATGAGAATACACCGGCTCACCAGGGGTTTGCCTGCTTTCACTGGCTTCTGAAGCAGTTTTCTCCGAAGTACTTCCTCCATGGCCATATTCATATGCGCTATAATCTCCATGTACCCCGCCGGGTTGTCCATGGGAAAACGATTGTGATCAACGCCTGCGAATATTATACTTTTGATTATGAGGACGGACCAAAGACGGTTATATAGCAGCAGTCCAGACGGGCATCCCGTCCCCC
>CAJTOW010000023.1 GCA_910577655.1 uncultured Lachnospiraceae bacterium | reverse complement strand
TGTCGGAGCTGGAGGAAGTCAGGGAAAAGTGGGGTAAGAAATACCCCTGTGCCATCAGCAACCGGGAGAAAACTGGGAGGACGTCAGTTCCTTTTTCCAGAGGCCGGGTGTGGGCAGAGCCCACGAAAAAAGGCATATCTGCAAATGTCTTATTTCCCATGCAAAAAATTCACTCAGGGTGTATAAACAAAAGAATTCTGGTTATAGTAAAATCAGAAGGAAGATTCGACAGCAGAAAATTCCTAAAACCGACAACAAATTTCTACATATCGAACTCTTATCCAGGGAAGCATGGACTTCCAAAGACACAAAATCAACCACATAGACGATCCTGTGTTCATCATCAATACGACGACTCCAGAATCCGTTTAAATTTCCTTTCAATGGTTCCGGTTTTCCGATACCTTCAAATGGAGTTCGGCATATATCTTTTATCAATAGATTTATGCGCTTTACGGTCGATTTGTTTATCTGTTGCCATTCGCAATAATCTTCCCATGCGTCAAAGTCCCATTGTATCCGTTCGATTAGCATAATCTCCTATTCCTCGATTAGTTTATGTTCTGCAAGATTTAACCGCCCAGCCTTGTAATCTTCCATTTTCTTTTCCAGATAGTGAATATTGTTTTCATTATAAAAAGGGTCTGGATCTGCAGTGATTTCAAATGGAATGCGCCTTTCCTGGGCAACCTTTGTGCAGAAAATAGTAATTGCTGTCGTAAGATTCATACCCATTTTCCGGCAAATTTCTTCTACCGATTCCTTCAAATCTGCGTCCATACGGAAATTTACACTTGTCTGTGCCATAGCAATACCTCCTATTTCATTCTATTATAATATATTTCTGAGAATTGTAAAGTATTTTCTTTACATATTAGCCTGATTTCTTTACATAAAAAAGAAGGGTAGAAGGAGGGACAATTTTTATAGAGGACAACATAGATAGATCGCAGATACATTAAAAAAAGGGAACAAACCATCCCTGGTTCATTCCCTTCTAATCCATAATGAATTACGTTTGCCTTGAGAAGCCCTTACTCCTTCTCAAACACATCTTTCCCCAGCTCACACACCGGGCACAGCCAGCTCTCGGGAACCTGCTCCCAGGGAGTGCCGGGGGCAACGCCATTGTCCGGGTCACCTACAGCGGGATCATAGACATAACCGCAGGGGCATACATACTTATCCATGGATATCTCCTTATCTTAACCGAAGTATCTTTCCAGCAGACCCTTGAATGCTCTGCCGTGTCTAGCCTCGTCCTTGGCCATCTCATGAACAGTGTCATGGATTGCGTCCAGGTTAGCGGCTTTAGCTCTCTTGGCCAGATCGAACTTGCCAGCGGTAGCGCCGTTCTCGGCAGCAACTCTCATCTCCAGGTTCTTCTTGGTGGAAGAAGTCACAACCTCGCCCAGCAGCTCTGCGAACTTGGCAGCATGCTCAGCCTCTTCGTAAGCAGCCTTCTCCCAGTACAGACCGATCTCCGGATAACCCTCTCTGTGGGCAACCCTTGCCATAGCCAGATACATACCAACCTCAGAGCACTCACCCTCAAAGTTAGCACGCAGGTCGGCAAGAATATCCTCGGAAACACCCTGGGCTACGCCTACTTCATGCTCGCAGGCCCATGCCATCTCGTCAGCAGCCTGCTCTTTGAACTTGGAAGCCGGAACACCACACTGGGGGCACTTCTCCGGTGCGTTCTCGCCTTCGTAAACATAACCACATACTGTACAAACCCATTTTTTCATGACTCTGGTCTCCTTTTCTTTATATAAATATTATTGTGCTTTACCTTGAGCAACCATTTCCTCATAACAGTAATGATTACTGTTATTACTTTAGCACACAGCATGTCCTCTGTCAAGTATTTTTCTCATTTATTTTTTCGTATATTCTGGAAATGGTGTATATAGTTCAGATAGGTCTGCGCACTCGCTGCGCTGACCGTACGAAAATGTAGTGGCCGGAGGGCATCGGCCCCATCGCGCAGCGATTTTCATGGGCAGATGCCGTAACAGTTCAAGGGGTATCTGAACTGTTACGGAAATGGTGTATATAGTTCAGATACCCCCCTGAACTATTACTGAAAATAGGCAACAGCCCGGATCCCGCCTGAGCTGTCAGGAAAACATGATCCTTTCCGGCATTTCCAGACCGCCCCGGGGATACCTCAGTGATCAGGCTCCGCCTTTCCCAGACATTCTGTGCAGGTACCATACATATAGATCATATGACTGTCCACCTTGACTCCGGCAGCCTCCTCTGCATAACGCTCCGTCTCCGGCATGGGCTTCAAAGGAAGATCCATGACCGCGCCGCACTTTCTGCACAGGAAATGATAGTGAGGGGCCACGACAGCATCAAAACGGTCCTTGCCGTCCCCGCAGGTCAGCTTCTGGATCTCGCCAAGCTCCACCAGCAGATTGAGATTGCGGTACACAGTTCCCAGGCTGACGTTAGGAAACTCTTCCCGGATGCTGGCATAGACCACATCCGCAGTAGGATGGTCATGACGCGCCATGAGGCATTTCTTAATCGATTCACGCTGACGGCTGTACTTTAATGTTTTCATATAAGATCAGCGTCCTTTCCGTAAGCTGCAATTTGGCTTAAAACTAAAAACAATAATTGTTACTGTTTTATTTTATAAGCCTCAAATCCATTTGTCAAGTGAAGAATCCCATTTCTTCCTGGAAATATGTAACAATTCGTAACAGTTCAGATAGGTCCGCGCACTCGCTGTGCTGAGCGTACGAAAATGTAGTGGCCGGAGGGCATCGGCCCCATCGCGCAGCGATTTTCATAGGCAGATGCCGTAACAGTTCAAGGGGGATCTGAACTGTTTCAACAGTGTTACTATTATGGCAGATTGTTTTTTGAGGCCGCAGATATCAGCTCTGGAAAAAGTTTTCTCCGGATTGCATTTGCAGGATGTTTAGAAACTCTTAGCTGGCAGGAATCTGCGTTAGGACCAAAAATACAGCTGTCTGAGCGCAGCGAGTTCTGTATTTTTGGTCCTGCTTTTAGCAGATTTCTGCCAGCTTAGAGTTTCTGCATCCGAAACCCGCAATCCGGAGAAAACTTTTTCCAGAGCGTACCTCCCGGAACAACCCCCCCCATAAACAGTACCCTCTAATTCCACAACTTCTCCTTGGCAATCTCTATGAATTCCCTGGTAGCCTGCGACATATAATGTCCCTTGTGGTACCCGATAGCCAGAACCCCATGGGCCTTGGGATGATCCAGGGAGAAAAGGTTCAGGGGAGACTTGACCTTGAGACGGTTCCGGATCTCTTCATGACCAGACACAAACATCTTCGGGTAAAAAGTGATCCCCATACCCTTTAAGGCCAGGGCCAGGACTGTCTCGATGTTTTCGGTTTCCAGAACCACCTGGGGAGTGACCTGGGCCTCCTCGAACATATCATCGGCAATGTTGCGGACCCGGTTGCCCTTCTTGATCAGCAGGAAGGGGCAGTCCCGCAGCATCCCCAGATCCACATGATGGGAGAGCTGCTCCTTGACCTCCTCCAGGCGCCCCGGAAATGTCCGCTCCAGAATCGAATCAGATACAGCCAGCAGGATCTCTTCAGAGCATACCGGTACGGTCTCTACGTTTTCCACTTTAAAAGGAAGCATTCCGATGCTCAGATCAATCTCGCCGTGGAGAAGAAGACTGTCAAGCTCCGAAGAATTGCCCTCTACCAGTTTCAGACTGATATTGGGAAAACGGTGCTTGTAGGCAGGCAGGATCTCCGGCAGGATCATGCGTCCGCGGGTGTGTGAGACGCCGATGACCAGCTGCCCCACAGAGAAATCCTTGATATCCGCAAGCTCCCTGTAGGTTTCATCCTTTAAGTCCAAAAGCTGTCTGGCCCTGTTCTGTAAGGCCTGACCGGCATAGGTGAGGGTCAGGGGGGTGGTCCGGTTAAAGAGAACCACATCGAACTCCTTCTCCATGTTGGAGATATGGCTGCTTAGGGACTGCTGGGAAATAAACAGCCGTTTGGCGGCTTTGGTGAAATTCAGCTCCTCCGCTGCCACAAGGAAATATTCCAGATTCAGAAAGTTGATCATGGCTGCAGACCTCCTGCTTCCAGCATGCTCTTAAGACAGGGAATGTATTCGGCAGCCCGTTCAAGGGAGGAATTGACCACCAGCTCTTCCGGGAAGTCCAGCTCCTTTAAAAGGGCCAGGGCCCTGGCATGGTTTCCCACATCCGCTTCACAGTGGGCATCGCTGTCCAGGATCACGGGAACCTGGTATTGTCTGCACAGCTCCAGCATCCGGATATAGTTTTCACGGGCATTTTGCCGGTGGCAGGCAGGATGGAGGGAACTGGAATTGACCTCTAAAAGGACATGGTTTTCCCTGGCCCCACAGACCAGAGTCTCATAGTCTACGGGAAAGCGCCCGTCATCCGGGTGTCCGATGATGTGGACATGGGGATTTTTCATGGCGCCCAGGTAGGCAGCCGTATTCTGGGCTGTGGTGCCGTTTGTGTAGCAGGGTTCATGGATGCTTGCCACTGCATAATCCAGCCCTGACAGATACCGGTCTTCCAGGTCGATGCTGCCGTCATAACCGGTGATATTCAGTTCACAGCCCAGCATTAAGCGGACCCCGGAGATTTCCCTGGGGACCACCTTGAAATTGATGAAATAAAAGGGATGGCACGCGCCGGGAATCCTCGGCCCGTGTTCTGTTACTCCAAGGAGCCCCAGGCCCCGGGATGCCGCGGCGTGAACCATCTCGTAGAGAGTATTGTAGGCGTGCCCGCTGGCAATGGTATGGGTGTGCAGGTCCATGATGTCGTTGATCATTGGTGTAGATCCTTTCCGCACCAAAATATGGGGAATACCGCATTCTGGCACTTGCGTCTCCTAAGATCCCATGGAAGACAGATGCAGGTCAGGGATCCAGGGGGAGGCGCCATAAGGTAATTGGCATTTATTATTATAAACAATATCTATGTTATAGCACACTTTTCCATTGAAAACTATAGAAAAAAGCCTTAAAATGTGGTAAAGTCATCTTAGCTGCCGGATAGACCGGCGGAGTGTGAGAAAAGGAGTGTTGGAATTATGAGTGAAGTACTGAAAGAAGTTGTTGAGACCGCAGCCAGGGAGTCCGTAGGGACACCGGCAGCAGCCCCGGAGGCAGCACCAGCAGAGCTTGCACAGGAAACAGCCCCAGAGGCAGTATCGGAAGAACCAGTGAAAGAAGCCGCCACAGAGACAGCCCCGGCAGAATCAGCGCAGGAGGCAGCAGCGGACTCTGCATCAGAAAAGTCTGCCCCTGTCAAGGCAGAGCCAGTGGAAAGTATGGCAGATTATGCCAAGGAGCTCGAGGCATCCTATAAAGCATTTGATGAGCGTCATTTTGAGCAGGTTCCGGAAGAAGAAGGCCCGGAGGCTGAGAAGTGGGCAGAGTTACGGCAGATGATGGAGGATAAGACCGTCATTAAAGTGAAGATCAAGGAAGCGGTGAAGGCCGGTGTCACCACTTACGTGGACGATATCCAGGCATTTATCCCGGCCTCCCAGATATCCACCCAGTATGTGGAGAAGCTGGAGGACTGGGTAGGCAAGTACCTGGAGGTGGTTCCGATCACCGTAGATTCAGAGAAGAAGCGTCTGGTCCTCTCCGGCAGAGTAGTCCAGAAGGAGAAGGAAGCAGCCGAGAAGGCAGCGAAGCTGGCATCTGTCAAGGCAGGCTCCGTCCTGGAAGGCGAGGTGGAGAGCCTGAAGGATTACGGCGCATTCATCAAGCTGGATGCGGGCGTTACCGGACTGCTCCATGTATCCCAGATCAGCAGACAGCGCATCAAGCATCCCGGCGTGGTTCTGAAGGAAGGCCAGAGAGTCACCGTCAAGGTGCTGGGGGTCAATGAGAACAAGATCAGCCTCAGCATGAGAGCCCTTGAGGCAGAGGATGAGCCACGGGAAGAAGTGGTGTTTGATTATAAGGAGAGCGGGCAGGCCACCACAGGCCTTGGCGCTCTGTTAAAAGGAATAAAGCTTTAATTGCCTGCGGCGATGGGGCGTTCAAAGTAAACCCCCATATCAGCGTTGCAGATACCACCATGAATGAAAGGGGTTTACTTTGAACCCTCCAGGGGATGCACACAAAATGCCAAAAACGGGCATTTTGGCGCTGGTACGGACAACGCAGCGAGTGCGCAGTCCTACTTGGAGGATTCGCTACTTTCAAAGTAAGGAGGGGGAAGAGTTGCAGGACCCCATGGAAAAGAATCAGATGGACCAGTGGAAGACCAGCATGTTCTTGTATGATTCGGCGCTGAAAGAGATCAGCACGAAGATTGGGATTCTCAACAATGAATTTATCCATGTTTGTGGGCACACGCCCATCGAACATATCAAGACCCGTCTGAAGAGCCCGGAAAGCATCGTCAAGAAGCTGAAACGGCACGGACAGGAAGTGACTATCCAGAATATGGTAGAAAAGCTCAGCGACATCGCCGGAATCCGGATTACCTGTTCCTTTACACAGGATATTTATACCATTGCAGACCGGATTGCCAGACAGAAGGGGGTTACTGTTCTCTATGTCAAGGATTACATCAAGTGCCCCAAGCCTAATGGCTACAAGAGCTACCATATGGTGGTCACGGTTCCCATCTATCTGACGGACGGACCGGTTGAGACACGTGTGGAGATACAGATCCGCACGGTGGCTATGGACTTCTGGGCCAGCCTGGAACATAAGATCTATTACAAATTTGAGGGCAATGCTCCCGCAAGCATCCAGGCAGAGCTAAAGACCTGCGCGGACATGGTGGACCTGATGGACGCCAAGATGTTTGCCCTTAACCAGCAGATCCTGGCAGGCGGCCAGGAATAAGAAACGAGAGATGAAGGCAGTATGAAGAATCTGACAAAAGAGACATGGAAGATGATCAGTACAAATGGGGCAAGTGTCCTTTTGTTTGAGCTTCTCTACCGGGGGATCACAGCGCCCGTGTATCTGCGGTTCGCGGACCGGGGTATCCGTCTTGCGCTCCGGATGACCGGAGACAGCTATCTGACAGCCGGCAATATTGGGAAATTTCTGCTGCACCCAGGTACCCTGGCAGTACTCATGGGTCTTGGGGCAGTGGGAGTATTGCTTATGCTGTTTGAAACCGCCGGACTGGTCACTGCTTTTCAGGGGTCGGCTTATGACCAGAAGCTGACCCCGTTTTCTATTTTTACCGGCGCTCTTCACAAGTTGCGGGGAATGTCCCGGAGTATCTGGTATCTGGCTGTCCCCACCCTGGCAGGCGCCATGTGGATCAATCTGGGGCTGCTGGCCTGGGTGTTCAATCATGTGCGTCCGGTGAACTTTGTTCTGAAGGAGATTTCCGGATCCCCGGCCTGGACTCTGGCTGTGGCAGGGATTCTCCTTGTGGCCCTGGCTCTCATTCTGCCCCTGGCATTTCTCCATTTCGGCTGTCTTGAAGGAAGGTATTCCTTCAGGGAGAGTTTGACAAGGAGCCGGAGGCTGATGGGTGTCCACGGGCAGTGGGTGCTGGTTTCCCTGGCTGCGGCGCTCCTGGCTTCCATCGCCTGGACGGTGGTGATGTATCTGGCGGCGGTTTTTGTGGCGGCAGTTTTTGTGATGCTTTTTGTGGAGAGACGTCTTGCCATGGCAGTGCTTCTTTTGACGGCAGACCGGATTGAGCGGATTGTGCTTCTGGCGGGCAGTATCACGGCCACGGTGATCAGTCTGGGGATTCTGGCAGTGTTCTATTTCCGGTATGGGAAGCTGGAGGAAGGAAGCGGAAGAGATAGTCACGGGGCGGCGTATGATCAGCTCCAGAAACACAGGAAGAACCAGAAGCGGGTGGTATGGGTGTCCTGCACAGTCCTGCTGATTATATTTGTTTATCTGCTGGATCTGGTACAGAACCGCTTTGACATATCCGGAGATCTGATAAAGATCACCCGGATCACCGCCCACCGGGGCGGTTCCCGGATCGCGCCGGAGAATACCCTGGCAGCGCTGCGTGCGGCGGAGGAGGAGCTGGCCGACTATGCGGAGATCGACGTCCAGATCACTGCGGACGGGGTAGTGGTGCTGGGACATGATACCAGCCTGAAACGGGTGGCCGGGATCAACCAGGCCATCGGCGCCCTGGACTGGGCGGAATTGTCTCTTCTGGATGTGGGCTCCTGGTTTTCACCGGAGTATGCCGGAGAGCGGATCCCGACCCTGGAGGAGGTGCTGGAGTTCTGTTTCGGAAGGCTGCGCCTGAATATCGAGATCAAAAATGTCGGCCCAGACAGCCCCATTCCAGAGCTGGTGGCGGAGCTGGTCCGGGCCTACGGCTATGAGGAACAGTGCGTGATCACATCTACCAGCCTGGGCTATCTGGTCCGGGTGAAGCAGGCCGCGCCGGAGCTTAAGACCGGCTATGTGATCGCGGCGGCGTATGGGGATTTCTACTCACTGGAGGAGGTGGATTTCATCAGCATCCGCCACAGCTTTGTGACCCAGGCCCTGGTAGATAAGCTTCACAGCCAGGGCAAGGAGATCCACGTCTGGACGGTCAACCGGAGGAATGACATGGAGCGGCTGCGTCTTCTGGATGTGGACAATCTGATCACCGATGATCCGGTTCTGGCCAGGGAGATCCTATACCAGGAGGAGGCTGCGCAGAGTCTGATGGAGTATCTGAGGATGATATTTGAATAAATACAGGTGATGGAGGAATGTTATGAAAGTAGTACTGCAGCGGGTGTCCAGGGCCCGGGTGACTGTAGATGGACAGACCACAGGAGAGATCGGAGAAGGCTTTTTGATTCTTCTGGGTGTAGCCGAAGAGGATGATGAGGCCGCCGCAGACCGTATGGCGGATAAGATCTGCAAGTTGCGTATTTTTCCGGACTCAGAGGGGAAGACCAATCTGTCTCTGGCAGATGTAGGCGGGGAGCTTCTGGTGGTAAGCCAGTTTACCTTGTACGCAGACTGTCACAAAGGAAACCGCCCCAGCTTTATCAAAGCAGGCTGCCCGGAGAAGGCAGAACGGCTGTATGAATATTTCACAGAACGCTGCCGCCAGTATGTACCCAAGGTGGAGCACGGAAGCTTTGGGGCGGATATGAAGGTGGAGCTTCTGAATGACGGCCCCTTCACCCTGGTGCTGGAGGGAGACAGCCAGAGAATATTCTGATAGCAATTTAGTAATAAACACGGAAAGGAAGAAACGATCATGGAAGATAAAAAGGAGAAATCAGAGGGAAAGCTTCTGGAGGAGACACTGACCTGGAAGGCCCCCCACATTGGAAAGAAAGCACCAGAGCAGTGCCAGGAGGCCCAGGACTTCTGTACAGGCTATAAGGCATTTCTGGATGAGGGAAAGACAGAGCGGGAATGTGTGGATTATATCACGAAGAAGCTTCTGGCATCCGGCTATACCCCCTTTGAATATGGAAGAAAATACCATCCTGGGGACAAGGTATTCCTGGTAAACAGAGGAAAAGCCCTGATTGCCACTACTGTTGGCAGCAGGCCGGTGGCGGAGGGGGTGCGGATCGCCGGGGCCCATATTGACTCGCCGCGTCTGGATCTGAAACCCAATCCCATGTATGAAAAAAGCGATATTGCTTATTTTAAGACCCACTACTATGGTGGTATCCGCAAATACCAGTGGGGAACCGTACCCCTGGCCATGCACGGCGTAGTGGTGAAGAAGGACGGAGAGGTCTGCCGCGTCTGTCTGGGAGAGAATCCGGGTGAGCCGGTATTCTGCGTCAGCGACCTGCTTCCCCATCTGGCAGCGAAACAGAATGAGCGCAAGCTGGCAGAGGGACTGAAAGGGGAGGAGCTGAATATCATCATCGGTTCCCTTCCGTTTATAGATGACCAGGTGAAGGAACCGGTAAAGCTGATGGCCCTGAAGCTTCTCAATGAGCGGTTCGGCATCACAGAGGCGGATTTCTACCGGGCAGAGATTGAGATGGTTCCGGCCCAGAAGGCCGTGGATGTGGGACTGGACCGGAGTCTGGTGGGCGCCTACGGCCAGGACGACCGGGTATGCGCTTATACGGCCCTGATGGCGGAGCTGGAAGCAGATCATCCGGCATGGACCACGGTTACCTTGTTTGCAGACAAGGAGGAGATCGGATCCGAGGGAAATACAGGCATGAATTCCGATTTCCTGGCCCATTATCTGGGATATCTGGCAGACATGCAGGATGCAGATGTGCGGCAGCTGTCTGCCAATTCCTTATGCCTGTCCGCAGATGTTAATGCCGCCTATGACCCCACATTTTCCGATGTATTTGATTCCAATAACTCCAGCTACATCAATAAGGGATGTGTCCTGACCAAGTATACCGGCGCCCGGGGGAAATCCGGTTCCAGTGACGCCAGCGCGGAGACAATGGCCAGGATTATCGGCATCATGGACCAGGCAGGTGTGTACTGGCAGGCCGGAGAGCTGGGAGCCGTAGACCAGGGCGGCGGCGGAACCATCGCCAAGTTTGTGGCAAAGTTAAATATTGATACCGTGGATCTGGGCGTGCCGATTATCTCCATGCACGCGCCCTTTGAGCTGGCATCCAAGCTGGATGTGTATCATACATATAAGGCGTTCCGTGCGTTCTACACGGCAGACCGTTAGCTGCAGGCTTTTTGTCCCTGGTGTTTTCGGGGTCAGGAGGCTGGCTTGTCTCAACTGTTACAGCATGTGGCTTAAATATTTATGAATTTATAGCGCAAAAGCTTTTTTATACAGTTACATTGTGATATAATCATTCACACGTCCCCGGACAGGGACGAAGCTATATGTAACTGAAAGCTTTTATCATTATTTAGAAAGAAAAGGACAGCAATTATGAAAAAATATGTGAAACTGGTTTTGTATGGTCTGACTGCACTGACGCTGGCAACTGGATGTTCCAGGAAGGAGGAGGCCCAGGAGTCCCAGACAACGGCTGCAGAGTCTGTAACAGAGACAGAGAGTCCGGCTGAGACAGAGGCCGTGAATAAGGGGACAGTCACGAAGCTTGGGGAGTACAAGGGCGTCCAGGTGACCCGGATGTCCACAGAGGTCAGCGACGAGGAGCTGGACGCGCGGATCCAGAGTATTCTGGATGCCAATCCGGAATATATTGAGATCACGGACCGGGCCGCCAAGCTGGGGGATGTGGTCAATATCGATTATGTAGGCATGAAGGACGGGGAGGCATTTGCCGGCGGTACAGCACAAGGGTATGATCTGGAACTGGGTTCGGGATCATTTATCGACGGATTTGAGGATGGACTGGTGGGAGCCAAAACCGGCGACGAGCTGAGTCTGAACCTGACCTTCCCGGAGGCATATCACAGCGAGGAGCTGGCGGGGCAGGATGTGGTCTTTGATGTGACAGTGAACCGGATTGAAGAGAAGAGAGAAGCCGTGCTGGATGACAACTTTGTCCAGCGGATGTCAGATTTCTCCACTGTGGACGAATTCAAGGCAGATACACTGGCTGATATGGAGGCAGAGCGGGAATCCCAGGCAGACCAGCAGGTGGAAGCGGATGCCCTCCAGAAGGCCCTGGACAATTCGGAATTTGATGTGAATCAGGAGGCTGTGGACGAACAGTACAACAGCCAGCTGAACTACTATACAAGTATGGTCCAGATGTACGGAATGAATCTGGCAGATTACGTAGCCATGTTTGGCATGACAGAGGATCAATTTAAGGAGGAACTGAAAAGCTCGTCAGAAACCGCCATCCGGCAGCAGCTTCTCATTGAAGCGATTGCAAAGAAGGAGGGGCTTACCGTGGAAGATGCAGACCGCGATCTGGTGGCCAGACAGTACGGGACTGATGTGGAAAACCTGAAGTCTACTTACGGAGAGGAAGCGGTGGACCAGACGGCGCAGATGTACAAGGTGATTGGATTTATCCGTGACAATGCAGTTGTGAAATAGATAGCTTATATTGGGAATTGGTAGAGATATACATTCACAGGGGGATAAAGTATGCAGCTGTTAAAAGAAAGAATCCGCAAGGACGGAAAGATCATGGCAGGAAATGTACTGAAGGTAGACAGCTTTCTGAATCACCAGATGGATACGGAGCTGTTCCAGGAGATCGGGAAGGAGTTCAGGCGCCGTTTCGCTGATGTGCAGGTCAATAAGATCCTGACTATCGAGGCATCCGGGATTGGGATCGCCTGCGTGGTTGCCCAGAGCTTCCATGTGCCGGTGGTCTTTGCCAAGAAGACCAAGACCAAGAATATCGCTGGGGATGTCTACACCAGCAAGGTGGAATCCTATACCCACGGCCGGGTTTATGATATTATTGTTTCCAAAGAATTTCTTGGAAAAGGTGACAAGGTACTGCTGGTCGATGATTTCCTGGCCAACGGTAAGGCGCTGGAGGGTCTGGCCGCCCTGGTGGAAGAGTCGGGAGCAGAGCTTGCGGGAGCCGGTATTGTCATCGAGAAAGGCTTTCAGGTCGGAGGCAATCTGATCCGTTCCCGTGGGATCCGTCTGGAATCCCTGGCCATCGTGGAGAGTATGGATGAGAAGACGGGAACTATTGTGTTCCGGGGGGATGAGGCGTGAGTACAGCAGCTTGGAATAAAACGGAGATGTCCCGGGGAACATTACCAGAGGAGGCGGCCGGTCATGGCGCGTCAGATTGCGCCGGCAAGGGTTCACCGGTGGGCAGGAAGGCATTGTTTTTTGATATTGACGGAACCTTGCTTAGCGAGGTGACCAGACAGGTTCCGGAAAGCACCATAAAGGCTCTGGCTCTGGCCAGGGCCCAGGGGCATCTGGTATTTGTCAACACCGGACGGACTTACGGAGAACTGGGAAAGATCCGTCATCTGGTAGAGCCGGACGGCTGGCTGTGCGGATGCGGGACCTATATTGAGGCAGAGGGGGAAGTCCTGGTACATCAGGTTATGTCCCGGGAGCAGATACGCCAGATCGCCCAGAAGGCAGTCCAGTGCGATGTGGACGGTTTACTGGAGGGGATGGAGGGCTGCGTGGTCCTGACAGAGGATACCCGCTATCCCACAGGCAGGCGTCTTCGCAACAACCCCGAGTTCCCTGTCAGGTATCTCCGGGAGGGGGAGCCCACGGGAGATATTGAGAAGTTCTGCGTGGTGGCGGATGACCAGAGCTGGAAGGAGGAGTTTTTTGCCAGCCTGGGGCCCCAGATCCAGGTCATTGACCGTGGGAATGATTTCTATGAGTGTGTTCCCGCCGGATACTCCAAGGCATCTGCCATTGACCGGATCCTGGAAAAATACGGCCTTGGCCTGGAGGATGCCTATGTCTTCGGGGACAGCACCAATGATCTTCCCATGTTTGAACATGTGCCCAATGCGGTGCTTATGGGCAGACATGATAAGGAGCTGGAAGCCTACGCGTCCTTCGTGACCCGGACCGTGGAGGAAGACGGGATCCTGTATGCCATGGAGCAGCTGGGGCTGATTCCCGGGGGAAATTTCTGTATAGCACAGACAGACGCAGATTCCCATGATATGGTATTTTCGGAGGCCCCGGCACAGAGTGATCATGATCAGGGTGGGGGAAATGCTTCCCCAACGGAACATGCGGTTTCTGCGCCTGCGGAATCTGGGGACCCCAGATCCATGCCAGAGGATTCGAAAGAAGCGCCAGAATACTTCCCCCTGTTTTTCAATATGGAAGACCGGAAGGTGCTGGTAGCCGGTGCCGGAGCAGTGGGAACCCGGAGAGCGGAGATTCTGGCCGATTTCGGTGCCAGGGTGCTGGTGACAGCACCGGAAGGGAGTGACCGTATGGCGGAGATGGCAGTGACCGGGAAGGTGACCTGGGAGCGCAGACCATTCCTTCCCCAGGATCTGGAGGGCTGTTTCCTGGCCATAGCGGCCACAGACGACACCAGAACCAACGACCGGATCGTCAGTCTCTGTCAGGAGCAGCACATCTTTGTGAACCATGCCGGAGACAGGACCCGGTGCGATGTGTATTTCCCCGGGATCGCCAGGAAGGATCATATTGTTGCCGGAATCACCGCATCCGGCAAAGACCACACACTGGCCCGTCAGATAACAGAGAAGGTGCAGGATGTGTTGTCAGAGCTTTGATATCCGGCTTACAATGGCAAAGGGACGAACACAGCGGAGAGCGGCATGAATATAGCAGGATACATTTTGGCAGGCGGGGATAACCGCCGGATGGATGGCAGGAAAAAAATATATTTGCACCGGGACGGAAAGACCTTTGGGCAGTGGATCTGCGAGGCGTTCTCCGGGCTTTCCGGGATCTACCTTTCTGTGGCAAAGCTGCCGGAAGATTCTGTATCTGGTGTCCGGAATGAATATGGCCTGCAGCTTCCGGAAATCCGTGACTGCTACGGCCATATCGGCCCCATGGGTGGGATCGCCTCCGGCTTAAGCCGGTGCAGGGAGGATGCCTTGTTTGTGGCAGCCTGCGATATGCCCTTTATCAGCCGGGATGCAGTCAGACGCATGGTGGAGGCATATAGCAGAAAGCCGGTACTTACCATTGCCAGCAGCAAAGACCGGCTCCACCCCTTATTTGGGATCTATCCCCGGACCATACTGCCGGTACTGGAACGGCAGATTCAGAACCAGGATTACCGGATGATGAATCTTCTGGAACAGGTGGAGTATGAAACCGTTGATTTTGGCAAGGATTCCCCGGAACTGCGAAATATCAATACCAGGGAACAATATAAGCAGATGGAGGATCATGACGGCTGCGAAAGTACAGCCGCCCCCATGCCGCTGCAAATGCCATTTATCTTTGCCATCAGCGGCTACAAGAATTCCGGCAAGACGACCCTGATCACCAGACTGATCCCGGTGCTGGTATCCCGTGGATACCGGGTGGCAGTTATCAAGCATGACGGCCATGACTTTGAGAGTGACGTACCGGGAACCGACAGCTACCGCCATCAAAAGGCAGGGGCTTATGGAACCGCGGTATTTTCCGGGAAGCGGATAATGCTGACCAAGGAGATCCAGGGAGTAGATGAGATCCGGCTCTTTGCGGCATTTCCCGAGGCAGATATTATCCTGATCGAGGGTCTGAAGAACAGCTCTTATCCCAGATATTTCTGCAATTATCCGGAAGAAGAGCCGATTTCGCCAGAAAAGCTGGCAGACCAGATCATAAAAGCCATGCGTGAAGTGTGATTCATGCATGGCTTTTTCGGACATTTTTGCTGCCTGTTTAAACAGATAAAGGACTTCTGCCCTTGCAGGCTGTCTGGTGTCATCCCTCCCATCTTCCTGATGCCCCGCAGGGAAGCACCAGCCCGGTCTCCTTTACCATTAGCCCGATTTCCTCTGACTGCACATGACCGCCATAGCGGGGACAGATCTCCGTGGAAAGCATATAGGTCAGCACAGCCGGAGCCAGTCCGGTAGTGTAGGAATTCACCAGGAAAAAGAGGGGGGCTTCCGATAGCAGCTGCACGCACAGCCGGATTAACGGGTGGATGGCTTCCTCGATCTTCCAGATCTCTCCTTTTGGCCCCCTGCCATAGGAGGGCGGATCCATGATGACGGCATCATAGCGGCTGCCCCGGCGGATCTCCCGTTCTACGAATTTCACGCAGTCATCCACCAGCCAGCGGATGGGAGCGTCACCCAGTCCAGAGGAGACGGCATTCTCCCTGGCCCAGCCCACCATACCCTTGGAAGCGTCCACATGGGTGACAGAAGCACCTGCCGCAGCCGCGGATAAAGTGGCACCGCCAGTATAGGCAAACAGATTCAGAACCTTCACCGGACGACCTGCATTCCTGATTTTTTCTCCGAACCAGTCCCAGTTGGCGGCCTGCTCCGGGAAGAGGCCGGTGTGCTTGAAGCTGAATGGCTTTAGGTTGAAAGTCAGCTCTCTGTAGCCAATGGACCATTGCTGGGGCAGATGGAAGAACTCCCACTCACCGCCGCCCTTAGAGCTACGGTGGTAATGTCCGTTGGGAGAACGCCATCCATGGTGGGTTCTGGGCGTATCCCAGATCACCTGGGGATCCGGGCGGATCAGGAGATAATCCCCCCAACGCTCCAGCTTCTCGCCTTTCGAACAGTCTATTACCTGGTAATCCTTCCAGTTATCTGCAATCCACATAATTCCTCCAGCCTTTCCAGGGGGTTTGTATCTTTCTGAAACCACCTATTTTAAATTCTTATACCTTTTAAACAGTTACACTAAATATAGCAGATTTAGAAAAAACTGTCCAGAAAAGGTTTCTGGTGCTGCAATGATGTAGTAGGGATTCAGCCCCACGTTCTCCTATGACTTAAAGATTTTAAAACATATGAACCGGGATGGGAATGGTCATGCCAGGGCATGGGACATTCCCTTTTTCCGGTTGAATAATTCCCCATATCTGTTAAAATGAAAGATAAGTATACACGCTCTTGTACCCGCTTTTTATATGCCCAAAGGAGAATTTATTATTATGAAGAAACATGGTTTAGCTATATTCATTCTGGCTGCAGTTATGACTCTTGACAGTGCCGGTATGACCGCTCTGGCCGCCGAAGGCTGGGCCCAGGAAGGAAACAGCTGGGTTTATTACAATGCCTCCGGCAGCCGCGTATACAATGCATGGCGCAAAGGCGGGGACGGATGCTGGCGGTATCTGGACAGCTATGGGGTCATGGCCTCCAATGCCTGGGTGGATGACGGCCGGTATTATGTGGATGCCGATGGGATCATGGTGGCAGGCCAGTGGCTGCAGATCGCGGATCCCAACAGCGAAGCCGGCGTAAGCAATTACTACTTCACCGGAACCGGCAGGGCTGTAAAGGATAAATGGGAGAAGATCGACAACAAATGGTATCATTTCGCAGATGACGGAGCCATGGAGACCGGGTGGCTTCTGGACGATATGTACTATTGTGATGCCGACGGGGTCATGCTGACCGGCTGGCAGCAGCTGGAGCCGCCGGAGGAGAAAGAAGAAAGCCACAGCGGTCCATCCGATGATCCGGATAAGGAGGGTACCTTCTGGTACTATTTCAGCTCCAGCGGCAAGAAAGCGCTGCCGGAGGAACGTTCCAACGGCAATATCCGCCAGAAGCGGATTGACGGAATCAACTACTGCCTGGATTCTGACGGCGCCATGCTGACCGGCTGGGTCTGTGTGACCGGCGATGAATCCGACAATATTGAAGACTACTGCTATGTGGATGAAGAGGGCCGGGTCCGTACCGGCTGGTACGCGGTGGAGCCGCCGGACATGCTGGGCGCTGCCTATGACCATGATGTGGAGTGGTTCTATTTCAGCAGCAAAGGCATTCCCAAGGTGGGCCCCCTCAAAGGCACGGCCACCTATAAGGACTTAGAAAAGATCGGCGGCAACACCTATCTCTTTGATGAAAAAGGCGTCCCTGTCTACGGGCTCCAGAAGGTCTACCTGGATTCGGAAGAGGACGACTATACGGCATATTACTTTGGGACCCGCCAGCAGAGCTCCATGCTGACCGGCAAGATGAAGATCGGGGAAAACGGCAACGAGGCCAGCTACTACTTTGCCGGCACCGGACGCGGCTACACCGGTATCTACGACAATTGCCTCTATTATAAAGGAAGACTCCAGACCGCTGACTCAGCGGACAAGTACGAAGTATTCAGCGTTGACATGGGAAACGCTACGAAGAACTACGTGGTCAATGCTTCCGGCCGCGTCGCCAGGAACACCACCGTCAAGGATGCCAACGGTGTCCGGTTCAAGACCAACAGCAGCGGTATCCTGATCCGGGAGGACGGCGAGGAAGTGGAGGGCAATACCTACTCTATCCCCGAAGAACCAGAGTGGAATGAGGATGATTATTGACAGCTCAGGGGATGCCCCTTGAACTGTGACAATTTAGTAACAGTTCAGCCGGGGCATCTTCTTGCCCCCGAAAAGCGTCGGGGACAAGAAGCTTCGGGCGTCCGCCCGATGTCAAATCCCATGAAAAAGCGCTTATGCAAGCAAAAGCGAGCTTGCGACACCCTTTTTCATGGGATTTGCCGCCTGACTGAACTGTTACTATAATTTAACGCATCAACGTATAAAGTGCTTTACAAACTTAAATAATTAAAATATAATTAAAAAAATTAATTTTTACGAAAGTAAAAAAGCAAGGAGGTAATATGAAAGGAAAAGATCCTAAGAAAAAGGAATTCAAAGTGCCGGAGACTTACGTACTGATTGCCATGATGCTGATCGTGATGGCTGTTCTGACATATATCATCCCGGCAGGTACCTATGACATGTACAAGGACGAGGCTACAGGCAGGCAGCTGGTTGACGCGGCTTCCTTCCACTTTATTGACCGTACTCCGGTGAATCCGCTTCAGCTTCTCATGGCCTTCTACAAAGGCCTGAACAACAACTATTCCACTATTTTCTTTGTTATGCTGGTTGGCGGCTACTTTAAGATTGTTAATGAGACCGGCGCCATCACCAATGGTCTGTCCCTGGCTATTGGCAAGCTGAAGGACAAAGCATTGCTTGCCATTCCGTTAGTTATGGTAAGTTTCGCATTTCTGGGAGCTACGGGCGTCCTGATCAATCCGGTGGTAGCCTTTATCCCCATCGGTCTGGTGGTGGCCCAGCAGATGAAGCTGGACCGTGTGGCTGCTATGGGTATTATCTATCTTGGATGCTTTTCCGGATGGTGTACCTCCTTTATGGCGGCCAGCTCCGTACAGCTGGCCCAGCAGATTGCCGAGATTCCGGTTATGTCTGGTGTGGGTCTGCGATTCGTGGTGACCACTACCATTGTGATCATTACCATCATCTATATCATGCGGTATTGTAAGAAGATCCAGGCCGATCCTTCCAGCGGGATTCTCTATGGGACAGATGCCGCGGGCTTCGGAGAGATGGATGAGATGGAATTTCAGCACAGCTTCGGGTGGAAGGATATCCTGATCCTGGTGCTGGTATTCGGAAGCCTGGTTCTGTATGTGTGGGGCGCTGTGGTCAAGAGCTGGGGGCAGGAGTACATGGTGGCATTCCTCATGGCCTCTGCCATCGCATCCGGCTTTATCTCAGGTATGTCCGCGGAAGATATTTCCCGTTCCTTCATGAAGGGCTGCCGGGAGATGGCATACGGCGCGATCCTGATCGGATTTGCCAGCGCTATCGCCGTGATCCTGACCGAAGGCAACATCATTCATACGATCATTTATGCTGCATCCCTTCCGCTGAAGGCTATGCCCAAGACCCTGGCTGCGGTATTTATGTTCTATATCAACCTGGTATTTAACTTCTTCGTGTCCTCAGCCACTGGTCAGGCGGCGATTGTTATGCCTATCATGACTCCTCTGGCCGATGTGGTGGGACTGACCAGACAGGTGGCTGTACTGGCTTATCAGTATGGTGACGGCCTTTCCAACACCATCATCCCCACCTCTGGCGTACTGATGGCAGCTCTGGGTGTGGCAGGCGTGCCCTTCTCCAAGTGGCTGAAATTCCAGGTGCCGCTGTTCCTGATCTGGACGGCTGTATGTTCGGTGGTTATGATTGTGGCGGTTCTGATCGGGTACTGCTGATTTGGTTATGGTATAATATGAACACTTAGTGAGTGCAAGCCAAAGGCGCAGTACGAACTTAGTGTGAATATATACCTGGCCACTTAGCGAATGCAAGCCAGAGGCGCAGCATGAGGTTAGTGGACATGGTATATTATGAATGTTCGGATGGAGTATCTTCGTGACAGTTCAGGGACCCCTTGAACTGCTGCATATATTCTGATGATTAGGAGGAGGTTTGGAATATGGAACAGAAACTGCTGGCTTATTTGAAGGAACATGAGACAGAGATATTTGATGATCTGAAGGAACTGGTCCTGGCAGAGGCGTCGACCTCTGATCTGAAGGAACTGGCAGAGACCCGGAAGGTTCTGGAAGGGATCATTACAAGACGTATCGGCGCCGGGATCACCGTACACAAGACTGAGGGAGGGCATGATCCCATCAGTTTTGAATTTGGAAGCGGTGAGGAGAAAGTATTTATTATCGGCCACTATGATACAGTGTGCCCCATCGGCTCCATGGAATACCGGGTGGAGGGCAACGAGCTTCACGGCCCCGGTGTTCTGGATATGAAGAGCGGACTGATCTCCGCTGTCTGGGTTATGAAGGCTTACAAGGATCTAGGAATTGACCCTGGCAAGAAGCTGGTTATGGTATGTAATGGGGATGAGGAGATTACCAGTCCGGATTCCATTGGGATCATCTTTGATCAGGCCAAAGGGGCTAAGGCTGCTCTGGTTATCGAGCCCTGCTGTGCAGGCAGCGGTGATTTGAAGACCGGGCGAAAAGGCCGTCAGTGCTTTGAGGTGACGATTCACGGAAAGGCGGCCCACTCTGGCAACAATCATCAGGGCGGTATCAATGCCATTGAGGAGATGGCTCATGAGGTACTGTTCCTTCAGGGCCTGACGGACTATGATCAGGGTACCACCATGAATGTAGGGGTGTGCAGCGGAGGGACCAAGTCCAATGTGATACCAGATACAGCGGCTTTTGAAG
This sequence comes from uncultured Lachnospiraceae bacterium, assembly GCA_910577655.1. GTDB lineage: Bacteria > Bacillota > Clostridia > Lachnospirales > Lachnospiraceae > Brotaphodocola. The sequence continues at coordinate 18,424 of CAJTOW010000023.1, read as the reverse complement.
TAGACTGCCGCTTCAAAAAAGCATCCGAGATCGTGCGGATCCGGGATCTGGTTCACAAGATGCAGGTGACGGTTCCGGGCACTACCAGAGAGGTGAAGGATCTGCCGGAGCTGCCTGCCATGGAACAGAAGGAAGAAAATGTCGCCCTTTATGAGCTGGCAGCCAAAGCCGGAGAGAAGCTTGGATTGAAGTTCTCCCATCAGTTTGTGGGCGGCGGCAGTGACGGCAACAAGGTATCTGCCCTGGGTATCCCCACCCTGGACGGCCTGGGAGCCGCAGGCGACGGAGCCCATGCAGTCAATGAGCACATCCTTATTGACCAGTATGTGCCGAGGATTGCTATGCTGGCAACGTTGATTCTGGATATCTAAGGCAGGGCAGACTTGTCTTGCAGCAGTTCGGCTCCCCTGGACTGTTACCTTGTCTTGCTGGTTGCCGGGTGCTTTAAGTGAGACAGATGTACAATGGTCTGTATTGGTTTGTATTAATCCGGGCCGCTCATCAAAACAGGTGATGAGTGGCCCGGATTATTTTAACAGACTATACGGAATCTGTTGTGAAACTTCTGCTGGGAAGATAGGGGATAACAGTATATGAGGGCACCGGACAGACAGAGCCTGCTTTGGCTTCTGCCCATCTAGAGCGTGTCTGCTCTGCTGCAAATCCGGTGCCCCGTTACTTGTTAGGGGATATCTGACTCAACCGTCTTTGTCACATCTGTTACGGAATTTCCCTCCGGAATCCCGGAAAGGTTCACATTCCTTGTCACCTTGGCGTCATATGTATCGGCCCGCATGATCTCGGCCAGATCCACGCCGGTAGTTTCCTTCATGGATTCAAAGAGCTTGGCCATGACTACCGGGACATTTCCGGCCACGGTGGAGATGCCGTCGCTGCCGTCTGCACCGCCGCCGATGATCCGGATGCTTTCAATCCTTGACAGCGGCTCTGCGATCTTGCCGGCTACCTCCGGGAGAACCTTGATCATCATCTCGGCCATAGCGACCCGGTTGTACTTCTGGTAGGCCTCGGCCTTCTTTTCCATGGCTTCCGCCTCTGCAAGACCCTTGGCCTGGATGGCGGCAGCCTCCGCTTCACCCTTGGCCCGGATACCCTCGGCCTCCTGAATCATGGCGAATTTTTCCGCTTCCGCCTGGGCCTTTCTGGCCTCGGCTACCTTTTCCTGCTGGAATTTCTCGGCTTCTGCCTGGGCTTTCTTGGCTTCTGCTTCCATTTCCTGCTCGTACTTTTTGGCCTCGGCCTCCCTCTGGCGTTTGGCCAGCTCAGCAGTAGCCTTCTGCTCTGTAGCATAGCGGTCAGCATCGGCCCGTTTGTTGATCTCAGCTTCCAGTGCCTGCTGCTGGATGGCGACCTGCTGCTTGCGCAGCTCCGCTTCACGTTCCGCCTTGGCGATCTGGGCATTGACCGTGGCGGTCTGGATGGCCTTCTGCTGCTCCTGGTTCTGGATCTCGTAGGCGGCATCCGCCTCAGCCTTCTTGGCGTCGGAGATCTTCTGCAGCTCTGATTTCTTGATAGCCAGATCATTGTTCTTCTGGGCGATCTCAGTCTCGGCGCTTACCCGTGCATCGTTGGATGCCTTGTCAGCATCCGCCTTGGCGATGGCCACATCCCGGTCAGCCTGGGCCTTGGCTATGGATGCTTCCTTCTGGATCTTGGACATATTGTCCTGGCCCAGAGCCACGATCAGCCCCTTCTCATCATCGATCTTCTGGATATTGCAGGAAATGATCTCGATCCCCAGGGCCTTCATATCCTGCTGGGCCTTATTCTGAACCTCATCACCGAACTTCTTCCGGTCTGTGCACAGCTCCTTCAGTTCCACAGTACCGATGATCTCACGCATATTTCCCTGAAGGGAATCGGTCAGGGCGGCGGCGATCTGCTCCTCACGCATGTTCAGGAAGTTCTTCATGGCCAGCTGGATCCCCTGGGGGTCCGTATTCACACGAACCTTGGCTACGGCATCAATGTCCACACCAATGAAATCCTTGGTGGGGATATATCCGTTGGTCTTGATGTCGATACTGACCTGCTTTACGATCAGGTTGTCCTTCCTTTCCAGGTAGGGGATCTTGATCCCGGCACGTCCGATCAGGACTCTGGGTTCCCGTTTGTAGCCGGAGATGATGTAGGCAACATCCGGCGGGGCCTTCACGTACCCGGAGGCAAGGATGGCCAGAATCACGATGATCAGAAGAGCAGGCAACACAAAGAATAAAATCTGTTCAACCATGGCGTTCTCCTCGTTTCTTGATTATTTATTGTAATGATTCTGCAAAGGGGGCTGGCGGGGTGCAGAAGCATTACTATATTGTCATAATTATACCACGTTGGGGATGACTTTAGAAGTGTCTATATGTTTACATATTTCTGTCGGAAAAGAGAAGGTTACTGTTCACTGGGTGGTTGTCACAAATTGCCGCGTCCGGCTGATTGTGAAGTATGCTCCTTTGTTGATGTAATCCTTTGTGATTTCATCAATCCGCCCAGTCAGGTCTGCCATGCCTTTTTAAAAAAGCCCACTCTTCTTGTCCTGTCATATAATATAAATTACATTTATATTAATATAAATCACATAAAATTGATTATATACTATACTTATGCTATTGTATGTATATAAGAAATTACATCGGATATAGGAGTTGGTACTGTCTTGCGGAAATTCCAGTGAATTAAGCCCCCGCTATCTATGTCCTCTGCACGCCTGCAAAGCCAGACCTGGGCACCACTGTCCCGTCGCTTTGCGGACACACAGATGACGTAGACATCTGGCACTTGAATCACCGTTATCTTCGCAAGTCAGTACTGGAATGCAAACACCAAAGGCTGCTTTGTGGATCTGCCAGGAACGAATTTTCAGGCACGTTCTGGAGCCGGAAAGGAAGAGGAAGAATAAAATGGAAATCAACGGACTGCTTATGGACCTGAAAGACAATGTGGTCACCTGCGTGGCCCTTGTACCTGCCGGAGAGCAGGTTGTTTACCGCCGGGGGGATGAGATCTGCACTCTTACGGCCCAGGAAGAGATTCCCTACTGTCACAAGGTCGCCCTGGCTGATCTGGCAGAAGGGGATCAGGTGATTAAGTACGGGGAGCTGATCGGAAGGACCACGGCCCTTGTGGAAAAAGGACACTGGGTGTCCCACAACAATATCTACAGTGTACCCAGGGATTATGAAAGCGAACTTATGTAACAGTTCACAGGGCGGGAAAACTGGACGAAAACAGGCGGCAAGCCCGCTTGTAAGACTGTTTTCATCCGGTTTTTCGCATCAGACGGACGCCCGATGCTTCTTGTGAATAGTAACGAATTTATTGCAGCCATTTCAGACTGATGGCAGAGAGGAGAACAAATTATGCAGTTTTGGGGATATAAGAGAAAAGAAGGCCGCGCAGGCATCCGGAATCACGTGCTGATCCTTCCGGCCTGTGCGTGCGGAAGCGAGAGTGCCCGGATCGTGGCCAGCCAGGTACGGGGAGCAGTCAATATCGTATTTAACACCGGATGTTCCGATGTGGCAGCCAATACGGCCATGTCCCAGAAGGTTCTTACGGGCTTTGCCTGCAATCCCAATGTCTACGGGGTGGTGATCATCGGCCTGGGATGTGAGACCGTCCCCCACATGGAGCTGAGAAAGAAGATCCAGTCCATGACCAGCAAGCCGGTGGTGTCTTTTGGCATCCAGGACGAAGGCGGCACCTTAAAGACGATTGAGAAAGCCGTCCGGGCCGCCAGGGACATGGCTGCGGAAGCCGCCATGCAGCCAAAGGAGCTCTGCGACATCTCTGAACTGCTGCTGGGAATTGAATGCGGCGGCTCTGATGCCACCTCCGGCATCGCCAGCAACCCGGCTGTGGGAGAGTTAAGCGACCTGCTGGTGGACCTGGGCGCCTCTACCATCATGAGCGAATCCATCGAGTGGATCGGCGGAGAACACGTGCTTGCAAAGCGGGCGGCAACCCCGGAAATACATAATCAGATCATTCAGGTGTGTAAAGATTATGAGGAGCATTTAAAAGCAGCCGGACAGGACTGTCGGGCCGGACAGCCCACTCCTGGCAACAAGGCAGGGGGCCTGTCCACTCTGGACGAGAAAAGCCTGGGATGTATCCGGAAAGGCGGCACCCGCCCCATCGTGGAGGTCATCGCCCAGGCGGAGCGTCCCACGAAAACCGGCGCAATTGTCATGGACACTGCCGGATATGACATTTCCTCTGTTACATCCATGGTGGCAGGCGGATGCAATGCCGTGATCTTCACCACCGGAAGAGGTACACCCACCGGCAATGCCATCGTTCCCGTGCTGAAGGTGACTGCCAACGGCGTCACTTACCAGAAGATGGAGGACAACATGGATGTGGACTTAAGCGATATTATCAAAGGTACAAAGACCTTTCAGGAATGTGGCAAAGAGCTGCTTGCCGTTATTGAAGACATCTGCAACGGGAAGATGACCAAGGCAGAGGCCTACGGATTCTCGGATATTGCCGTGGACCATGTGTGCAGGTTTGTGTAGCCGGAATCAGGAAACCTTGTCATTTACAAAAAGGAGAATATTATGTCAAGTTTGACTATTTGCCTTATCATCTGTCTCATCACCATGATCAGCTATGTGGTGGGCAAGATTCCCATGGGACTTACGGCAATGCTGAGTATGGCGGCCTTTGTCCTCACCGGCTGCCTGGATCCGGCCACTGCAGCCGGATACTTCGGCAATGCCAACGGCATCATGATGCTGTCCATGTTCGTGGTAGCCGCAGGCTTCAACCGCACCCAGTTTGTCAGGAAATGCGCCTCCAGCGTCAACCGGATCTCCGGCGGCTCCCTGACCAAGATGATGTTCGGCTATGTGCTGATTACCGTGGTTCTGTCCCAGTTTATCCAAAGCTCCGTGGTGGTGTTCGGAATCATGGCACCTATGATGATCGCCAGCTGTGACGAGCTTAACATCAGTCCTGCCAGGACACTGTTTCCCATGGCTATGGTGGGGATTGCCACCATCTCCGTGCTGCCCCTGGGCAGCGGGGCTACCCAGTTTGCGGAGCTTAACGGATACCTGGAAGCCAATGAGTACACGGCCTTTACCGTGGCGCTTACCGATCCCATGAAAGCACGGCTTCCCATGCTGTTGGCCATTTCCCTCTACAGTATTTTTATTGCTCCCAGACTGGCGCCTTCAAAGCCGGTGATTCAGACAAGCAGCATCCAGTCAAAGGCGGATAACCGGGAAGTGCTTCCGCCCTTCAAGGAGCGGGCCGGTTACATAATCTTCATCCTGACTACCGTGGCGCTGATTTTCCAGGTGCAGCTGGGAATCGCCACCTGGGTGATCTGCCTGTCCGGCGCTCTGGCCATGGTTCTCTTTGGAGTCCTGTCAGAGCGGGAGGCAATCGGAGCCATCAACTGGCCTATGGCGTTCCTGTTTGTAGGCGCCCTGGCCATGGGCGGCGCCCTGGCCCAGACAGGAGCCGGAGAAGTGGTGGGCGGCATTCTGGCTGAGATGGCCAACCGGATCCGCAACCCGTACCTGATCGGCTTCGTATTCTTCCTGGTACCCTTTGTCCTGACCCAGATCATGATGAACCGGACGGTGATGATCATTTTCATCCCCATCGCCATCCTGGCCTGCAAGTCCATGGGGGCCAACCCGGTGGGCATCATCATCCTGGTCCAGTCTGCCTGCCTCAGTTCCTTTATGACGCCGATGGCGACACCTGCCATCCCCATGTGTATGGCTGCAGGAGGCTATGACTTAAAGTCCCTGATCCGCCAGTCCCTTTTGCCGGCAGCCATCCTCTGCGTGGTATCTGTGTTCTGGATCATGACTGTATTTCCAATGTTTTAAGAGAGAGGAGAATCCATTATGTCAGAAGTAAAAACATTTCCCGAAAATATAAGTGAGCTGCCAATCGACCGTTCTGATCTGAAGAAATGTCTGGTATCCGGACTTTTTCTGGAGCATGTGGAGGTGGGGGGAAAGACCAGAAACTTTTATACCTACCTGGCTCCGGGACTGACCTATGACCAGAACTGCCTGATCGTAGCTCCCCCGGATGACGTGCCTGTCCTGGACTTCATCCGGCAGGGATTCTGGCAGGAGTTTGCCAGGAAGAAACAGATCTTCCTTCACTTCCTGGAGCCGGAAGGCACCTGGAACCTGGACGGCTCCGACGCGGACTACATGAACCAGGTCTACATCCAGGTCCAGTCACGCAGCTGCTATGTGACCATCCAGGATAATGTCTATGGAGCCGGAATCGGGCGGGGCGCCACAGTGGCTCAGCAGGCGCTGATGAAGATGACCAGCGAGTGGTCAGGTCTGGCCACCTTCGGCAATCTGGAGGAGCCTGCCATGCTCAATGCCGTCTCCACCCAGCAGACCCAGGATATGGGGCAGGTGGAGCTTACCATAAGTGCCTCCAAAGCGCAGCTTCCTGTATGGATGCTCTGGTCCCAGGATAAAAAGATCCATGCCGATGTGCGGGATTACTGGAAACGTCAGAACGACAGCAGCGACGAATGCTTCTCAAACAAGGCTGCGGATGAGATCTATTTCCCATCCACCATATACAAAAAGGGATCTGTCAACGAAGAGAAGATATCCCAGGTGCGGATCACCAGCGATTTCTCCGGTGAGCTGACCGAAGAGCTGTTCGGAACCGTGTGGCAGTATATAAGCGCGGCCCGACGGCACCGCTGCTACGGGAAGAAAGCCCTGCGCAACTATATGAAGCCAGAGGCTTATGGGGCAAAGCGGTATACCATGGAGTATCAGGGATATACCAGAATCTGGTATGAGTATGTCCCTGAGGGTGTCAAGGCAGAAGGCAGGCCCGTCCCCCTGGTGGTCAATATGCATGGCCGGGGCGGAAGCGCGGAAAGCTTCATGGATTTGTCGGGTCTTAACCGTGTGGCAGAGGAACGGAATTTTATCGCCGTGTTCCCGGAATCCAGTATTTACCAGCAGCGTCCCGGCGGTCTGACCAATGTACTCCGCTGGAACGGTACCTATGGCGGCGAGAGCTTTGACGATGTGGGATTTATCCTGAAGGTGATCCAGGAAGTGAAGAGCCGGTATGCCATTGACGAGAAGCGGATCTATGCCTGCGGCCAGTCCAGCGGCGGGGCTATGACCAGCGAGCTGGCTCTTAAAGCTCCCCAGGTCTTTACAGCCGTCTCCCCCTGGTCAGCCCTGAAACACCCGGACAGTCTGTCTGCCCTTCCGGACAAACTCCAGCCGGCAGTGCCCTTCTTATTCCTTCTGGGAGAAAATGACTGGCTCTGTGTGGACAAAGAAAACGGGGAACTGGAATATAAGGTGAAAAAGAATATTGCCGATTTCATCAGAAACCTGATAAAGATCTATGAACTGGAGGAAACCCCCAGAAGATACCAGTGCGGTGAGATCAGTTACTATGTCTATGTCAACAGGCTTCACACCCCTATGCTGACTGTGGGAACCGTGGAGAATATGTCCCACGCCAACTACCCCAGGGAAAGCTGGATCGCCTATGACGAATTCTTCTCCAAATTCACCAGGGCCGAAGACGGAACCCTGCTGTATATGGGAGTACCTGCCTGCTAAGTGACAGACAGAAAGCTTCATAGAATTAACTGGGCGCCCGGTCATCTGAAACAGATGACCAGGCGTTTTTTTACTTTATAGGAAATTGCGTCCTGTAAAGTAAAAAGCCCTCCGGATAGGATCGCAACACGAAGTGGGCTTGTTCACTAAGCTCATTACATTCGCTAAGTGTGCCAATGCCTGCGGCGGAGAGGAATTATATCGCTGAAGCGATCCGCCGCAGGATTCTTTGTTCTATAGTTTATGGGGGTGTTTAAGAGTCAGGATCCGCCGGTCAGGAAAACAACCTGGCCGTGAACAGTATCCACCTTTTTTGCCGGTTGGGAAAAATGCCCGATAATTGTTGAAATAGCTTTATAAACATGTATATAATACAAGCATAGCCTTTCAGAACATTTTTTATATCCCGGACGGTTCAATCTTAAAGATGAAGGAAAGGCCCAGACCGACGCCATTAAAAATACAAAGGGCGTTATGGGTGTGGTCAGCAAGGGCGGACAGTACCAGGTGATCATCGGAAGTGATGTAGCCAGTGTCTACCGTCCCCTTACGGAAATGTGCGATTTAAAAGAAGGGACAGCCTCCGGCCAGGAGCCGGCAGCGTAGAGCCTATAGCTGACAAGGTGTCTCCCAAGGCGGTCAAGTTCTTCACCAAGCCCTTGATCACGGCCATTGTCACCGGAATCGTGGGACTGGTGGTCATCGGCCCCATCGGAACCATCATCAGCAACCTGATTGCATCCGGCGTCCATGGTCTGAACCAGTACTGCGGATGGCTGGTACCGGCCCTGGTTGGCGGTCTGACTCCCCTTCTGGTCATGACGGGCACCCACTATGGTCTGGTTCCCATCGGAATCAACAACCGCATGACCATAGGCTATGATACCCTGATCTATCCGGGGATGCTGGGTTCCAATGTGGCCCAGGGCGGTGCGGCCCTGGCTGTGGCGTTGAAGAGCAGGAAGTCTGAGATTAGACAGCTGGCATCCTCCACCGGGATTACCGCTGTCTGCGGTATCACAGAGCCGGCGCTCTACGGTGTCAATGTCCGTTTCAAGACTCCGCTGTACGCGGCCATGGCCGGAGGCGGTGTAGGCGGCTTTTTGATATTTCCCATTACGAGACTCCCCTGGGTCTGGCCAAAAAGTATGACGGCTGGAGGAGCCGGAAGCTGGTGGGATTTTTTGAGCATTACTGCCGTACGATTTTCACCCGCTATGGCAGTAAGGTGAAATACTGGCTGACCTTTAATGAAATCAACTCCATCTTCCATGCGCCCTTTATGAGCGGCGGCATCCTGACGCCGGCGGGGGAACTGACAGAGCAGGATCTCTATCAGGCAGTACACCACGAGCTGGTAGCCAGCGCCCTGGCGGTGAAGCTGGGCCATGAGCTGATGCCGGGTGCCAGGATCGGCTGTATGATCCTGGGGATCACCACCTATCCCCTCACTCCGGATCCCGATGACATCATTGCCGCCATGCTGAAAGACCGGGAGACCATGATGTTTGCGGATATCCATGCCAGGGGCCGGTATCCCGGCTATCTGCTGAGTTATCTGAAGGAGCATGATATCCATATCCAGATGGAGCCGGAGGATGAAAGGATTCTTGGGCACACCGTGGATTTTATTTCCTTTAGCTATTACTCCAGCAACTGCGCTACTGTCCATACAGACATGGGCGTCAGCACTGGCGGCAATCTGGCAAAGGGCTACAAGAATCCCTACCTGAAAGCCTCCCAGTGGGGCTGGCAGATCGACCCCAAGGGTCTGCGCTACACTTTAAACAAGCTCTATGACCGCTACCAGCTTCCGCTTTTTATTGTGGAAAACGGACTGGGAGCAGTGGATGATCTGGTGACTCTGGAGAACGGGGAGAAGACCGTCCTGGACGATTACCGGATCGACTACCTGCGCCAGCATCTTCTGCAGGTACGGGAGGCGATCCGGGAAGGAGTGGAGGTCATGGGCTACACTTCCTGGGGCTGTATCGACTTGATCAGTGCCTCTACCGCGGAAATGAAAAAACGTTACGGTTACATCTATGTGGACCGCAATGACGACGGAACAGGCACCCTGGAGCGCTATCGCAAGAAATCCTTCGGCTGGTACCAGAAGGTGATTGCAAGTAATGGAGCTTATCTGGATGAAGAGGTTATGTGACAGCTGAGACGGGCTTCCTGTCCCCGGTATTTTCCGGGGGCAGGAAGCCCGTCTGATTTATCAGAATGGGGAGAAGGTGCTGGTGCCAGGTTTCACCCCATTACACAAGCCGTATGGACAAATGCAGATAATCCTCATAATACCGCATAATGATACAGGACATGATCATACGCTGCTGGGTGTATCCGTCTTCCAGGGGAATCTCGGTGATTTCATTGATCCGGTTCAGCTTGTTGAGCACTGTGTTACGGTGCATGTACATGGCAGCGGCGGTTCTGTTCAGGCTGCAGCCGCAGAGCAGATAGTAGAACAGCACATCCCGCAGATTGGTCTTGTGGGTGGCATCATAACGACAGATTTTGATAATGGAGGGATGGATCAGATAGATCAGGTCGTCATGGTGGTGCAGATCCATAAACTGGGTTGCACATAGGGAAACGATATAATAAAGGCTGTAATCCTCATAGGAAAAGATTCTCTCCGGAAGGCCCTTCCGGTAGAGGCTGCGTCCCAGACGGATGGATTCGTTGGCAAGCAGGTACAATGTCCGCAGCCGGATACGGTGGCGGGAGGCATTGCTGATGCCGGCATAGGCGTGATAATTTTCAAGGACAAGGGCAAGCTTGTCATAGTCAAAATCCAGATTTTTCAGGGGACGCTCCTCCTGGGAATGGAGAATGACAATATCGTTTTTGTATACAGCCATGCCAGCATCCGGGAAAAGGTCTCCCAGAGTCCGCAGGATATAGCTGTAGGGTGGATTGGGAAGCCGTGTTGTATCAAAACGGATGAGGATAAAGGCGGCAAAGGACTTTACCTTATGAGGAAGAAACTGAATACGGTTCTCGATCTCAGTGGCATCTGTCAGATGTTCTTCCACAATATCCTGGATAAAGGAGGCGCACAGGGCGTCCTGCTGGAGGAAGGTCTCCTCATCGCCCAGCAGCAGGTTCTCCGTGATCCCGGCCAGCTCCAGAAGCAGGTGCTGAAGGTCAATATGCTCCAGATCCCGGTGGGCCGGAAGCAGCAGGGTGGCCAGAGTATAGCGGTTGTGCCGGATCTCACAGATATGGTAGGTGACCAGAGGTGTGACGATCTGCCTGTAAGGATTTTCCGGGGAAGCCGCAGAGCCTCCGGTCAGAAGGCCCAGGGAGGATTCATAGGACAGATATCCCTTGTCCGAAAGCTCCCGGCCCACCGGTTCCTCAAAATATAGCTTTCCGCTTCCAGCGATCAGCTTAAAGCCCGGATTCAGGACAAAAAGCTGGCATTGGAGCATATCCGAAGCCTTTTCCAGAAGCAGCGGAAGGCCCGCGCCGGAGCAGAGGGCCTCCCGCAGGGTGCGGGACCAGTGATGATAGTTCTGAACCAGAATATTGATCCGGTTATAGATATCAAAAATATCCAGGGCGGAGACAATCAGATTGTGCATGGTGCCGTCAGGCAGCTGTACGTGGTTCACATCTTCCGCAGACAGAAACATAGTCACCGGAAGCTCTGGGCGGCACTGCTTGAGGAGACGCAGCCCGTCAGAAAGCATCCCTACATACAGATAATTACCCAGAAGCTTTGACTGGTTTTTCAGCAGAATGATTCCCTGAAAATCAGTTAAGTCCCTGGTGCCCGTCCTTTGCTCAAGGACGGTATTTTTCAGTGCATCTATCAGGTACCGGATATTCAACATGATCTGCAATTCTCCTTCTCTTAACCAATACATCAGGTGACGGTTCTGCAATTCTGCATTCAGTTTACTAAATAAATTGGACGAGAGCAAGCGATAGCTTACAGCTCATGATTCATCCGGTTGATCACCTCATCCTGGATTCCAGGTGTCAGCCGCGTAAAGTAAGCACTGTATCCCGCTACCCGGACTACCAGTTCCGGATGGTCATCCGGATGGTCTTTGGCATCCACCATCTCTTCCTTATTCACCACATTGAACTGTACATGCTTGCCGCCGTGGGTCAGATAGGTCTGGATCATGCTTCCCAGCTTGGCCAGATCTGATTCGGTCTTTAAGGCCGAGGGATGGAACTTCATGTTCATCAGGGTACCCTGGTAGGGATCCTGGTTCACCTTCATGGCACTCTGGAACACGGAAATGGGGCCGTGGGTGTCAGTGCCATGGGCCGGTGACAGGGAAGCGTCTGCCAGGATTTCCCCGCCCTTTCTTCCGTCCGGGGTGGCGCCGGTGACAGCTCCGCCCGGCTGGTGCGCGGAGATGGAGATGGCATTGGGCTTTAAGGAATCGCCGTATACACATGGCAGGCTTAAGCAGGTATCCGCATGGAGCTGGTACATGTCTGCCACCAGTGCATCCACCTCAGGGATATTGTTGCCATATTTGGGCTGATCCATAAAGTCTTTGCGCATGGCGTCATAGCCTTCCCAGTCAGCATCCAGGGCCTCCATAAGCTGGGTCATGGTATATTTCTTCTCATCAAAGATCAGCTTCTTCATGGCATATAGACCGTTGCCTGCATTGACGGCACCTACAGCTCCCAGGACGGCGCCGTTTTCAAAATCAAATCTCCTGTTGAACATATCTTTGCCGGTCTTTACCCCATCCTTCATGAGGCTGGACCGGAATACATCCGGGAACAGATCCTTTTCCGCGATCATTTCCACATTGATCCGCTCGTTGGCCATGCGCATCAGATAGCGGATTTCTTCAAAGACCGCTTCTTTGATTTCTTCAAAGGACTGCATTTCTTTCACGTCTCCCACGGGCTTTCCGACCATTTCCCTGGTATAGCGGCAGTAGCCGTTATGCAGGGCGATATCCATTGCCTGGGGGATTATGAAGAAGCAGGCCACCTGGGTGCGGGTCAGGGCCTGGACATTGCCGTCCACACAGCCGGTACAGCACCAGTCCCGGGCTTCTTCAAGGGTAAGGCGGTTTTCATGACTCTGGCTGGTGAAAAAATTGATATAGCTTTCGTCTCCCACAAAAGCCGGCATACCGATACCGCTGCGGACGCATTCCAGGGCCTTGATCATAAGCTTTAAGGGTGTGCCGGCATGGACACGGACCGTGACCGTATGATGGGGCAGGTGGGTATCCTGGGCAGCCTCCAGCAAAAGATAGCTAAGCTCGTTGGTTGCGTCGCTTCCGTCTGCCTTCACGCCTCCGATGGTCCAGTTGTACCACTTGGCCATACCGGCGTTCTTGGCCCGGTTGGCCTTGCCGGACACACGGTTGATCTTCATGCATTTGCAGCGCATGATCTCCAGAAGCTCCAGAACCTCCTCATCGGTAATGATACCCGCTTCCACATCCTTTTTATAGAAGGGATACATATACTGGTCAAAGCGTCCCGCGCTGGTGGTGGGGCTGGGGCAGCACATGAGGAAGGTGAACCAGAAACTCTGGAGTGCCTCCCGGAAGGTTTCTGCAGGCTCGTAGGGAACCTTGCGGCAAATGCGTGCCATTTCCTTTAGCTCGGCGGCGCGTGCCGGATCCTTCTCCTGGGCAGCCATCTTATCGGCAAGAGCCGCGTAGCGTCCCGCGAACCGGACCCAGGCCTCGAACACGATGACCACGCCTTCCCAGAAGTTCCGTTTCTCAATGGTATCTGCGCTTTCATACCGCAGATTGGCCAGACACTGTTTTGCCTCCTGGATGATACCTCTGGCACCTTCATTGAGGATACGGGCGTAGTCCACAGCTACCAGGGAGAAGCCGGGGCCAAGGCCGTAGCCGGACATGGCGAAGCCGCCGCCGGAGCCGCCCTGACGGTCCTTCCAGGGAGGAAGGATGGTGCCGGATTTCATAAAGGGCCACAGCCGCTCATTCTGTCCCAGGGATTTGCCCATGGTCTCCACCAGGTTGCTGTTGGCGGTGTTGCCTGCGAAGCGTTCATTAAGGCGGTACAGCTCCTCCTCGTCCTCGGGAGTGATGGTGTAGATCTCGCTCTTTAAGCTTTCCACCTCGTCTTTGGTCCAGACGCCATACTCATACTGCATTTCCAGGCCAAAGGGCTTGGAAGCGCCGCTTCCGCACAGCAGGTCATCGGGCTCGATGAAGATGGTAATATTGTCCAGGATATTGGCATGTAATTTGGAACGGCGCAGCAGCATAGGCTCGCCGCCGGTCTTCTCCAGGGATTCATTGGCAAGACGGAACAGCTCCACGCACAGAGGGTATTTGCTGATGTGGAGACTTTCTTTCATGCGTTTTACGCGGTCGGTCATAGTAGGGATCCTCCTTTTTTGTCATGTAAATGTTTCTGAAAGGGCTGCCGGGACAGCCGGCAGCGGATATTCATCCATGTAATATCTTAAACGTAGCACTGTGTCCGGGGATTTTGCAAGGATTTTATGGGGATCCTGCACGAATTGTAAAGGCTGCACAGCCTGGGGGCCAGGAAATGTGCGCCAAGCACAAGAGGATCCGGCGTAACAGTACAGATACCCCGAGAACTGTTACGATCCGACCATGTTTATTTTGAACATGTTTTTGAAAAAATAATTGGATTGATTGAATATATTGTATAAAAAGAGATTCTGCTAGAATGAAGCCATGTGTTGACATTGTTTACAAATAGAAGCTGTGGGAGAAAAAGCCTGCGGAAAGGAGTGTACTGTATGGGGGAAAAACTGGTTATGTATGGAGTGGGGGATCTGGCGCCCTACAGGGAGGATTTGTCATCATCCTTTGTTCATGTCCGGCATTTTTCTTGCGGTTGTTTTTTCCGGAAGTGCGGTTCAGCTCCATGTCCTTTAAACGCATACAGCAGAGCAGCTCCACCGCTTCCTCGCAGGTGATGCGTCCGGCATTCAGGTCGGCTTCATAGAACGGATACATATACTGGTCAAAACGGCCTCCCGGCAGGGTAGTGCTGGGGCTTAACATAAGGAACTGGAACCAGAAGCACTGGATGGCCTCCCGGAAGGTGCGGGGCTTGTTCCTGGGGATCCACGCACAGGTCTCACTGATGACGGTCAGTTCGGCCCTGCGGACCGGATCCGTCTCTTTCTCTGCCATCTGGGCAGCCAGGGCGGAGTAACGGTCTGCCAGGATCTTTGAGTAATCCACCATAAGAAGCACCAGGCTGGGGCCAAGACCCAGACCGCTCTGTGCGTAGCCGCCGCCTACACCGCGCCCCTGGGCTTTGTCCTTCCAGGGCGGAAGTATCAGGCCGGCCTTGAGAAGCTTTAAGATCCGTTCATCCTCCTGTTCATAGAAAATATCTCCCTGCATACCGATCTGGGTGGCCGGATCGTGGTGGCGGTTCAGCTCCTGTAAGTCCATCTGGTCTTGTCTGGACATCTCATAACCGTCTTCAATCAGGCTGTCGATTTCGTCCTGGGTCCAGATCCCGTAGTTGGGGTCGATCTCCAGTCCCATGGGTTTGGATGCGCCCAGCCCCACAATCAGTTCATCATCAGCAATGGCAATGGGCATCCGCTCTGCATAAGCCTTCAGCATCTTACCCCGCTGCACCATGGCCGGATCATGCCTGGACTCTTCCAGTACGTCCGCGGTGATACGGTATTTTTCAATACAGATTGGATAGTGATCTACAATTACACGTTTTTTGATCCGTTCGATTCTCTCGTACATGAATTCCCTCTCCTTTTTATTAGCTACTGTTCACGGGGTGCATCTTTTTGTCCGGCTGAGCCAGGTACACAGGCCAGGTTCCGGCATCTGTCTCTATTATATAGAGGGGATGTGGGAAATCATATGGTTGAAATGCACATGTTTTGCCGGAGTTCTGGCGGATGTCCAAAGCCTCTTTCTAATGTGTCACGTGCACAGATTTCTAAAAATGTCATGTGCGTTCTGCACAGATTCCTTCTGCTTTGACTAAAAATATTGTCGGAAATAAACGACAGATGCTAAGATGATAAAAATGTAACAAGCCACAGTAATTCAACAAGGAATGGAGGGAAATCAATGGGGATCAGTTACCGGCTTGCAGAATTTATTGCGGGGACAAACTATGAGGATATTCCCAAAGCTGTGTTTGAGACTCAGAAAAAATCGGTGTTGGACGGGGTGGGGATCACCCTGGGAGCGGCGACTCTGGGAGACGGGTGCCGTGATTTCGTGGAGCTGGCAGTGGAGAACAGCTGTCAGGGAACCGGGGAAGCTACGGTCATCGGTTTCGGGAAAAAGCTTCCGGCAGGATGGGCCGCCTTTGCCAACGGTGCCATGGCCCATTCCCTGGATTTTGGGGATACCCAGATGGATGCAGTGGTTCACTCCAATGCGTCTACATTTCCGGCGGCACTGGCAATAGCCGAAAGGCTTGGCAATGTGGACGGAAAGAAGTTTCTGACCGCTTTGGTGCTGGGCAGTGAGGTGGCCTGCAGGATATCCCTGGGAGCCAATGAGGATCTGGAAAAACACGGGTATTATATGCCCACGGTCTACACCTCTTATGGGGCGGTGGCTGCGGTCTGCAGGCTTTTGGAGCTGACGCCGAAGCAGATTGTGGACGCCTTCAGCTTCAATCTGTGCCAGACGACCTGCAGTTCAGAGCTTATGAACAATTCCAAAACCGTGGTCCGGTCTGTCCGGGAAGCATTTTCTGCCAGGAATGCGGTTCTTAGCGGCCAGATCGCAGCCCGGGGCC
Organism: uncultured Lachnospiraceae bacterium; assembly: GCA_910577655.1. Lineage (GTDB taxonomy): Bacteria > Bacillota > Clostridia > Lachnospirales > Lachnospiraceae > Brotaphodocola. The sequence continues at coordinate 2,069 of CAJTOW010000023.1, read as the reverse complement.
TTAACGGATTCCAGGAGCCTTTGGAAGGAAAGCTGGGCTTTTACCATGCATATGCCCGGGATAACTGCAGTCTGGAACGGGTGGTGGACGGTCTTGGGGAAAGATATTATGCGGGAAGTCTGTACTTTAAGCTGTGGCCCAGTTGTGCCGGAACACATCCGGCTATCATAGCCGTGAAGGCCCTGGCGGCAGAGCATTCCATCAGACCAGAGGAGATTGAAAGGGTTCACGTGAAGGTATCCCAGCGAAACCGGATGCTGGTGGAGCCGGAGGAAATCCGCAAGGCGCCGTCCACCTCAATCATCGGGAAATTCAGCATCCCCTACACGGCTTCCGTGGCTCTGGTCCGAAAGGATGTGACCCTGGATGATTTTCTGCCGGAGGCATTTTCGGATGAAAAGGTTCTTGGTCTGGCTGCCAGATTTACCCACGAGACTGTGGAAAGCTGGGGGAAGACAGAGGGAATGAACACGGATGTGACCATATATGCCAGAGGAGAAGCCTTCCATTATTTCTACACGGAGGAAGGAGCTGCCGTGGGGGATACCTCCTTTGAGGAACTGGAGAAGAAACTGCGGGCCTGCGCAAAACACAGTCTGATTCCGGTGTCCGGGGAACGGATGGAACAGATGATCCAGGTGGTGAAAAACCTGGAGACAGTAGATGATATTGGGAAGTTTACATCATTATTGTAAGGAGGAAATATGACATTAACCATTTCTTTGATTGCTATTGTGCTGGCAATTATTATTGGCTGGAAGTTTAAGGTAAACGCGGGAATTGTGGCTATGGGATTTGCTTTTCTGATCGGGGTTCTGCTGGTGGACGGAGGAAAGGTGTCTACGGTGATCAGCTACTGGCCCACCAGTATTGTTTTCTATCTGCTGGCAATTGCGTTGTTTTTTAATTATGCTACCAACAACGGCACGATGGATCTGCTGGCAGAGAATCTTTTGTATGCCCTCAATGGAAATGCGAAGCTGATTCCCTGGGTGATTACTGTAGTGTGCGCGGTGGTGGCATTTCTGGGAGCAGGTGCATCCACACCGGCGATTATCGGGCCCCTTGCGTTTGCCATTGGACTGAGCGCTGGGATTCATCCGGTTCTTCTGGCCATTGCCGTGGCTTGTGCCACTACCATCGGAGGGGACAACCCCATCAATGGATTCGGTGGCGTGATCTCCAAAAGCCTGATTGAAGGGACGGCTTATGTAGAAAACGCCACCCAGATCAGCTATTATGTATGGATCAACGCCTGCATCAAGCAGCTGCTGGTTATTGCAGTCTGTTACATCATTTTTAAGGGCTACAAGGCAGAGCGGGTTGACGTGAAGAAACCGGAAAAATTCAATCCGACTCAGAAAAAACAGCTGGTTCTGCTGCTGGTGGCCCTGGTTGCCATGGTAATTCCGGCCGTTCTCAATACCTGGGTGAAGACCCCGTTTGTTTCCCGGGTTGCGGCTCTGTGCCAGCCCCAGTCGGTGATGGTATTTGCGGCAATCTGTTCTGTCTTTATGAAACTGGGGGATGAGAAAGAGGTAATCCGGAAGATTCCCATGAATACCCTGATCCTGATTGCGGGAATGTCCATGCTTCTTGGCATAGCCAAGGATGCAGGCATGACGGATGCCATAGCCAATATCATGAGCAACAGTATCCCAAAGATGTTCGTACCGGCGGCGCTGGTAGGATTTGCGGCATTTTTAAGCTTCTTCTCCAGTGGCACGGGAGTAGTATGTCCCCTTCTGTATCCTATGGTGGAGGGCTTGTCTGCCAATCTGGGGCTGAACCCGGTTATGCTGTTTTCCTGCATTTTTATCGGGGCCATGAGTTCCTCTGTATCCCCCTTCTCCACTGGCGGAGCCATGACCATTGCAGGCTGTCCGGATCTGAAGGTGAAGGATCAGCTCTCCAGCTGGATGATACCAGTAGCGATTATCATTCCGGTGTCTGTGGCTGTCGTTGCTACCCTGGGGTTGTTTAATCTGTTCCATATTTGAGAAAAGAAAATCATGGGTTTCGGATGCAGAAACTCTAAGCTTGCAGAAATCTGCTAAAAAAAGGACCCA
>CAJTOW010000022.1 GCA_910577655.1 uncultured Lachnospiraceae bacterium | reverse complement strand
ATCATGGTCATGAAGTTCACGACCACCACGATCATGGTCATGAAGTTCACGACCATCACGATCACGGCCATGAAGGCGACGATCACCGCGATCATGATCACTGCCACGAAGGTCACGATGACCATGGCCATGAAGGCCACGGCCACCATGATCATGCCCATGAAGACCACGATCACCACGATCATGGTCATGACTGCCACGATCGCCATGATCACGGACCTGAAGTCCACACTCACCACGACCACGGCCCAGATTGTGACTGCGGCTGTCATGACCATGACCATCACCATCATCATGCAGATGATGTGTTCAGCAGCTGGGGCCATGAGACCACAGCGTCCTGCAGCCGTGAGAAGCTGGAGGCAGTGCTGGAGGAGCTTGCCTATGGGGAGAACTATGGGGATATCCTGAGAGCCAAAGGCATGCTGTCAGGGGAGACATCAGGGGAGTGGTATTATTTTGATCTGGTTCCCGAGGAGTATGAGATCCGCACCGGAGCACCTGATTACACCGGGAAGATCTGTGTGATCGGTTCCGGCCTGAAAACAGAGAAGCTGGAGCAGGCATTCGGAGCTGTTTTGGAATAGATTCTGTAATAACAGATAGAAAGGCCAGGGAAAGGCTATGGGACCGATGATAGATGACGATATTATGCCAGTATTTCTCATCAATGGATTTCTGGAGGCTGGCAAGACTGAGTTTCTCTCCTTCACCATGGAGCAGGACTATTTCCAGACCCAGGGGAAGACTCTGCTGATTGTGTGTGAGGAAGGAGATACGGAGTACGACGACGGGCTTCTTAAAGACACCAACACATCAGTAGTCTATGTGGACAGCATCGACGATATCAGTCCCCAGCGGCTGACGGAGCTGGAGCTTCTTCACAATCCGGAACGGGTGCTGATTGAGTGGAATGGTATGTGGAACCAGGATGATTTCCGTATTCCCAAGGACTGGACGGTCTATCAGCAGATTACCATTATTGATATGTCCACCTTTGAGCTGTATGTCAAAAACATGAAATCTCTGCTGGCCGCCATGGTTCGCAACTCGGAGATGATCATCTGCAACCGCTGCGACGGGATCGAGGATCTGGAACGTTACAAACGGATGCTCAAATCCATGAACACCAGATGTGATATCATCTTTGAAGATGAGAACGGAGAGATCAATGAGATCTCCGAGGAGGATCTTCCCTATGATCTCAAGGCGGATGTGGTGGAAATCAGTCCGGAGGCCTATGGGATCTGGTATATTGACTGTATGGATAAGCCGGAGCGCTATGAAGGGAAAGTAGTGGAGTTCACGGCTATGGTGTTAAAGTCTCCGGAATTTCCGAAGAATTATTTTGTGCCGGGGCGCATGGCCATGACCTGCTGTGCCGATGATATGACATTCCTGGGCTATGTATGCAAGGCCAGGGAAGCACGGAATCTGGAGACAAGGCAGTGGGTGAAGGTGCGGGCAAAAATCGCTGTGGAGTACTGGAAGGACTATGGAGGCGAAGGCCCTGTGCTGTATGCAGAGCATGTGGTACCGGCGGAGCCTATAGAAGAAGTTGTGCAGTTCGGATAAGACAGCAGACAGTTTGCGGATCAATGGACGTATGGTGAAGGAATACGGACTGCGGGTAAATATGATCTGTCCTGACCAGGAAGATATTCCTGGTCAGGACAGATCATTTATTACTGTTTACGGGGCATGTTTTGCGGCGGTCAGCGGATGACGGTGCCTGCCTTCCCTTCTATGGCCTCCAGGGCATGATCCAGGGAAGTGATGACGGCGCTGCGGCCCTTACCTGCCTTGATGAAGCTGACGGAGGCCTCAATCTTGGGCAGCATGGAAGATGCTTCGAAATGTCCCTCCCGGCAGTATTTCTCGGCTTCTGCGACAGTCATCTCTGTGACCGGGGTCTGGGCAACGGTGCCGTAGTTTAAGGAAACGTGCTCCACGCTGGTGAGAATCATCAGTATATCGGCGTCGATCTCCTTGGCCAGAAGTCCGCTTACCAGGTCCTTCTCAATGACAGCGCTGGCACCCTTAAGGTTGCTGCCCTGCTCCAGGACAGGGATACCGCCGCCGCCGCAGGAGATTACGATCTGGTCGGCGTCCAGAAGGGCGCGGATGGCATCGATCTCCACGATGGCCACAGGTTTCGGAGAAGCCACGATTCTCTGCCAGCCCCTGCCGGCAACATCCACCACATAATTGCCCTTGGCCTCCTCGGCTTCGGCTTCCTGGCGGGTCATGTAGCGTCCGACCTTTTTCATGGGAGTGTAGAAGGATTCGTCATAAGGATCCACGGTTACCTGGGTCAGGATGGTGGAAACCGGTTTGTAGATCCCGCGCCTTAAAAGCTCGGAACGGATCCCGCACTGCAGATCATATCCGATGTAGCCCTGGCTCATGGCAGAGCAGACAGACATAGGTGCAGGGGTATATTCCTGGTGGTATCTGGGAAGCTCATTCATGGCAGTGTGGATCATCCCGACCTGGGGTGCATTGCTGTGTACCACAGCGATCTGGCAGCCATCCTGGATAAAGTCTGCGATCATTTTGGCAGTTCCTGCCACGGCGGCCTTCTGCTCCGGAAGGTTGGTACCAAGGGCAAGATGTCCAAGCGCCAGTACGATTCTTTTTTTAGCCATATTCTATTACCTCTTGTGCTTTTTTGTTTGGGTAAATGCTTTCTTGATCCGGTTTGACATCAGACGGATGCCTAGAGCGTGTCTGAAAATTCATTCCCGGCATCTGCACGCCCCACTTCGCGGTATATTTGGCCCAAATTCACTTAACGTAGCCCACTACGCCGCGTTCATTTGGGCCAAATCCCCACAAAGTGGAGCGCACAGCTACCGGAAAGCAATTTTCAGACACACTCTAGAGCGTGTCTGAAAATTCATTCCCGCCATCTGTACGTCCCACTTCGCGGTATATTTGGGCCAAATTCACTTAACGTAGCCCACTACGCCGCGTTCATTTGGGCAAAATCTCCCGCAAAGTGGAGCGCACAGCTACCGGAAAGCAATTTTCAGACACGCTCTAGGGCTTCCTGCCCACAGTACTTTCCGGGGGAAGGAAGGCGGCTTGTCTGAACTGTTACTTTCTATAGAAAGATTATAGTGTTTTTAGTGGAAAAAAGCAACCGGTTTGTGCTATACTATGCATGTTAGTTAATGTTCACGGGTAACAGCTCAAGGGGTATCTGACATGTTATGTTCACGGAGTAAAGAGAGCCGGATGCCTGGAATTATTTCATAATGTTACCAGAATGTTTCTGGCAGCTGTATAGCACCAGAAGATAAGGTAAGACAACGGAGGTGTCAGGATCCAATGAACAGAAGATGGAGATGTGCCCTGGCTGTGACTGCTTCCCTGGTAATGCCCCTGATCATTTATGAGGGGATATCCTGGGGTGTTTTCATGCTGGCATATCTGGTTCTGGGGCCGGCTGTATCCCGGTACAGCCTGGTAATCATGACCATGGCAGCGGCCCTGGCTTCCCTGAGCCTGGGGACCGGCTACTGGTGGCTCATCCGTCCGCAGGTTCTTAAGCGGAGGGCCGGGAACGGGGGACAGCCTCCTGTGATGTGGCTGCTGCTGGTTCCGGCGGCTATGGTCAGCTGCGTGGTTCTCAATGTTCTGGTGGCCCTTATGAACCTGGACACCTCTGCCTACGACCAGGTGAGCCGGATTCTGTTCCAGCCTTCCTTTGCCATGCAGGTAGCCAGTACCGTGGTGGTGATCCCTCTGGCTGAGGAGCTGGTGTTCCGGGGATTCGCATTTGCCAGTCTGCGAAGTGTTATGCCCTTCTGGGCTGCGGCTCTTTTGTCTGCTTTGTATTTTGGGATTTTTCATGGCAATGTTCCCCAGGGGATCTATGCCTTTCTGGTCGGGCTGGAGCTGGCATTCTGCTATGAATGGTATGGGGGGCTTTGCGGGGCGTATCTGTTCCACGGGCTGGTGAATCTGACCTCCGTGGTCATGGTGCAGGTTTTAAACTAAGAGAGGAAGACAAAGATATGAAATTATTGTCGATTGCAATACCTTGTTACAATTCGGAGGCCTATATGAGAAACTGCATCGAATCCCTTCTTCCAGGCGGGGATGAGGTGGAGATCCTGATTGTGGATGACGGCTCTGCCAGGGACCGGACAGGGGAGATTGCAGATGAATATGAGGCAAAGTATCCGGGAATCTGCCGGGCCATCCACCAGGAGAACGGTGGCCATGGGGAGGCGGTCAATGCCGGACTCAGGGCGGCTACGGGCATTTATTTCAAGGTAGTGGACAGCGATGACTGGGTGAATGCCGATGCTTATAAAGAGGTCTTGGAGACATTGCGCCGGTTTGTCATGGGGGAAGATACTCTGGATATGCTGGTAACAAATTTTGTCTATGAGAAGCAGGGAGCCAGACATAAGCGTGTCATGCAGTACCGGACAGCCCTTCCCAAACGGGAGCTTATGGGATGGAAGGATGTGAAGGTCTTTATCCTGGGACAGTATATTCTGATGCATTCTGTGGTCTACCGGACAGAGATGCTGCGGGAATGCAGTCTGGAGCTTCCAAAGCATACCTTTTATGTGGACAATATTTTTGTATTCCAGCCTCTTCCCTTTGTGAAGACCATATACTATCTGGATGTGAATTTCTACCGTTATTATATTGGACGTGAGGATCAGTCTGTGAATGAGCAGATCATGATCGGGCGGATCGACCAGCAGATCAAGGTCACCAAGCTGATGCTGGGATATTACCATGAAGCCAAGATCACCAACAACAAGCTGCGTCACTATATGGTGCGGTATCTGGAGATCATGATGACGATCTCCTCAATCCTGGCTATCCGTTCCCAGTCCGAGGAAAACATGGCCAAGAAGAAGGAACTGTGGGAGTACCTTAGGAAGATGGATCTTCCCTTATATCTGCGTCTGCGCTGGGGCTTTTTGGGCCAGAGCATGAATCTGCCGGGAAAGAGCGGCAGGAGCGTATCCATCGCCGGGTATAAGATCAGCCAGAAGTTCTTCGGGTTCAATTAGAGCGTGTTTTACAGAACCGGACAGATATGGGGCTTCCTGCGTTCCCGGAGTACGGGGATCAGGAAGCTCTGTTGTGGTTATTGTTTATGGGGGAGGGCAGATGCCCTCTGATCACTACGTTTTCGTACGGTCAGCGCAGCAAGAGCATAGACCTGTCTGAACTGTTACAAAAAAATAAAAAAATTGTAGAAAAAGTATTGACAATTGAAACAATAAGACGTATACTATGTAAGCAGTCTTGAGTAAGGGCTGACAATCTTATATGGCGGAATAGCTCAGTTGGCCAGAGCACACGGTTCATACCCGTGGTGTCGAGAGTTCGAATCTCCCTTCCGCTACTGTAAAAGTCTCAAACATTCTGAATGATCGGGAGTTGAGGCTTTTTTGCTTTATAAGAAATTGCGTCCTATAAAGCAAAATCCCACTTAAATACCATTATTCCTGTTATAAAAAACGGACCTGCGGCTGGAAGTTCAGACCACAGGTTTATTTTATGGAAAACAGCATATAATAAAGTCATGATCACCAGCAATACAGAAGCTTGACCGTTGCGGATGGATTCAAAAACATGTAACCGAATTGTAACAGTTCAAGGGAGATCTGAACTCTTACACCGAATCTGACGAAAGTTTGAACATTTTCTAAACATGCTTGTGATTCTGGAAAGAGTGTGCTATAATCCGTTTGAAAATTGAAAGAAGGGGTGTCAAGTGAAAAAGCTGTCAAAAAAATACAGGCACGCCTGGCTTTTATGCTATTGGCTGATTTATCTGCCATGGTTCTTTTATTTGGAACGAAGTGTTCAGAAGGATTATACCAATATGCATGTCGCTTTGGACGATGCCATTCCGTTTAATGAGTTTTTTATTGTTCCGTACCTTTTGTGGTTTTTTTATGTAGGTGGGGCCTTTGTTTACTTTTTCTTTGCCGACCGGCAGGACTATTACCGGTTTTGCGGCTTCCTGTTTGCCGGTATGACGATCTGTCTGGCCGTCTGTACCTTCTTTCCCAACGGGACAGATCTGCGGACGGCGGTGGATCCGGAGAAGAACCTGTTCTGTCGGCTGGTACACATGATTCATATGGCGGATACTTCCACCAATGTGTTTCCCAGTATTCATGTGTATAATTCCGTCGGTGTCCACTGGGCAGTGGTTCGCAGTGAGCGGCTTCGGAAATACAGGCTGGTCAGGGAGGTATCCTTTGTGCTGATGGTGCTGATCTGTATGTCCACGGTATTTTTGAAGCAGCATTCCGTGATGGATGTGGCCGGGGCTGTGCTGCTGGCCTATGCGGTGTATCCGTTTGTTTACGGAAGCGCTTATGCGTCCGGACGAAGACCGGTGCGTCAGAAGGTGCTCGGGTAAGAGAAGGTTTTGGGGGGAGAACCAGCAGGGCGGCTGGTTCTTTTCTGTTTCTGAATGACTGCTGCTGTTTACGGATATGTGGCTCTCTTGTCTATTTATAGAAATTTTCGTAGGTGTTTTTCTGTTTTTATGGTATACTCTATTGTAGAAAATTTTTGGAGGTTTCCATGTATTATTTTATCGTGAATCCAGAAGCTGGCAGGGGGCGCGGGGAAAGGATATGGAACAGACTGGAGAGACGCCTGCAGCACACCAGGCTGGAGTACGAAATGGTCATGACAGAGAAGACCGGAGATGGCGCCCGAATCGCGGCAGAGCTGACCGGACAGGGGACAGAGCCAAAGACACTTATCGCAGTGGGCGGTGACGGGACACTGAATGAGATTATCAATGGAATGTCCTTTCGCGGCCAGATCACTCTTGGGTACATTCCGGCAGGCACGGGAAGCAATCTGGCCAGGAGCCTGAGGCTGCCGAGGGATCCGGCACGCTGCCTCAGGAGGATCGTGGATGCCAAGGTGATCCGGCAGCTTGATTATGGCGTGTTGTCCTATGAATGTGAGGAACCGGTTCACAGGCGTTTCATGATCAGCAGTGGTATCGGCCTGGATGCCCAGGTGTGTCAGAACGTTCTGACAACCCAGGAGTACCGCGGCAGAGGGCCGCGGCTTCCGGCACGGCTGGACTACATTCTGAGAGTCCTTTTCCATATATTCTGTGCTATTCCGGTGAAGGGCTATCTGGTGCTGGACGGAACCAGACGGATCGAGTTCAACCACATCTACTTTATATCTGCCCATATCCACCCCTTTGAGGGGGCCGGATTCAGGCTGGCTCCGGCAGCCGATGGCAGTGACGGGTTTCTGGAAGTATGTGTAGTGCACAATTCTGTCAAGAGTCAGCTGTTCCCGATTATGGCAGATGCACTGTTTGGGCGGATGGGCCGCCACAGAGGTGTCCGTTTCTATAAATGCCAGGAGCTTCAGATCCATATGGAGGCCCCGGTAGCTGTCCATACAGACGGGGAGAACTGCTTCAGCCAGAAGGATATTCATTTGAGGTGTATTGGACGCAAGATCCGGATGGTGGTATAGTCCACGAGAATAAGAAGATACGTTGTGCCCGTACATAAGCGGCTTCTTACCCGGTCCTTTTCACAGGGCCGAGGGGCCCGCGGCAGGCGGGATCCCGGGAGACGTGAGTGGCAGCGGGGACTATTTGGGAATGGAAGGAGACAGATGCCATGAGGATTGGACAGGGATATGACGTTCATCGTCTGACAGAGGGCAGGGAACTGGTTCTGGGCGGTGTGGTGGTGCCGTATGAGAAGGGACTGCTGGGCCATTCGGACGCGGATGTGCTGGTTCATGCCATTATGGATGCCCTTTTAGGGGCAGCCGCCCTGGGAGATATCGGGCAGCATTTTCCGGATACGGATCCGGAATACAAGGGGATATCCAGTATCACCCTTTTGGAAAAGGTAGGAAAGCTTCTTGAAGAGGAAGGATATATTATTGAGAATATTGACGCCACGGTGATCGCACAGCGACCCAAGCTGGCGCCTTATCGTCCGCAGATGGCGGTGAATATTGCACGGGCCCTTCACCTGGAGGTGAACCAGATCAGCATCAAGGCAACCACAGAGGAGGGGCTGGGCTTTACCGGCAGCGGCGAGGGGATCGCTTCCCAGGCCATTGCCCTTTTGGCCAGGGTTCAGGATCTGTGTCCCGATGACCGGATGCAGGCTTGTGAGTGTCCGGGCTGCCGCAGTGAGCAAGGCAGTCTGATGTCCGGCTGTCCGGGGTGCGGGGAGGAATGATCCGTGGCGGATACCGCCGCGTATACATAGAATGTAGAAGGAGAAAACCATGAAGATATTTAATACATTATCCAGAACCAAGGAGGAGTTTGTGCCTCTGGAGCCGGGAAAGGTGCGGATGTATGTGTGCGGCCCCACGGTGTACAACTATATCCACATCGGCAACGCCCGCCCCATGATCGTCTTCGACACGGTGCGCAGATATTTTGAGTACAAAGGCTATGATGTGAATTATGTATCGAATTTTACCGATGTGGATGATAAGATCATCAAGAAAGCCATAGAGGAGGGCGTGGATTCCGACGCCATATCCACGCGCTACATTGCCGAGTGCAGGAAGGATATGGAGGCCATGAATGTGAAACCGGCCACCACCCATCCCCAGGCCACCCAGGAGATCCAGGGGATGCTGGAGATGATCCAGACCCTCATCGACAAGGGGCATGCTTATGTAGCAGATGACGGCACCGTATATTTCCGTACCAAATCCTTTAGAGACTACGGCAAGCTGTCCCACAAGAACTTGGATGAGCTCCAGTCCGGTTTCCGGGAGATCAAGGTGACCGGCGAGGAGGGCAAGGAGGAGCCTTCCGACTTTGTGCTCTGGAAGCCCAAAAAGGAGGGGGAGCCCTTCTGGGAGTCGGACTGGTGTGAGGGCCGTCCCGGCTGGCACATTGAGTGTTCGGTCATGTCAAAGAAGTACCTGGGGGAGCAGATTGACATCCATGCAGGCGGCGAGGACCTGATCTTCCCCCACCATGAGAATGAGATCGCCCAGTCCGAAGCGGCTAATGGAAAGCCCTTTGCCACCTACTGGATGCACAATGCTTTTTTGAATATTGACAATAAGAAAATGTCCAAATCCCTGGGGAATTTCTTCACGGTCCGGGAGATCAGTGAGAAATACGACCTGCAGGTGCTGCGCTTCTTCATGCTCAGCGCCCACTACCGCAGCCCCCTGAATTTCAGCGGGGAGCTTATGGAGTCTTCCCGCAGCGGTCTGGACCGTATCATTACCGCCGTGGAGCGCCTTACAGATGCCGGAGTGAAGGCATCCGGCGAGGTATTAAGGGATGAAGAGAAGGAAAACCATGAGACGGCCATGGGGCTGGTGGCCAAATACGAGGCCGCTATGGAGGATGATTTTAATACGGCAGATGCCATCTCCGCCGTCTTCGAGCTGGTGAAGCTGGCCAATGCCACGGCAGCAGAGGAGAGCAGCAGGGCCTATGTGGACTTCATGAAGACCACTATTGTGAAGCTCTGCGATGTTCTGGGCATTCTGACCGAGCGGAAGAAGGAGGCTCTAAACGAGGACATCGAGTCCATGATCGCTGCCCGCCAGCAGGCGAGAAAAGAGAAGAATTTTGCCCTGGCCGACCAGATCCGTAAACAGCTTCTGGATATGGGGATCGTTCTGGAGGATACCAGGGAAGGGGTAAAATGGAAGAGAGCATAAGACAGGCGGTGGCGGAAGGGGCAGACAGCCCGCTGTCGGCAGTGTCTGGTTCGGATACCGGAACTATTCAGGGACTGCCGACGGCGCCGTCCCCGGATTTTGCGCAGCTCATGGCCTACGAGCTGAAACTGCAAAAGATTGACCTTCGCACCTATTCACCCCTGGTGCTGGCCTATATCGGTGACGCGGTCTATGAGCTGCTGGTCCGTACCAAGGTGGTCAATGCCGGCAGCATGCAGGTGTCCAAGATGCACAAACGGAGCGCGGAACTGGTGAAGGCCCATACCCAGGCAGAGCTGGTGCATGTGCTGGAGGAGGAACTGACGGAGGAGGAAGTGGCTGTATACAAGAGAGGCCGCAATGCCAAGACCGTCACCATGGCCAAGCATGCTACCATGGCTGATTACCGTGCCGCTACAGGCTTTGAGGCACTGGTGGGGTATCTGTATCTGGCAGGCCGCTATGACCGCCTGCTCCGGCTGGTGCACGACGGTCTGGAAAAAATGGGAGAACTGGTATGAGATATGAAGAACTGACCATAGAGGGACGCAACGCGGTTCTGGAGGCTTTCCGCTCCGGCAGGACGGTGGATAAGCTGTTTGTCCAGGACGGGTGCAAGGACGGACCGGTCCTTAGTATCACAAGAGAAGCGAGAAAACATGACACGGTCATCCAGTACGTGGCAAAGGAGCGTCTGGACCAGATGTCAGAGACCGGCAGACACCAGGGGGTTATCGCCGTGGCGGCAGCCTACAGCTATGCCGCAGTGGAGGATATCCTCCAGGCAGCCAGGGATAAGGGCGAGAACCCTTTTATCTTCCTGCTGGACGGGATTGAGGATCCCCACAACCTGGGTGCCATCATCCGTACAGCCAATCTGGCAGGCGCCCACGGGGTTATCATCCCCAAGCACCGGGCTGCGGGGCTGACGGCTACGGTGGCCAGAACTTCGGCCGGGGCGCTGAACTATACCCCCGTGGCCAAGGTTACCAATCTGGTCCAGGCCATTGAGAGCCTGAAGAAGGAAGGAATGTGGTTCGTCTGCGCGGATATGGCCGGGGAACTGATGTACCGGCTGAATCTGACCGGGCCGGTGGGGCTGGTCATCGGCAATGAAGGCAGCGGCGTCAGCAGGCTGGTGCGGGAAAGCTGCGACATGATGGCAGCCATTCCTATGAAAGGGAATCTGGATTCCCTCAATGCATCCGTGGCAGCCGGTGTGCTGGCCTATGAGATTGTAAGGCAGCGTCTCTTATGAGACGCAGGCAATATGAAGTAACAGTTCATGGGGTGTCTGAACTGTTACTTCAGCAATTATGGAAAGTGAGGTTGAACAGATATGATGATGAGAAAAAGCAGTTTGTTAAGAAAAGGATGGGCAGTGGCGGCAGCATTTGCCATGGCGTTTCTGACTGTGGCATCTCCCATGACCCTTACGGCCGAAGCGGCCAATGTGCGGGTGCCGACGGCCAGCGGAACCACGACCTATGAGAATGGTAAGGTTCTGGTGGATGCCTCCAATATATCCCAGGGCTATGTGATGATCCGTTATAGCGGCGGCAAAGAAAGGATCAAGGTTCAGATCACCAAGGGGGCGGTTACCTACACCTACGATCTCAATGCCCGTGATGCCTATGAGGTATTCCCGTTCTCCGAGGGGGATGGCACCTACTCTGTGAAGGTTTTTGAAAATGTATCCGGCAACCAGTATGCCCAGATCTTCAGTAAGGACCTTTCCGTGAGTATGGCGGACCAGTTCCTGCCGTTTCTGTATCCCAACCAGTATGTGAATTTCTCCGAAGGCAACGCGGCAGTCCAGAAGGGTGCCGAGGTGGCAGCCGGTGCTGCTGATGAGATCGGGATCGTGACCAATGTGTTCCACTTTGTGGTAGACAATCTGACCTATGACGTGGCTAAGGCCCAGTCTGTCCAGAGCGGCTATCTGCCCAATATTGACGCGGTTCTGGCTGCAAGAACAGGGATCTGCTTTGATTATGCGGCTCTTATGACTGCCATGCTGCGGACCCAGAACATTCCCACCAAGCTGGTGGTGGGCTATACAGGAAGCGCGTACCATGCCTGGGTGAATGTCTATATCACCAATGTAGGCTGGGTGGACAATGCCATCTATTTCGACGGACAGCAGTGGTCCCTGATGGATCCCACTTTCATGTCCTCCGGCGGCAAGAGCGAGCAGATCCGTAAATACATCGGCAACGCTTCCAACTATCAGGCAAAATATTCCTATTGATCATAACAGTTCATGATCTACATAGATGGAGGAAGGAAATGAAAGAAAAAGCAGAGAGTATTTATTCGGGCCGGGAGCTGTCCGCCTTCTGTCTGCAGGTATCCCTGCTGCTGAAGGCGGCAGTGCCTCTGGATGAAGGGCTTTCCATTATGGCGGACGATGCTTCCAGTGACCGGGAGAAAAAGCTCCTTAAGGACCTTTCCGAGGAGGTGGAGCTTGGCAGTCCCTTCTATGTGGCGTTGGAGAAGGCGGGGGGATTTCCGGACTATGTGGTGAAGATGGCGAAGCTGGGGCAGCAGACAGGTACCCTGGACCAGATGATGGAGGAGCTTTCTGTCTACTATGAGAAAGAATACCTGATGGCCAAGAATATCCGCAATGCCATTACCTACCCGGTGATGATGTGTGCCATGCTTCTGGTGGTGCTGTTTGTACTGTTCACAAAGGTCATGCCCATCTTTGAGCAGGTATATTCCCAGCTGGGGGTTCAGCTGTCCCCCTTGTCCCTGGCGGCTTCCCGTTTCGGCGGGATCTTCAGTGGGGCAGCGCTGGTAGTGTTTGCCGTGGTGGCTGTGGTGGCAGCCGCCGCAGCAGTAGCCTCCGGCTCCGGCCATTCTTTCGGCTGGGCAGAGAAGGTGAAGGAGTGGGTGAAGCGCAATAATAAGACTGCCCTTATGGTGGCCCAGCGGCGTTTTACCTCCGTCCTGGCCCTGACCCTGAAAAGCGGTATGGAGTTAGAGAAGGGGATGGAGCTTGCGGAGGAGCTGGTCAACAACCAGAAGATCGCAAAGACCATCCACGAATGTGCCGAGGAGCTGCAGATAGGAACCCCTTATTTTGAGGCCATGAAAAAGACCGGACTGTTCAGCGGCTTCCATGTGCAGATGATCAAGATCGGTACCCGCAGCGGACGGCTGGATGATGTGATGGCTGATATATCCGGCGACTATGAGCAGCAGGCGGATGCATCCATTGACAATATGATCGCCCGGATTGAGCCCACTATGGTGGCGGTTCTGGCGATCGTGGTAGGCCTGATCCTCCTGTCTGTCATGCTGCCTCTGGCAGGTGTTCTGGCAGGAATCGGCTGATCCTTTTATATAGAAATAAGCGAACAAGCTTGGAAAGTCGTGACAGATATGAAGCGGAAGATGGACTGGAAATTCGTGACTGGCTGTATCGGTGCTGCGGCAGCATTCGGAATCGTGGTCGGTATATTTCTCAATGGAGTCACCTCCCTCCTGCACCGGGCCGAGACGGAGGGTGCAGAGACACTGAGGCAGGGCATCACAAGGGCCTGTGTCCAGTGCTATGCCATTGAGGGGCGTTATCCTCCAAGCGTAGCGTACTTAGAGGAGCGGTATGGGATCCAGATCGACGAGGAGCGGTACAACGTATTCTACAGCGGATTTGCCTCCAACCTGATGCCGGATATTACCGTGATTCCGGTGGAGGAGCCGTAGGATTTTATAGGGAGGGGAGAGCATGCCGCAGAAGGCTGAGCGGAAAGGGCAGGTGGCAGGTACCTTGTTTACCATGCTGCTTTTTCTGGTGTTTGTGTTGTGTGCACTTTTTACCGTTCTGACCGGTGGAAAGGTGTATGAGAATATCAGCGCCCGCATGGCGGACAATTACACCGGAAGTGTGGCGCTGCAGTATATTGCCAATAAGGTCCGCCAGGGAGACCAGGCCGGCGGGATCCATGTCCAGGAGATTGACGGGACATCGGTTCTGGAGCTGCGCCAGGTGCTGGAGGGCGATGAGTATTTGAGCTGGATCTACTATTACGACGGAAGTATCCGGGAGCTGTTCACCAGCGTGGACAGTGGTCTGGGGCTTAGTGACGGGATCGAGATCATGGAATGCGAGGGCCTTTCCTTCTCCCGGGAAGGCAGCCTCTTAAAGATTGAGACCGCAGGAGAGGGAGGCGGCAGGCTGATGCTGGCGGTCCGGAGTACGGAGGAGAATGATGAATAGAAAAAGTAGTTCCGGATTGTTTCTGATGGAGATGATTGTCGCGGTTTTCTTCTTCATGCTCTGTGCGTCCACCTGCATCCTGGCTTTTGCCAAATCAGATCATATGAGCCGTCTGGCCAAGGACTCCAACAATGCGGTCAGCGCGGCCCAGACGGTGGTGGAGATCTGGAAGGCAGAGGATATGGAAGGTCTTACAAAGCGGATGGAGATGTATCCCTATGGAACCGGTGATCCCCAGACATTGTATGGGATATACTGGGATAAGAACTGGAATCCGGTTCCGGAAGAATATGCCGGGAAGATGGAGGTCACCTATTATGGGACTCTCAGGCTGTCCGGCGGCGATGGGGAGCTGGAGCAGATGGAGGTGGTCATCGGGTACTATGCAGACCTGATGCGGTCATCGGCACCAGGAAATCCTCTCTTTACTCTGGAGGCCTCCAGGTATGTTTTGGGGCAGGATTAGAAGGAGGACATGATATGGCAAGTCAGGAGATCCGTCGGAAGGCCAATATCGGCAGTTCGACTCTGATCGTAATATTTATCGTGCTTTGTCTGGCGACGTTCAGTCTTCTGTCCCTGGGCAACGCAAAAAGCGATTCCCTGCTTTCCGACCGGAATGCGGAGGCAGTGAAGGAGTATTACCGGGCAGACAGCCTGGGCAGCGAATTTTTAAGACAGCTGGATACCAGTATCCGGCAGGCATCTGGTGAGGGGAAACGGGCAGAGAGTCTGAAAGCAGCAGTGACAGAGGAATGGAAGGATTATTATGACCGTTCGGAGGATGTGTTCACCACGGAGATCGCCATGCATGCAGGTCAGGCCCTGCAGATCCGGGTGCAGGCAGACTGGGAAGAGGCAGCCTGCCGGATCCTGACCTGGAAGGTGTACAACCGGGAAGAATATGAGATTGACCAGTCCATGAAGGTATGGGACGGTCAGATGTAGCAGGAGGGAAAGAATACTATGAAGATCGAAGAGATCCTCCGGACCGCGGTGGAGAATGAAGCAGCAGACATTTTTCTGATCCCTGGTATGCCGGCGGCCTACCGGGTGGGAGGGAGAATCATCAATTATGGCACTGACAAGATTTTCCCCCAGGAGATGGAGAGCATCATCAAGGAATTCTATTATCTGGCGGGAGACCGGGATATGAACCGGGTTCTGCGTCTGGGAGACGACGATTTCTCCATGGCTATTCCGGGACTGTCCCGGTTCCGTGCCAATGTGTTCCGCCAGAGGGGGTCTCTGGCTGCCATTATCCGTGTTATTACCTTTGATCTGCCGGATTTTGAAAGCCTGCATATCCCCAAAAAGGTTATTGAGATCGCCCGTATGACCAAGGGCTTTGTCCTGGTGACCGGACCGGCCGGCAGCGGCAAGAGCACCACACTGGCCTGCATCATTGACGAGATCAACCGCACAAGGAATGCCCACGTGATCACGCTGGAGGATCCTATTGAGTATCTGCACCGCCACAATCTCAGCGTGGTGACCCAGAGGGAGATCGTCACCGATACGGACAGTTATGTGACAGGACTCCGGGCAGCCCTGCGTCAGGCGCCGGATGTGATCCTGGTAGGGGAGATGCGGGACGAGGAGACCATTAAGACTGCCATGACAGCGGCGGAGACAGGCCATCTGGTGATCTCCACCCTCCACACGGTGGGAGCGGCCAATACCATTGACCGTATCATTGACAGCTTTCCGCCCAACCAGCAGCAGCAGGTACGCACCCAGCTGTCCATGGTCATGCAGGCAGTTATTTCACAGCAGCTTATCCCAGGCACTGACGGCAAGGAGCATCCGGCCTTTGAGATCATGTTCTTTAACAATGCCATCCGCAACCTGATCCGTGAGTCCAAGATTCACCAGATCGACAATGTGATCGCCACCTCCCAGGAGGAAGGCATGGTCACCATGGACAACAGTCTGATCGATCTGTACCGCCAGAAGCTGATCACCAGGGATGATGCCATTGTTCACAGCAATAACAGTGAGCTGATGGAGAAGAAGCTGGCAAGACTGGTGTGGTCACCCGGCGTGATGAAGCCTGTATAAAGAGGCTGCCTTCTGGATACACTAGAGCGTGTTTGAAAATTCATTCCCGGCATCTGCACGCCCCACTTCGCGGTATATTTGGCCCAAATTCACTTAACGTAGCCCACTACGCCGCGTTCATTTGGGCCAAATCTCCCACAAAGTGAAGCGCACAGCTACCGGAAAGCAATTTTCAGACACGCTCTAGAGTATGTCTGAAAATTGCGGAAATGAATTTTCAGATACGCTCTACCAGAAAAACTCCAGGAGGTGCCCATGAAAACAGAAAAGAGAAAGGTTGTGCTGATCGGAACCGGCATGGTAGGCATGAGCTATGCCTACTGCCTGCTGAACCAGAATGTCTGCGACGAGCTGGTTCTGATCGACATTGACAGAAAGAGAGCAGAAGGTGAGGCTATGGATCTGAATCATGGCCTTGCCTTTTCCGGTTCCCACATGAAGATCTACGCCGGGAACCATGGGGACTGTCAGGATGCGGATATTGCGGTCATCTGTGCCGGTGTGGCCCAAAAGCCGGGAGAGACCCGGCTGAATCTGCTGAAAAGGAATAAGGAGGTATTCCGGTCAGTGATCCGTCCCATAGTGGAGTCCGGCTTCAACGGACTGTTTCTGGTTGCTACCAATCCGGTGGATCTGATGACCCAGATCACCTGCGAGCTGTCCGGCTTTAATCCCAGGCGGGTGCTGGGGACGGGGACAGCCCTGGACACAGCCAGACTGCGGTATCTTCTGGGGGAATATCTCCATGTGGATCCGCGCAATATCCATGCCTATGTTATGGGAGAGCATGGGGACAGTGAGTTTGTCCCCTGGAGTCAGGCCATGATCGCTACCCGGCCCATCTGCGATATCCTCCAGAATACCAGAATGGAAAATCCGGTCCAGAAGGAGGAACTGGACCGGATTTCCCAGGAGGTAAAGGGCGCTGCTTACAAGATTATCGAGGCAAAGCGTGCCACCTATTATGGGATCGGTATGGCTATGACCCGGATCACCAAGGCTATCTTTGGAGATGAGCATAGTGTCCTGACGGTCTCTGCGTACTTGTGTGGAGAATACGGACAGACTGGTCTCTTCATAGGTGTGCCCTGCATTATCAACCAGAATGGGGTGCAGAGGGTGCTGCAGCTAAACCTTAGTGAGGAGGAGCTGCGGCAGTTTGGAGAGTCCTGCCGGACCCTGCGGGAAAGCCTTGCAGGGCTGACAGATGAAATATAGTCTGGAGCAGCAGATGTTTAGTCTGCTACGGTCAGCACCTGGAGATTATAATTGGACCAGGTATTGCCGATGGCATATGCCGTATAGTTCCTTCCGGCCGAGATGTTAGCGTCAAAGGTCAGTACTGCATTGCTGATGCCAAAGGAGTTGGTTATGGCTCCCAGCACGATCACCGGAAGTTCCTGGATGAAGCCGTAGGTGTTGGAGCTGGTGATGGTGAACCGGTAGGAACCGGCAGCGGCCTGTTTGTAGGGGCTTACCTTCTGGTAACCGATGTTACGGAAGATGGTGGAGCCGCCTGTGAGCAGCAGGTCGTAGGAGGAGCCGCTGTAGGTCATGTTGGCGAAGCGGAAGCACCCGGAATTGGACGGCAGGTTGTTGCAGCCGGTATCAATGACACGGACCAGGTCCAGGCCGCCGGAAACAGCATCTGTCAGGACAAAGGTGACCTTCTGGCCGGCCGTGAAGGGGAAAGTCTGCTGTAACAGGATGGAACGGAGTCCATTGGCGCGGCGTACGGTTATGGTGTGGAAGCCATCAATGATCCAGTCATAATTAGAAATACTGCCAAAACGGGAGTTTGCTGCATAGGTTGTATTATCAATGCTGATATTCACATTGAAGGAATTGGTGGATGCATTGAGGAAGCGGACCCGCCCGTAATACTGGGGAGAGATCGTCTGGCAGTTCTGGCAGACCGGGAAGCATCCGTTGCCGCAGCCCACATGGCCGATATGGATGTGATTGCCAGGATATATGGTGCTGCCGTTGCCGGGGTAGACGGGGCCGCCTTCTCCTGGGAAGGGGAGGGGAATGGTGGGCATATCGGTGTTGCCGGGATAGACCGGCCCGCCTTCACCGGGGAACGGGAGCGGGATCACAGGGGTAGCCCCATTGCCAGGGTAGACAGGGCCTCCCTCTCCAGGGAATGGAAGTGGAGTCACGGGAGTGGATGCGTTATTGCCGACCGGCCCGCCTTCACCGGGGGATGGGAGCGGGATCACTGGCTCTGCACCTATGGCGGCAGAGCTGGCGTCAGGGCCGGGGTAAGCCGCAGTTCCTTCATCCAGGCTTGGCAGAGGCATGACGGAACCTCCGTTCTGGGCGGCGTTAGCCTGCCCACTGTCCTGATTTACTGTAGTATCGGTTAAGCCATTGTAATGGGAATCATTTTCAGCCATAGAATACCTCGCTGTTTTTTAATTTACTGTATGAGGGGAAAAACCTGGGGGTGTCACAAGGACAAAGTGAAAAAAATAAAAATTTTGTTGACAAAACATGGATTGCATGGTACTATATCTAAGGTTCGTTCAAGAACACAAGCTGCTATAGCACAGTCGGTAGTGCGCAACATTGGTAATGTTGAGGTCACCAGTTCGATTCTGGTTAGCAGCTCTCCAATGCGGTGAGAGGCGTTGGCTGTATGTTTCACCGTATATGCTGATAAGAAAGCGTTATCGTTTTGAATAGTCAAAACAGTAACGCTATTTTTACTTTATAGGAAATTGCGTCCTATAAAGTAAAATGTCCTCCAGGCAGGATCGCAGCAGGATTCTTTGTTTTTTCAGACCGAAGGTACAGCTCATGCCGGTCTGAACTGTTGCATTTTAAAGAGAAGGGAGTGCTGTATTATGGAAAAGGAGAAAGAGGTAGTTTCGAAGAACTTCATTGAACAGGAGATAGAGAAAGATCTGGCAGAGGGTGTTTATGACCATGTGCAGACCCGTTTTCCGCCGGAGCCCAACGGCTATCTGCATATCGGACATGCCAAGTCCATCCTTCTCAACTATGGCCTTGCCAGCAAATATGGCGGCAGGTTCAACATGCGTTTTGACGATACGAATCCCACCAAGGAGAAGGTTGAGTTTGTAGAATCCATCAAGGCGGATGTCCAGTGGCTGGGAGCGGATTATGAGGACCGTCTCTTCTTTGCTTCCAACTATTTTCATGAGATGTATGAGTGTGCCCTGCTTCTGATCAAAAAGGGCAAGGCTTTTGTCTGCGATTTAAGTGCCGATGAGATCCGGGAATACCGCGGGGATTTCAAGACTCCCGGCCGGGAAAGTCCGTACCGGAACCGTTCGGTGGAGGAGAACCTGCGGCTTTTTGAGGAGATGCGGGAAGGTAAATACAAGGATGGTGAGAAGGTGCTCCGGGCCAGGATCGACATGGCATCCCCCAATATCAATATGCGGGATCCGGTCATCTACCGCGTGGCCCACATGAGCCACCACAACACCGGTGACGAATGGTGCATTTACCCCATGTATGACTTTGCACATCCCATCGAGGATGCACTGGAGCATATCACCCATTCCATCTGTACCCTGGAGTTCGAAGATCACAGGCCTCTATATGACTGGGTGGTGAGGGAGTGCGGGTTTGAGAACCCGCCGCGCCAGATTGAATTTGCCAAGCTCTATCTGACCAATGTGGTCACCGGAAAGCGTTATATCAAGAAGCTGGTGGAGGACGGAATCGTGGACGGCTGGGATGACCCGCGTCTGGTATCCATTGCGGCTTTGCGCAGACGCGGTTATACTCCGGAGTCTATCCGTATGTTCGTGGATCTGGTGGGCGTGGCCAAGGCCAACAGCTCGGTGGATTACGCCATGCTGGAGTACTGTATCCGCGAGGATCTGAAGCTGAAGAGGGCCCGGATGATGGCGGTGCTGGATCCAGTGAAGCTGGTGATTGACAACTATCCTGAGGGCCAGACCGAGATGCTGGAGGTTCCCAACAATCTGGAGAACCCGGAGCTGGGAAGCCGTATGGTGCCCTTTGGCCGGGAACTCTATATCGAGCGGGAGGACTTTATGGAAGAGCCCCCGAAGAAATATTTCCGCATGTTCCCGGGCAATGAGGTCCGTCTCATGAGTGCCTATTTCGTGACCTGCACCGGAT
This sequence comes from uncultured Lachnospiraceae bacterium, assembly GCA_910577655.1. GTDB lineage: Bacteria > Bacillota > Clostridia > Lachnospirales > Lachnospiraceae > Brotaphodocola. Next base: position 19,224 of record CAJTOW010000022.1, on the reverse strand, counting down.
GTGAGAAGGATGCAGAGGGCAGGGTGACGGTGGTGCACGGAACCTATGATCCGGCCACAAAGAGCGGTTCAGGGTTCACAGAGCGCAAGGTAAAGGGGACCATCCACTGGGTGGCCGCGGATACGGCGAAGAAGGTGGAGTGCCGTCTGTATGAGAATATCGTGGACGAGGAGAAGGGTAAGCTTAATGAGGACGGATCCCTGAATCTGAATCCCAATTCCCTGACTGTGCTGAAGGAGTGCTATGTGGAGCCGGCCCTGACAGAGGCTAAACCCTACGATAGCTTCCAGTTTGTGCGCAACGGCTTTTTCTGCGCGGACTGCAGGGACAGCGTGCCGGGGGCACCGGTGTTTAACCGGATTGTGTCCCTGAAGAGTTCTTTTAAGTTGCCTAAGTAAATGTAAAAGTCCAGGCACGGAAGACGGGAACGTTTTCCGTGCCTGCTGCTTTTTGCCTGGGAGGAAGATATGGAACTTTTGATACCGGTTGACAGCAGGGATAAGAGACCTCTGTACCAGCAGATTTACGCCTATATCCGGGGGGAGATCCGGGAGGGCGGGCTGCGGCATAAGGAACGCCTTCCCTCTACCAGGGTGCTGGCGGAGAATCTGAAGGTGAGCCGGAGCACCACCCAGATGGCTTATGAGCAGCTGCTGGCGGAAGGTTACATTGAGGCGGTTCCATGCAGGGGTTATTTTGTGGCCCGGATGGAGGAACTGGTGGAGGTAGAGCACAGGGCTGGGGATGAGATGGAGCTGGAGGCAGAAGAGGAGCAGGATATCGGTTGTCGGGTCGATTTCTCCCCCAGGGGGATTGATCTGGACAGCTTTCCCTATAACACGTGGCGGAAGATCAGCAGGGACACCCTGGTGGATGATAATAGGGAATTCTTCAATTCCGGGAATCCCCAGGGGGAACCGGGACTGCGGGAGGCGGTCCGCGGGTATCTGCATTCGGCCAGGGGCGTGGAATGCGCCGCGGACCAGATCATCGTCGGAGCGGGAAGTGAATATCTGCTGATGCTTCTTTCCAGGATCCTGGGGCCGGCACATAAGATCGCCATGGAGAATCCTACCTACAAGCAGGCCTACCGGGTACTGTGCAGTGCAGGCTATACTGTGTGTCCCGTAGGGATGGACGGATCCGGGATGAACCCAGAGCTTCTGGAGGAGAGCGGGGCGGATATCGCCTATGTGATGCCATCCCACCAGTATCCCACGGGGATTGTCATGCCGGTGGGACGCAGGCAGGAGCTTCTTAGGTGGGCCTCGGGAGGCGGGGGACGGTATCTTATCGAGGATGATTATGACAGCGAATTCCGCTATAAAGGGAAGCCGGTTCCCGCGCTCCAGGGACTGGACCGGAAGGAACGGGTCATCTATCTGGGGACCTTTTCCAAGTGTATTGCGCCGGCCATCCGTGTCAGCTATATGGTGCTTCCCAGGCATCTGGTAGGCCAGTACAGGAAGCAGGCAGGCTTTTTCGCGTCTACGGTATCCAGGATTGACCAGAATATTCTGTACCAGTTTCTGGCAAAGGGGCATTTTGAACGTCATTTAAACCGTATGCGGGCCATCTACAAGAGCAAACACGACGTACTGTTAAACGCCATCCGGCCTTTGGAGAAACAGTTTGTAGTCCAGGGGGAGAATGCGGGGATCCATATCCTGATGACGGACCGGGTGGGACGGACAGAGGAAGAGCTGGTCCTTCTGGCGGCCCGGGCCGGAGTGAAGGTCTATGGAATCAGCGGATATTATATCGGTCCGGTATCGGAAGAGAACGCCAGTACAGTGGTTCTTGGATATGCCAGCCTTGGTGAGGACCGGATAGAAGAGGGGGCCAGACTTCTGAGAGAGTGCTGGACAGAGTAATAATCAGGCGTCCTTTCCCGCATACTGCGGGAAAGGGCGCCTGACATCATTCTTCTTCGGTAATGATGGTGGCAGGTTCGATGGCTTCCCGGACAACGGTGGCCGTGATCTTCGGATCCGCTTCTTCGATATCGTCTGCATCCTCATCTTTCACAGCCAGCTCGGGGGTGGCAGGATCCTGGCCGGCCCCGGAAATCTCTTCGCGGACCTGGACGGAGGATCCGGTTCTGCCGGCATCCTCTGCGGTGTCAGTATTCTCCCCGGTCTCCATATCTTCCACGGCATCGGAGAATCTGCACATGACATTGTCTTTCATCTGTCTGAGGGCACCTCCTACGGTCTCTTCCTTCTCACTGATCACTGTTCTGGCAGAATCAGAAGCGGCGCTGACTGCCTCCCGGGTGGTGTCAGCTACTATGGCGGCAGCGTCCTTCATCACGTTCTTGGCGGCGCCGGCCACATCCTTTGCAGCGCTCAGCATATCGCCGGCAGCAGTCAGCAGCTCGTCCTTGTTGGCATGAAGGGATACATAGTTGCGGTTCATGGTGCTGTCAGGAACCGGCCCGTCCTCCTCATCCTCAAAATCATGAAAATCTTCATCCAGCTCCTTATTGAATGAATGGTACCTGGTCAGGTAAGAAATCCCTGCCGCGGCAGCTCCTGCGATCGTAGCGAAAACCACAAGCTTCCCCATACCTTTTTTTGACATACCCTTGCTCCTTTCCGTGATCCGGCGGCATCTGTCTGCCATATGCTGCCGTTGACTTGTTTTAAAATATTGTAATACGAATATAAAAAAAAGAAAAGGGCTGTTCGGAAAAAATTTATAAAATAATTAGCACTCGCCTATTGACAGTGCTAACAACTCGTGGTATAAATGGTAATGTGAACCAGGAGAGGAATCCTGACAACCATAAAGTATTAAAAAAGAAGCAGACTTTATGGACTACTGGTTACAGATTCCGTGAATAATAATAGAAAATATGAAGGAGGATTTATCCATGAAGTTAGTACCTTTATTTGACCGGGTTGTATTAAAACAGCTGATAGCGGAAGAGACTACCAAATCAGGGATCGTGCTTCCAGGACAGGCAAAGGAGAAACCGCAGCAGGCAGAGGTAGTGGCAGCAGGCCCCGGCGGTGTTGTAGACGGTAAGGAAGTCACCATGCAGGTGAAGGCAGGAGATAAGGTCATCTACTCCAAGTATTCCGGAACAGAGGTGGAAGTGGATGATGAGAAATATGTGATTGTGAAGCAGAACGATATTCTGGCTGTTATTGAATAAAGGTCAGCAGTCGGGAACTGCCCGTCAACCTACTATCTATAATACAATACAGGAATATATCATAATTTGGAGGAAAAGATCATGGCAAAGCAGATTAAATATGGCGTAGAGGCCAGAAAAGCCCTGGAAGCAGGTGTGAACCAGCTGGCAGATACTGTAAGAGTAACCCTGGGACCGAAAGGAAGAAATGTAGTGCTGGATAAGTCTTTCGGCGCTCCGCTGATCACCAATGACGGTGTAACCATTGCCAAGGAGATCGAGCTGGAGGATGCATTCGAGAACATGGGTGCCCAGCTGGTAAAGGAAGTAGCTACCAAGACCAATGACGTAGCCGGTGACGGCACCACCACAGCAACGGTTCTTGCCCAGGCTATGGTGAATGAAGGTATGAAGAACCTGACAGCCGGTGCCAATCCCATCGTCCTGAGAAAGGGCATGAAGAAAGCTACCGAGGCAGCAGTGGAGGCCATCGCAAAGATGAGCCAGCCCATCGAGGGCAGAGACAGCATCGCACGGGTAGCTGCCATTTCCGCGTCTGACGACGCAGTGGGCGAGATGGTAGCAGATGCCATGGAGAAGGTTTCCAATGACGGTGTCATCACCATCGAGGAGTCCAAGACCATGAAGACAGAGCTGGATCTGGTGGAAGGAATGCAGTTTGACCGCGGATATGTGTCCGCATATATGTGCACGGATATGGATAAGATGGAAGCCAATCTGGACGATCCCTACATCCTGATCACGGACAAGAAGATTGCCAATATCCAGGAGATCCTGCCGGTGCTGGAGCAGATCGTACAGTCCGGCGCCAAGCTGCTGATCGTTGCCGAGGATATCGAGGGCGAGGCCCTGACCACCCTGATCGTCAATAAGCTGCGGGGTACCTTCACCGTTGTAGGCGTCAAGGCACCGGGTTACGGCGACAGAAGAAAAGAGATGCTGAAAGACCTGGCGATCCTGACTGGCGGTACCGTGATCTCCGAGGAGCTGGGCCTGGATCTGAAGAATACTACCATGGATCAGCTTGGCCGTGCCAAATCCGTCAAGGTTCAGAAGGAGAACACCATCATCATTGATGGCTGCGGCGACAAGGCAGAGATCTCCGCAAGAGTATCCCAGATCCGCGCACAGATCGAGGAGACCACATCTGAGTTTGACAAGGAGAAGCTGCAGGAGAGACTGGCGAAGCTGGCAGGCGGCGTAGCCGTGATCCGGGTAGGCGCTGCTACCGAGACCGAGATGAAGGAAGCCAAGCTGCGTATGGAGGATGCTCTGGCCGCTGCCAAGGCCGCTGTGGAGGAAGGCATCATCGCAGGCGGCGGTTCTGCATACGTACACGCATGCACCGATGTCCAGAAGGTGGTTGACACTCTGGAGGGTGACGAGAAGACCGGCGGCAATATCATCCTGAAAGCCCTGGAGTCTCCGTTGTACCACATTGTTGCCAATGCAGGCCTGGAAGGGGCTGTGATCATCAACAAGGTGAAGGAGTCACAGGTTGGAACCGGCTTTGATGCTTACAAGGAAGAATATGTGGATATGATCAAGGCAGGCATCCTGGATCCGGCCAAGGTTACCAGAAGCGCTCTGCAGAACGCTACCAGCGTAGCTTCCACACTGCTGACCACCGAATCTGTAGTGGCCAATATCAAAGAAGAGACCCCGGCTATGCCGGCAGGCGGCATGGGCGGTATGATGTAAGGTGTAGCTGCCTGTGAAGCAATATAGATTAAAATAGATATCTAAAAGACGCTGGAGGAGTTGTTTCTCCAGCGTCTTTTGAACTGTTGTAACAGTTCAGACAGGTCTGCGCACTTGCTGCGCTGACCGTATGAAAACGTAGTGGCCGGAGGGCATCTGCCCCATCGCTTAGCGATTTTCATGGGCAGATGCCATAACAGTTCAAGGGGTATCTGAACTGTTACGAACTGTTACGCCACGGTCGGACGCCAGAAGAAAATGTGTTTGACAAGCCAATGGAAATTTGTTAGACTAGATAACTAACACAGAGTGAAGTTATTATTATTTTTAATAAAAGGCCAAAGAAAGAGAGGAAAAGTAATGGGTACAATTATTGGCGAAGGCATTACATTTGATGATGTGCTTTTGGTTCCGTCCTATTCCCAGGTTATTCCTAACCAGGTAGATCTGTCTACTTACCTGACCAGGAAGATCCGTCTGAATATTCCGCTGATGAGTGCCGGAATGGACACTGTTACGGAACACCGCATGGCGATCGCCATGGCCCGTCAGGGCGGGATCGGTATCATCCATAAGAATATGTCGATCCAGGCCCAGGCAGATGAGGTGGACAAGGTTAAACGTTCGGAGAATGGCGTGATCACGGACCCGTTTTTCCTTTCCCCGGAGCATACGCTCAAAGATGCAGACGAGCTTATGGGCAAGTTCCGTATATCCGGCGTGCCGGTGACAGAGGGGCGTAAGCTGGTGGGGATCATCACCAACCGGGACTTAAAGTTCGAGGAGGATTTCTCCAGGAAGATCAAGGAATGTATGACCTCAGAGAATCTGGTCACGGCCAGGGAGGGGATCACTCTGATGGAGGCCAAGAAGATCCTTGCCAAGGCCAGGGTGGAGAAGCTTCCGATCGTGGATGATGATTTCAACCTGAAGGGGCTGATCACTATCAAGGATATTGAGAAGCAGATCCGGTATCCCCTGTCTGCCAAAGATCCGCAGGGGCGCCTGCTCTGTGGAGCTGCTGTGGGGATCACTGCCAATGTTCTGGAGCGGGTGGATGCCCTGGTGCAGGCCAAGGTGGATGTGGTGGTTCTCGATTCCGCTCACGGACATTCTGAAAATGTGCTGCGCTGCGTCCGCATGGTCAAGGAGAAATACCCCGAGCTGCAGGTGATCGCAGGCAACGTGGCTACCGGCGAAGCTGCCAGGGCTTTGATTGAAGCTGGTGTAGATGCGGTCAAGGTGGGAATCGGCCCTGGCTCCATCTGTACGACCCGTGTAGTCGCCGGGATCGGTGTTCCCCAGATCACAGCAGTGATGGACTGCTATGCTGCGGCAAAGGAGTATGGGATCCCCATTATCGCAGATGGCGGTATCAAGTATTCCGGCGATATCACCAAGGCCATCGCCGCAGGCGGCAGTGTCTGTATGATGGGCAGTCTGCTGGCCGGATGCGATGAGAGTCCAGGAAGCTTTGAATTATACCAGGGAAGAAAGTATAAGGTATACCGCGGTATGGGGTCCATCGCCGCCATGGAGAACGGAAGCAAGGACCGCTACTTCCAGACCGATGCCAAAAAGCTGGTTCCGGAAGGCGTGGAAGGCCGTGTGGCTTACAAGGGTATGGTGGAGGACTCGGTATTTCAGATGTTGGGCGGTTTAAGAGCCGGTATGGGATACTGCGGCGCCGCGGATATCAGGACGCTTCAGGAGACGGGGCGTTTCGTGAAGATCTCGGCGGCATCCCTGAAGGAGAGCCATCCCCATGATATCCATATCACAAAAGAAGCGCCGAATTATAGTGTAGACGCATAAGAGGAGATTTGCGGGCTTTGCCCATGCCTCTTATCAGGAAATGTAACAGTTCAGACGGCCATCTTCCTGCCCGCAAAAAGCGTTAGGGCAAGAAGCTTCAGGTGGTCAGCCCGATGTCAAATCAGATAAGAAAGCACTTATGCAAACAAAAGCAGGTTTGCAACACACTTTCTCATCCGATTTGCCGCCCGTCTGAACTGTTACGTATAATTTAACAAAAAGTCTGTCATATTTTACATGACAGACTTTTTGTGTTATACTAATATCATAACAGTTCAGATACCCCGTGAACAGTAACGATATCGTAATATAGAACAAAAAAACTGCACAGAACTATAGCTTCTGAACCCAATATATGGTATACTAAAAAGATAAAGTGGCCAGGTATGGAATTCTGCTGACTGGGCTGTCCGGAGGAATTCTGGCCGGGTATAAGCGGATGGCAGTCATCCGGCACTGGTTCAGGAAATATTTATCATATGGATAAGTAGGAATGAATTATGGTTAATGAAGATAAGATTAAGCTGATGACAGGGATAGCGATGTTTGAGAAGCGGGAAGGTAAGAAGATCTTTCCTGTCAACCGTTATTTCCGGAGTGACTATATCAGCAGTCACATACTCTGTTCATTTTTCTGTTACTCGGCAAGCTTTGCCCTGGGTACGGTTATCTGGCTCCTCTACAATATAGAGTATATTTTAAACCAGATCAATCTGGATGACGTTTTCGGGATTGTGAAGCATGGGGCGGTATGGTATCTGTCCGGTCTGGTGTTGTATCTTCTGGTTACCTGGCTGGTCTACTGGAAACGTTATGAATACGCCAGACGTGGGCTGAAGATCTACATCGCAAAGCTGAAACGTCTGGAGAAACGGTACGAATTCCAGCATAAGGCAAAGGAACTGACAAAGGAGGGTGGCAGACATGGTGGTGCTTCTCGTGCTTAAGGAAAGCCTGAAATCAATATATGGAAGGTATGCGGCTTTTGTGTGTGCTTTGATTAAGTTTTTTCTCGCTCTGGCGGTGCTCTGTCTGCTGAACCAGAACCTGGGATTTATGAAGGAGCTGGGGAACCCGGCGGTCATTTTTGGGATCGCCCTGGCTTGTGCCTTTCTTCCATACAGTGCCATCAGCCTTGTGATGGCAGGTGTGATGCTGGCGCATTTTTATGTGGTATCCTTTGAGATGACTCTGATCACCGGGATATTTCTGGTGATTGTGGCGCTGTTGTACTATGGATTCCAGCCGGAGGACAGTTACTGGCTGATTCTGACACCTCTGGCTTTTGCCTTCAAGGTGCCATATGTGATCCCGATTCTGGCAGGACTGTCCGGCGGACTTCTGGCAGTGATGCCAATAAGCTGCGGAGCGGTTGTCTACTATATTATATCGTATGTGAAGCAGAATGCAGGGGTTCTGACCAATGACGCTTCTGAGGATATTACCCAGAGGTATGTCCAGCTGATCCGTTCCTTTATCGGGAACCGTACCATCGGTGTCTTTGTGGTGGCCTGCGCGGTAGGGGTTCTGCTGGTATATCTGGTCAGGATGCTGTCTGTGGACTATGCCTGGGTTCTTGCTATCATAGCCGGGATCCTGGGGCAGCTGACCGTTATCATGGCCGGGAATTTTGTGTTCGGTGTCTCGGTGCCGCTGCTTGAGATGACGATTGGGATTGTGATTTCCCTGATCCTTGCGGGTCTGTATCATTTTTTCGTGTTTGCGGTGGATTACAACCGGACCGAATATCTTCAATATGAAGATGATGATTATGTCTACTATGTGAAAGCGGTTCCTAAGGTGGTGGTGTCAAAACCGGATGTGCAGGTTCAGCGGATGAACAATCCCAAGCGGAGCAGAAGAGAACGGTAAATGTAAAGGGGAATCGACTGGGGGGCTGGTATTTCCGGTGGTCGGCAGCAGTTTGTCCTGCTCTTTGGATGGTGCCGGAAATGTCAGGATTATGAGGAAAGTGAGGAAGGATTATGGATATTTCCAGGGGCATTGGCGAACCACTGGATCTTGCAGGAAAAATACAACAGATATTGTCCGGATTTTCTTTTCTGCCCAGAATCAGTTTTACAAATATTCTCGAGATCATCATCATCGCGTTTCTGGTATATGAGATCCTTCTGTGGATCATGAACACCCGGGCCTGGACACTGCTGCGCGGACTGGCAGTCATAGCAACCTTTTATGTGCTGTCGGCGGTGTTCCATCTGGATACGATTCTGTGGATCCTGGAGAAGATCACCACCATCGCTGTGACGGCCCTGATCATCATCTTCCAGCCGGAGCTGCGCAAAGCCCTGGAACAGCTGGGAAGCAAGAACCTTCTGACGGATATACTGTCATTTGATGATGGAAAGGAAAATCAGGAATTCAATGAGCGGGCAGCCAATGAGATCGTGAAGGCCACCTTTGAGATGGCCAAGGTGAAGACAGGAGCTTTGATTGTGATCGAGCGTTCGGTTCCCCTCCACGAGATCGTCCGGACCGGGATCGAGATCAACGGGCTGGTCAGCAGCCAGCTTCTGATCAATATTTTCGAGCATAATACACCGCTCCATGACGGGGCAGTGGTAATCCGGGGCAACCGGGTGGTGGCAGCCACCTGCTACCTCCCCTTGTCTGACAATATGATGATAAGCAAGGATCTGGGTACCAGACACCGGGCGGCGGTAGGCATCAGTGAGACCACTGACAGCCTTACCATCGTTGTCTCTGAGGAGACCGGAAGGGTTTCCATAGTGGAAGACGGCGTGCTGCGGCGGATCAGTGACGCAGAGAGCCTGAGGCAGGCCCTTAAAGCCGTGGAGAAGCATGAAGAGAACGGAGGAAACCGTTTTAAAATCTGGAAGGGAAGAAAGAAGAATGAAAGAAAGGCTGATCAATAATCTGGGATTGAAAATTCTTTCTATCTTTTTGGCGTTTGTTATCTGGTACGTGGTGGTGAATGTCTCCAACCCGGAGGTGAACCGGAGCAAGGAGGTAGCGCTGGAGATCGTCAACGGTGATGTTCTCACTTCTGCCCGAAAGGCCTATGAGATCAGCGGCAAGGAGACCGTGACGGTCACCTACGATGTCCGCACAAGAGATGCCTATAAGGTTCGTCCGTCCAACTTCCGTGCCTATATTGATCTGTCACAGTTATATAGTGTGACCGGTTCCGTCCCGGTTCAGGTGGAGATACTTGACAACAAGGACATTCTGGCCAATGTATCGGCAAAGCCGGGGAGCGTTCATGTGGACACAGAGGATCTGCAGACCAAATCCTTTGAGCTGAGTATCAATGTGACCGGAAAAGCGGCGGATGGATATGCGCCGGATGGGATCACCTTGTCCCCGACCTACGTTACCCTGGAAGGGCCGGTGTCCAAGGTAGGGCAGATCAGCTCCGCAGGTGTAGAGCTGGAGATCACCGGACTCAATGAGGATGAAGAGGGGGTGGTGACACCGGTCTTCTATGATGCCAACGGCAACAGTCTGCGGATCAGTGACCGTGTGCAGGTCAATACGTCTGAGATCAGGTACCGGCTGACCATCAACAAGGTCAAGGAGGTGCCCCTGGAGTTTGAAGTCAGTGGTACTGTGGCTCCCGGATACCAGTATGTGGGGGCGGAGTGCAGCCGCAGAAGTGTGTCGGTGATCGGTCTCAAGTCCAGTCTGGCTTCCATCAGCCGGATCACGATTCCGGCGTCGGAGCTGAATCTGGAGGGGGCGAACCAGGATAAGGTGGTATCTCTGGATCTGACCCGGTTTTTGCCGGAGGGGATCCGGATTGCCGAATCAGAATCACCCCTGATTGAGGTGCGTCTGGGTGTGGAGCGTCTGGAGACCAAGATCTTGACGGTCACGGAAAGTGATGTGAAACTGGAAGGGGCGAAGGAAGAGTATGCTTACTATCTCAAGCCCTGGAGAGGTGAGGTCACGGTCCAGGGACTTAAGGAGGATCTGGAGACTCTGGAGCCTTCGGATCTGCAGATATCCGTGGATCTGTCTGATATGGAGCCGGGGCTTAATACCAGTCGCCTGAAATTCGGGGAGAGCAGCTTCTACACAATTCTGGGACACACGGATTTTGAGATTGAGGTCATGCACCGGACCGGAGTTCTGGAAGCTCCGTCAGGGGCCCCGGAGGAAGAAACCGGAGAGGAGACAGAACCAGAATCCCAAGAGGAGACTTTAGGATCCGCCGGAGTCATGGAAGCAGGCGGGCCGGTCAGCACTACGGAAGCCCGGGGGCCGGCTATGCAGACCAGCGGGGAGCAGCTTCCGGAAGAGAGTGAATAGGAAAAATATGACTATATAAGAAAAGAGGGGTATCGTGCAAAAACAGAAGATTGTCATCAGAAATGCATCCGGCCTTCATCTGAGGCCCACGGGCATCTTGTGCAATGAGGCTATCAAATATAAATCTACAGTGAAATTCCAGTCCGGGAATACTCTTACCAACGCCAAAAGTGTCCTCAGTGTCCTGGGGGCATGCATCAAAAGCGGGGATGAGGTAGAGTTCATCTGCGAAGGGCCGGACGAGGAGGAAGCCATGGCTGCCATGATCCGGATCATAGAAAGCGGTCTGGGAGAATAAAGCAGCTCCGGCATTATCATCCCGAAAAACAAGGGAGGGGTATGTCTGTATGGTACAAAGGGTGGGAACAGCAGAATGAAATACATGCGGGAAACCGGTGTTTCATTATATAATAATTAGTAAGGAGGATGTTACTATGTTTAAGGGAACCAATGCTTCTTCAGGCTTTGGAATCGGTAAGGCTGTCATTGTAGAGGAGGCAGAGCTTGTTATCCGTCAGCAAAGTGTAGCGGATGCCGCTGCTGAGGTTGAGCGTTTTAAGGGGGCGCTTGCCCAGACTATGGATGACACCGAGAAGATGGCAGCAGATCTTGCCACCAGAGTAGGGGAGAAAGAGGCAGAGATCATGCAGGGACACCTGATGCTTCTCATGGATCCGATGTTGACCGGAGAGATCGAGAACACCATTAACAGCCAGAAGGTGTGCAGTGAGTTTGCTATTGAAACAGTCTGCAATACATATGCAGATATGTTTGCGGCTATGGATAATGAGATGATGCAGCAGAGGGCCACAGATATGCGCGACATCAAGACCCGCATGCAGAAGGTCCTGCTGGGGATCGCATCCGTGGATATCGCGTCCCTTCCGGCCGGAAGTATCCTGGTGGCCAAGGATCTGACTCCCTCCATGACCGCTGGTATCAATCCGGCCAATGTGGCAGGCATTGTGACCGAGCTGGGCGGCAAGACCTCCCACAGCGCTATTCTGGCAAGGGCGCTGGAGATTCCGGCAGTAGTGGCGGTGGGTGATTTCATCAGTCATGTGGAGAATGGGGATACCGTGGTTCTGGATGGTTCAGAAGGCGTAGTCTATGTGAACCCGGAGAAGGATATTCTTCAGGATTATGTTGACCGGCGTGACAAGTTCCTGAAGGCGAAGAAAGATCTGGAGCAGTATATCGGCAAGGAGACCATTACTAAGGATGGTGTATCCATTGAGCTGGTTGCTAATATCGGCAAGCCGGAGGATGTGGAGAAGGTTCTCCAGTATGACGGCGAGGGTGTGGGGCTGTTCCGTACAGAATTCCTGTTCATGGATCGTACTGCTATGCCTACAGAGGACGAGCAGTTCGAGGCCTATAAGAAAGTGGCAGAGGCCCTGGCTGGCAAGCCGGTGATTATCCGTACCCTGGATATCGGCGGCGACAAGGAGATTCCCTACATGGGTCTGGAGAAGGATGAGAACCCGTTCCTGGGGTACCGTGCGATCCGTCTCTGTCTGGACCGCAAGGAGGACATATACAAACCACAGCTGCGTGCTCTGCTGCGTGCCAGCGCTTACGGCAACATCAAGATCATGATTCCTATGGTTACCTGTCTTGAGGAGTACCGGGAGGCCCGGAATCTGATCGAAGAATTGAAGGCAGAGCTGGACAGAAAGGGAATCGCATATAATAAGGAAATCAAAGTGGGGATTATGGTGGAAACAGCGGCTGCTTCTCTTATGGCAGATGCATTTGCCAGGGAAGTGGATTTCTTCAGTATCGGGACCAACGATCTGACCCAGTACACTATGTCCGTGGACCGTGGCAATGATAAGATTTCTTATCTGTATTCCACCTTCAACCCGGCGGTTCTGCGCAGTATCCGTCACATTATCACCTGTGCCCGGGAGGCTGGTATCATGGTCGGTATGTGCGGCGAGGCGGCCAGCGATCCTATGATGATCCCGCTCCTTCTGGCCTTTGGTCTGAATGAATTCAGTATGAGCGCATCAGCGATTCTGTATTCCAGAAAGCTGATCACCAATTACAGCACTTCAGAGCTTCAGGCCGTTGCAAATGAGGCTATGAGCTTCACTACAGCCAAGGAAGTGGAAGACTATATGAAAGCATTCGTTGCAAAGCAGGCATAGATTTTCAGCGGAGTATCCGGCTGTGCGCTTTTTGCACAGCTGGATACTCATGAATACAGAAACGTCATAGGACTGTTCTGATGTATGTTGGTTTGTAAGTCTTAGAGTGTGTCTGAAAATTGCTTTCCTGCAAAAATGACGAAAGATGGGATGGAGAGACTCATGATTGTTTATCTGATCTGTTACATGGTAAGCTATTTTCTCGCATTAAGGGGGTATTATTATTTATCTGGACTGGCGCTTCTTGTGGCAGCCGTCTGGCTGTATATCAGTGATTACCGCCGTTCAGGGAATCTGATCCATTTGCGGGGACTGTTTTCCTTGTTCTGGGTTGGAGGGCAGGGGTTGTCCTGTATGAAGCTAAGCTATCTGCAAGTAGACTGGGCCGGGATGACATGGTTCTGTCTGGCCCTGGCATATGCCGGATTCTGGCTGGTGTTTGAGGTGCTTTCCCGCCTTTATGGAACCGGCTATGACAGCCATAGCCGGTTCCGCAGCTTTTCCGGGAATGCCAGACCGGTGTTCCATATGATTTTTATGCTGACCATGGCGTCGCTTTCCGCCTTTATTATGGAGGCGGTAATTCTGGGGTATATCCCGCTGTTTTTACGGGGAGTGCCTCATGCTTATTCGGAATTCCATCTCACAGGAGTCCACTATATCACAGTTTCCTGCGTGCTGGTTCCGTCTCTTACGGTGCTTTATTTCCATATGGAGCGAAGCACCAGTGAGTGGCGGCTGGTGCTGGTGATTGTGATGACTTTGGTGTCCCTGGCGATTCCGATCCTCTGTGTATCACGTTTCCAGTTCCTGTTTGCTATGCTGCTGGCAGCGGCTACTTATATCTCCCTGCAGAAGACGTTCAATCCGTTGTATCTGGTGGGGCTGTTTGTGGTGATGGTTCCGGTCTACCTGATTCTGACAGTGGCCCGGAGTCATGATGTGTCTTATCTGAACGGTATTTTCGAGATGAAATATGCGAAAATGCCGATCTTCATCACCCAGCCTTATATGTATATCGCCAACAATTACGACAACTTCAACTGCATGGTGGAGGCTTTGCCGGGACATAGTTTTGGACTTAAAGGACTCTTCCCGCTCTGGGCGCTGACGGGGCTTAAATTCTTCTTCCCACAGCTGATCAATTTCCCGGTATATGTGGATAAAAAAGAGCTGACCACCCTGACCATGTTTTATGATGCTTACTATGACTTTGGCTGGGGAGGGGTGTTCATTTTTTCCTGCGCTCTGGGATTTGTGGCGTATCTGCTGACCATCAAGCTGCGGGAAATGCGCAATCCTATGGGGTATCTTCTGTATGCGCAGATGGGAATCTATTTTATATTGTCCTTTTTTACCACCTGGTTCAGCAATACCACCACATGGTTCTATCTGATTGTGACAGGAATGATGGCGGTGTATTATGGGGTGGCGGAGCACTGGCAGCGGAGATAAGTGCTTTTTGCAGATGGCCCGTCAGGGGACTGGCGGCAGACCTGGTTACAGTGTCCATGAGCCAGGAAAGAGAAGGCAGTGTGGCATGAGGCAGAACAAGGGAGGAATGGATATGAACAAATGGGAGAATAATATTCGGAGAGTTGTGCCGTATGTTCCTGGAGAGCAGCCGGTGGGAGACCGCCTGATTAAGCTGAATACCAATGAGAATCCTTATCCGCCGGCACCGGGGGTGCTGAGGGCTTTGCAGGAGATGGATTACCACAGGTTTCGCAAATATCCGGATCCGGCTGCGTCGGTTCTGGTGGAAAGTCTGGCAGAGTATCACCAGGTGGGGGCGGACCAGGTCTTTGTGGGTGTGGGGTCGGATGACGTGCTGGCGATGGCATTTCTGACGTTTTTTAATTCCGGGAAGCCGGTTTTGTTTCCGGATGTGAGTTATTCGTTCTATAAGGTGTGGGCAGAGCTTTTCGGGATTCCCTATGAGACTCCGGCGCTGGATGGGGATTTTCGTATTTGTACCGAGGATTACAAAAGAGAAAATGGCGGTGTCATCTTTCCAAATCCAAATGCCCCCACAGGGCTTTTCATGCCTCTGGATCAGGTGCGAAAGATCCTGGATGGCAATGAAGATGTAATCGTGATCGTGGACGAGGCATATATTGATTTTGGAGGGGTCTCTGCCCTGGAGCTGCTTTCAGAGTATGAGAATCTGCTGGTGGTGCGTACTTTTAGCAAATCCCGGTCCATGGCAGGGATCCGGATCGGCTATGGAGTGGGGAGTCCCAGGCTGATCCGGGCGCTGAATGATGTGAAATACTCCTACAATTCTTACACTATGAATATGCCGTCTCTGGCTCTGGGGGTGGCGGCTGTGAAGGATCAGGCATATTTTGAGGCGACCACAGGGAGGATCATGGCTACCCGCCAGCAGGCTAAGGTGCGTCTGAGGGAACTGGGATTTTCTTTCCCGGATTCCATGGCAAATTTTATCTTTGCATCCCATAAGAGGGTTTTTGCGGAGCAGATCTTTGAGGCCTTGAAAAAGGAGCAGATCTATGTGCGGTATTTTAAGCAGCCACGTCTGGAGAATCATCTGCGGATTACTATAGGGACAGATGAGGAGATGGAACGGCTTTATAAGTTTTTGGGAGAGTATCTGGGATAGAAAGTGCAGGAACTATGGGAAGTCTGAAGAAATATTTGCGAATTGGCCTGAATATTGTCATACCGCTTTTGTGGGCAGCCTTTATCTGTCTGGTGCTGCCAGGGGTTTTGCGCTATTTTCTGCCTTTTGTGATCGGATGGATCATCGCGCTGATTGCCAATCCTCTGGTAAAATTTCTGGAGCGGAAGCTGAAGATTGTCCGGAGACACAGCTCGGCTGTGATTGTGATCCTGGTGCTTGCCCTGGTGATCGGGGCAGGATATTTTCTGGTCTCCTGGCTGGTGACACAGGTCAATGGGCTGGTGGGAGAGCTGCCTGCTATCTATGAGCTGGTGGTGGCAGAGCTGGAGGAGATTCTGGGAAGGTTTGACCGGCTGGCTGTCCTTTTCCCTGATAATATGCAGGCAGGGGGGCAGAAGCTGATCGGCAGTCTGGGTCAGTCCCTGAATGTGCTGGTGGAGAAGGTGGCGTCTCCTACAGTGGAGGCGGCAGGCAGTGTAGCCAGGAGTATCCCCAGTGTGCTGGTCAGCGTGATTGTGACGATCCTCTCATCCTATTTCTTTATCGCGGACCAGGACCGGATCATGGAGAGGATCCGGCGGTATCTGCCGGAGCGTACCGGCAGATATTTGGGAAGGCTACGGGGAGATATCTGGCATCTGGTGGGCGGTTACTTTCTGGCCCAGTTCAAGATCATGTTCGTGGTAGCGCTGATCCTGATGGCAGGTTTTTTGATTCTGGGGATCCGTTATGGCATTCTGCTTGCCATAGGGATTGCTATGCTGGATTTCCTGCCGTTGTTTGGGACAGGGACGGTTCTGATCCCCTGGGCAGTTTTTCAGCTTCTGCGGGGCGAGTATGCCCTGGCAGCGGGACTGGGGCTTCTCTATGTATTAAGCCAGGTGATCCGTCAGATCGTGCAGCCTAAGCTGGTGGGAGATACCATGGGACTGAATCCTATGGCAACCCTGTTCCTTCTGTATCTTGGTTTTAAGGTCCAGGGGATATCTGGCATGATCATTGCGGTGCCCCTGGGGATTCTGGTGATGAAGCTCTTTGAGTATGGGGCCTTTGATTTATTTTTGGAGAGTGTCCGGGAGCTGGTGAAGGAGATTGAGAGGATACGGGACGGAGAATGAGAGGGATGTTGTCTTGTGACAGATCAGGGGTGTCTGGGTTTCCGGATGAAAAAGGAGCGTGCAGGCGGGAGTGGATTCCCGGAAAGCACGCTCCTTTGATAATTGTGTATTATTTATTGCGGAACCATCTGGGCTTTTTCTTTGCAGGCGGGGCTGTAGAGGTGCCGCCTTCGGGGCCGCCCGTGGTCTGGGGATTCTGAGTGGTGTCACTGGTATAGGGGCTGGTCTGGCTGTTCTTGTTTTTTCCGGCAGAAATCCGGTTAAACAGACGCAGGACGAATACCACAGCCATGATGACGACAGCCAGAAGGACCAGGGACGGCAGGCTGGACAGGAACCAGACAAAGAAATTCACCATGCCGTTGCATACGCCTTCCAGATTACGGGAGAAGCCTTTCTGGATCCGTGTGGCGATGGTATCGGGAGTAGTGGGAGTCAGAACCCGTACCTCATCAATGCTGATGGATACTGTGCTGTAATCCACCTGATTGTCGTAGGTGCGCAGCTGGGATTCAAAGGATTCCAGCTGGTAGCGGATCTCGGAGAGGCGTGCCTCCAGGGCGATGATGGAATCCACGGATTCAGCCTTCTCAAGCAGCTCCCAGAGCCGGTCCTGTTCAATAGTCAGGGACTTCTTGCGGCTCTCGATATCAGAGTACTGGAGAGTCACGTCCTGGGTGTTCTCTGATTTATTAGTGATATTCCCCTGCTCACCTACCAGGGAGACAAAATGATCCAGTTTCTCGGAGGGAACACGGACAGTCAGGTATGCATACCGGCGTCCAAGGGAGTCGGAAATACTGGTACCGGAAATGTCGGAGTTCTCCATATATCCGCCTGCGTCCGTGACTGCCTGACGGATGTTGGAGATCAGCTGGTCGAACTGGGTGGTCTCCACAGAAAGGTGGACGGTGCGGATCAGCTTACGCTGGGAAGCTGCTGGCTGGGCGGCCATGGGAGTGGACGTTGATAAGCCGGATTCTGCATCCATGGCATCTTCCCAGACATCCATATTTCCTTCTTCGTCTAATTCCGCCATGGAGTAAGTATTGGCGCCTGCGGGTATAGGGGCCCTGTCGTAGGCCCTATCGTAGGCGGCCGCTGTGTTCTCTGTAACCGCCATGGTACTGGCATACATGGATTTGGAGCCGCCGCTACCGCAGGCTGTCAGGGCTGTGGACAGTGTAAATAGTGTCAGTATAGGGATGACACGGGACATGGGCATTTTTTTCATAATGTTGTTCCTCCTGGACAAGCTTGTTGATTCGTAGTAACAGTCAGGACGTTTTCATTTGACTTACTTAAGAATAACAGTTAACAGGAAGTAAGACAATAGAAGGAACCATAATATTTGTTTAAAAATTGTTTACATGTGCTTGTATATCGTTTCCAAATTCAGTATAATATGGTGCGTATATAATCGGATATCAGGTGAGGCTGATTACAATTGAGGAGGAATGGAATGGACAGAGAGAAAATCATAGTCATCGACTTTGGCGGCCAGTACAACCAGCTGGTGGCACGCCGGGTGCGTGAATGCAATGTGTATTGTGAGATTTATTCCTATAAGACGGATATAGAGCAGATCAGGGCGATGAATCCCAAAGGGATCATCCTGACCGGCGGCCCCAACAGCTGTTATGAGGAGGGGGCACCAACTGCAAGTCCAGAGCTTTTTGATCTGGGGATCCCGGTTCTGGGGCTGTGCTATGGCGCCCAGCTGATGATGCATGTTCTGGGCGGGCATGTGTGCAAAGCGCTTGTCCGTGAATACGGCAAGATCCAGGTGACAGTGGATAGAAAAAGCAGGCTGTTTGAGAATGTCTCAGAGAAGACCATCTGCTGGATGAGCCACAATGACTATATCCAGAAGGAAGCACCAGGCTTTCGGATCATCGCCCATACTGATGACTGTCCGGTGGCGGCGGTTCAGTGGGAGGAGAAAAATCTCTATGCAATCCAGTTCCATCCGGAGGTGCTGCATACGGTGGAGGGCACTAAAATGCTGTCCAATTTTGTGTATAAGGTTTGCGGCTGTGCCGGGGACTGGAGGATGGATGCATTTGTGGAAAACAGCATAAAAGCAATCCGGGAGAAGGTAGGAAATGGCAAGGTGTTGTGTGCCTTGTCCGGCGGCGTGGATTCCTCGGTGGCCGCCGTGATGCTTTCCAAGGCCGTGGGGGACCAGCTGACCTGCGTATTCGTGGATCATGGGCTGCTGCGGAAGAATGAAGGGGATGAGGTGGAGGAAGTCTTTGGCCCGGATGGCCCTTATGATCTGAACTTTGTCCGTGTCAATGCCCAGGAGCGTTTCTATGAGAAGCTGAAGGGCGTGGAGGA
>CAJTOW010000021.1 GCA_910577655.1 uncultured Lachnospiraceae bacterium | reverse complement strand
CGGAATCAACGGATGCCGTCGCCGGAATCCGGGAGACTTCTGGTTCGTCTTCTGTATTCTTTCTGGCTTCTGTCCCTTTCTCCCCGGTCTTCCTGACAGCAGCCGTCTTCTCTTCCTCCGGCACGCTCCCTGATCCACCCTCTGGCTTCTCTTTCTCCGGCGTCTTTCCTGATTCGTCCCCTGACCGCCCTTCCTCCGGCGCTCTTCCTGATTCGTCTCCTGGCTGCTCTCCCTCCGGCTCTCTTCCTGATTCGTCTCCCGTCTTCTCTTCCTCCGGCACTCTTCCTGATCCGTTCCCCGCCTTTTCTTCCTCCGGCACTCTTCCTGATCCGTTCCCCGCCTTTTCTTCCTCCGGCGTCTTTTGGGATTCGCTCTCCGCCTTTACTCCCTCCGGAACTCTTCCTGTCCCGTCCCCCGCCTTCACACCCTCCGGCACCTTTCCGGATTCGTTCGCTGGCTTTTCTCTCTCTGACGTCCTTCCTGCCTCAGGTTCCTTCTTCTCCTCCCTGGGCGGCTCCGGCAGACGGATCATAACTACATCCCCGTTCTTCAGCGGAGTCTTAAGAGACACATGCTCCCCATTGAGGGTTATATCCAGACACCTGTCCGCGCCTTCAATATCCCCCAGGCAGGCACTGGCCGACTCCCCGGCCACCGCAGGGATAAAGTCAATAGCATCTCCCGCGTGGATGACATCCGAGAGCTTCCCTTCCTTCCGGTTGATGAAAAGAGCCGCCGGCTGGGCCGCCGTGCCGTAGAATACCTTCCGCCTTCCATTGACCGTGACAATCAGGTTCCTGCCTGACCGCCCCAGAATGTCGGAATAATTGTAACCATTCATCATCAGAAGATTCAGGGCCGTGAAGCTGCCGCTGCGGAACAGCTTGGCCTGACGCTCATTCAGGATCACCCGGCAGCTGTCATTGATCATATTCAGTCCTGAGGAAATCACGATTCCCAGAGGAGTGGCATACTCCGGGTTGTTAAGCTCGTACTCGTCGGAATAAGCATGGATCCTGAAATTGTTACCTGCGATGGCCACCCGGTTGGCATCCATCTTGAGCGCGGCTGTAATCTTCTCCCTGAGTCCTGTCAGCTTGCTGCCGCCTCCTGCCAGGAAAAGCGCGGAGGGCGGGCCTCCATTGACCTCCAGCACCTTCTCCGCGATCTCCTGACACAGAAGATCCGAAGTCCCCTGGATACACATCTGGATCTCGTCGTGGGAGGCCGTCCGTTCAAATCCCAGAATATCAGTGAATGACACCTCTTTCCCCATCTCCGCCTGGGCTTTCATATATTCCGCGGTCTCAAAGTCCACCAGGTATTCCTTCATGATCGTCTCTGTGATCTCATCTCCGGCCACGGTGGCCATGGTGTAGCCGGTGACACTTCCATCAGTGCAGGCAGCGATATCAGAGGTTCCTGCTCCGATATCCACCATAACCAGATTCAGCAGTCTCAGGTTCTCCGGGATGGCCGCATTGATGGCCGCTATCGGCTCCAGGGTAATGCTGGCCACCTCCAGACCGATCTTATTCATAGTGGTATAGAGACTCTCCACCACCTCGCTGGGCAGGAAAGTAGCAATCAGGTCCACCTTCACCTTCCGTCCCCGGTGGTCCTTCAGGCTGGAGATCATGTACTGGTCCAGATAGTACTGACACACACTGTAGCCCACCAGATAGAAACGGTGATAGGGATCCTCTGCGTGCTCTGCGTCAAAAGCCTCCTCCGCCTTGCTGATTGCCCCGGCCTCCAGACGGCTGATGATCTCGTCATTAATCAGCTGGGTTCCCGGCAGCTCCAGCTCAAACTCCGCCCGTTCCGTCCGCAGTGCACGGCCTGCTGCCGCCACACAGACATGCTTCAGCTGGCACTGAAGCTTCTCCTCCAGACGCCGCTTGATCTTACCGGCCAGATTCGCCACCTTCTCGATATCCTCGATCTGCCCGTCCACCATGGCTCTCTCAGGGTGCTCCTCCCGCTCCACGGCAATGATCTTTACTTTATTCTCCTCGACCATGCCTACCATGCCGATCAGACTCCGTGTCCCGATATCCAGGGCAAAGACCATCTGCTCCGTCTGTATCTGCATCTCTGTCTGCATCTGTACCTGCGTCTTCCTGACTCGTCCTTTCGCCATACCATCCTCCTGCATCATGCGGACATTCTCCGTCTGCGCCCGCTCTTTCCTTATGCTGCACCTCTGCCACAGAAGCCTGTAGCTCTCTTATGCTCATTACTTATCATTATATTAAAATGACGCCTTAATGTAAATCATTTTCTTGGACAGTATTCCTATTTTTACAACTGTAACACTTCAGATACCCCTTGAACTGTTATGGCATCTGCCCATGAGAATCGCTACGCGATGGGGCAGATGCCCTCCGGTCACTACGTTTTCATACGGTCAGCGCAGCGAGTGCGCAGACCTGTCTGAACTGTTACAACTGTTGCCTATTGTCTTGTTTTGGAGACGCAAAACCGGAAGACAGCCGCCCAGATGCCTGCTGTCTTCCGGTTTCCGAAAATATTTAAATACAATTATAAATCAGCCATCCTCTTTTTCAGCTCTGAAAGCGCCGCCTGATCTGCCACCAGGATCACATTATGGTGAAGCTGGAGCACAGATGCCGGTACCCGCGGGGTCACCGGCCCTGCAAATGCCTCCGCCACAATCCCGGCTTTCTCCGCACCGGACACGATCACCAGGATCCCGGCAGCCTGCATGATGGAACCGATCCCCATGGTATAAGCCTGCCTGGGCACATCCTCCTCCGTAGCAAAGAACCGCTTGTTAGCCTCAATGGTACTCTGGGCCAGATCCACACAATGGGTTCCCATGTGGAAGAAGTCCCCGGGCTCATTAAAGCCGATATGTCCATTGTGTCCCATTCCCAGCAGCTGGATATCCACCCGGCCCACATCCGCAAGCACCTGGTCATAACGCTCGCATTCCTGCCGGCTGTCCGCCTCAAGCCCATTGGGCACAAAGGTCTGGATCTTGTCGATATTCACGTGGTCAAAGAGATGGCTGTTCATAAAATACCGGTAGCTCTGGTCATTGTCCCCGGACAGCCCCTTATACTCATCCAGATTAACAGAGGTCACCTGGGAAAAGTCCAGATCCCCATTCTGGTACCGCTCTACCAGGCACTTGTAAAGCCCCACCGGCGAAGATCCTGTAGCCAGCCCCAGAACACTGTCCGACTTCAACGTGATCTGCGCTGAGATGATGTTCGCTGCCTTCCTGCTCATGTCCTCATAATCCACTGCTTCAATAATTCTCATCTTCTCACTCCTTATATTTTTGTAACAGTCCAGACCCCTGAACTGTTATATATTTTTACAGTTCTTACGCATCCAGCTTCCCAAGAGCTTCTGTGGTCTGGGTATAGTCCTCCGCCACCTGCTTAAAGAGCGCGTCCAGATCCACACCATCCCGCTCTGCCTCGCGGCCGGGACGCAGCACCTCTGCCATCTTTTCGCTGGACACATACAGCTTCGTGAGGGCAAGATTCTGGCACACCCCCTTCAGGGTATGGGCAGCGCGGAATGCCTCATCAAAATTCTTCTCCGCCAGGGAGGTTTCCAGCAGATTAAAGCTGGGATCTGCTAAGAATTTCCCCGCAAACTTAGTTACCAGGCGCTCACTGCGCAGACGCCCCAGAACCTCCTCATAATTCGCTCCACATGCTTCATAACACTCTTTGATCGTCATTGATAATCCCCTCTCTGTCCATATTCTGTCAGATGGCAGCCGTATTCCGGACCGCCATTCTGTTATACTCTGGTATACCCATAAACCGGCGCTAATGGCACGTCTCCCATGCTGAAGCGCTCCAAAAGGATACCTACAATGAATCTGCCCCACTATCCTATCTCAGGGTCAGACTTTCATAGCCTTGTTCGCCGCTTCTTCTAAGCATGATCTGACCGGTATCGCCCACCGGATAAAGATCCGCCACGATGCGTCCCGCTGTATCCACCACCACATAGCCTTCCATCATATTGATCAGGCGCATGTCAGAACGGCTTTCATCCTCCTCCCCGGAAGGGCTGATATGGGAATACTCCACCGTCCCCACCATCCGCTTATCCGAAGCATCCTTCAGACGCCATTCCTCCATGGACATATCTTCTTTTAAATAGAATCCGTAAACCTTTGTTCCATCATGACTTGTGTATGTCCCGGACTGGAAGGGCCCCATCCCCATGTAGGGATCCCAGCAGCCGTCGCTGCCTACATACCAGCCATCGGGTGTGACTCCGTCCTTTAAGACCGCCCCATCGTCCTGCATCCAGTAATAGACGTCGTCCTGCAGCTTCAGCCAGGTATATTTTCCATTCTTTCTGGCATACCGGGTGATGCTGTGGACACCGTTCTGGTCCGGCCGCTCCACGGTTACGGATTCCCTGTTCAGGGTGTAGCGGGCACTCTCCCCGAACTGGGTAGACTCTGCCTGGGTTCGTGCCTGATCAGTAAATGTAAGCACATCCTGACCTTCCTCTCCCCCCGCTTCTATGCTGTCTATATACCCCAAATATACACTGGTTTCACTGACCGACTCGATGATCAAACAACTGCCATCCTTTGCCTCATAATACCCGACCCAGTCGGACATATTGGCGATCTGGCACTGGATCCCCTTTGATGCATACACTGTAGCAGGGGTGGATAGTACAGCCAGTCCTGCACATGCGGTCACTGCTGCCAGATACGCTGTGATTCTTCTGAACTTTATTTCCATTACTGCCTCCAATAGCCGTAACAGCCCGGATTCCAGACAATCATCCAGAGAACCCGGATATTTCAGATCCAGAACTGTTACGCTGGTATTTCTTTATGCTCCAGTTCTCCTGCCCGAACTGTTATGGTCTGGGTTTGCCGCACTCGGAACAGAATTTGCCTTTGTTCCTGGTTCCGCAGGTGCAGACCCAGTCTTCAGATGGTCTCGGCTTCCCGCATTCGGAACAGAACTTTCCGGTATTGCCGGACGTGCCGCAGACGCAGGTCCAGGTCCCGGCCCCATTCTGGGGAGCAGAAGCCATCTGTCCTGCTGCCATCCTGGCACCGGGCACCTGCTGCTGGGCCATCCCCGCCTGTCCGGCGGTCTGCTGTGCCTGCTGCTGGGCCATGGCAAAGAGATTCTGCGCGTTGACTCCCCCTGCCTGACCGGCCATATTCATCCCGGCAAAAGCCATCATGGGGCCGGCATTGGGATTGGCTGCCGCCGCCTGCATGGCCGCGGACTGGGCGCTGACCAGCTGGGCTGCCGCCATAGCCGGATTGCGGAAGGCTGCATTGCGCTGCAGCTCCTTGATCATCTTCTCGTCTTCCTCCGGCGCCTTGACCGAATTGACGCCAAAGGTGCTGATCTCAATACCATACCTGGCCCCCCAGCTCTCAGACAGGATGTCATTGAGGATTTCCGCCAGATCATCCGCATGCCCCGGCAGGGCGCTGTAGCGGATCCCCATCTCGGAGATCCTGGCAAAGGCCGGCTGCAGAGCAGTCAGCAGCTCACTCTTTAGCTGGGAATCAATCTCGCTGCGGGTGTAGTCATCCTCCACATTGCCGCAGATATTCTTATAGAAAAGGATCGGATCCACGATCTTATATGCATACTCGCCATGGCAGCGGATGGCGATATCAATATCCAGACCGATATTCTGGTCTACCACCCGGAAGGGAACAGGATTGGCTGTCCCATACTTGTTGCCAATGATTTCTTTCGTATTAAAGAAATAGATCCTCTGGTCCCGGCCCGTGTCCCCGCCCATGGTGACACGCCTTGCAAAGGCTTTGAAGCTGTTTACAATTCCTGCCTTCAGACCGCCATAGAAGATACTGGGTTCCGCAGATGTGTCGAAGACGAATTCCCCGGCCTGGGCACAGACCTCAACAATGGCTCCCTGGTCTACAATGATCATACACTGGCCTTCATTGACCGCAATGATGGAACCGTTGGAAATAATATTGTCGCTTCCCTTGGTATTGTAGCTCCTTTTGGATTTGCGGTTTTCGCCTTTTTTTACCAGGACATCCGATTCCATGGACGGGCAGTAGAAATACTCCCGCCACTGGTCCGCCAGGACACCGCTGACAGCTCCCGCGCCAACCTGTAAAAGTCCCATATATCTATCCTCCTCATATCGTGTACATTACTTCCAATCTACAGTATACCATATTCCCGGCCGGAAATCCATTTCAATTTCCAGCGAATATATCGATTCATACAACCATCTGATACAATGTAACCATCAGCGGCATCGTAACCACACACAGCACCGTGCTCACCACATTGATGGCGCTGGCATACTGTGCGTCTTTGTGGTAGACCTGGGCCATCTGGGTAATGCTGCTGGCTGAGGGGGCCATAGCTGCCAGGAAGGGAATCATCATCACAGTCCGCCCGTCCGGCACCAGATCCGCAAAGCCCCCAAGCCGGATCAGGAGGAGGGTTCCCAGAGGACAGAGGATGAGCCGCACAGCCACGGTAAGCCAGAGACGGCGGTAAGCCCGTATCTTCTCCCAACTGCTGTTGCCCACCAGAATCCCTGTGACAATCATACTTAAAGGGCCCAGCATCTGCCCCACAGAGCTGACCGCATCCTCCAGGGGACCCTTGATCTGAAACCGGAAGAGGAACATCAAAAGACCTGCAATGGTAGCCAGCATATTGGTATTCATCAGGATCCTGCGGATATCCATCCCCTTCTCCCCACACAGAAGCATCTTCCCATGGCTCCACATAAGCACTGTCTGAACCGTCATAAAAGCACTGGTATAGATGACCCACTCAGGACCGAAAACCGAGGAAACGATGGGGATCACCAGGTTCCCCGCGTTAGAATAGATCACCGACGCGGACTCCACCTCGTCCAGACGGATGGTCCTGCCCAGCACCCACGCCAGGGCAATGAAGAACACATGAACCAGCGCCGCCAGCCCCATGGCCGTAAACAGGCAGTCCCGGATCTCCCTGGTATACTCTACCTGAAAGGAAGCGATCACCGCGCAGGGGATCACCAGATACAAGGTGACCACAGAAAGGATCCTCCCCTCCTCCGGCCGCAGCACCTTCCACCGCACCAGGATCACTCCCGTCAGGAGAATCAGAAACATGGAAAATATTTTTTCCGCCAGAATAATTCCTATCATGATACTACTCCTTCCACAGAATATCTTGCATTTTCCCCTATTCCATACTATGATTGAGGAAAGGCGGCCCTGGCATATCCCCATACATGCCCCTGTACCAAAGCCGCCCCATAACCATCATAAATCACAAGAGGAGAACAAACCCATGATCTACAGTTTTAACAATGACTACAGCGAAGGCGCCCATCCCCGCATCCTTCAGGCCCTGATGGAATGCAACTTAGAGCAGAATGACGGATATGGCATGGACCGCCACACGGCCCATGCTGCCGCGCTGATCCGCCAGGAGATCCGGATGGAGGATGTGGACATCCACATGATCTCCGGAGGAACCCAGACCAATACCCTGGCTATCCGTGCCGCCCTGCGTCCCCACCAGGCCGTGATCTGTGCAGACACAGGTCATATCAATGTCCATGAGACCGGCGCCATCGAAGCCATCGGACACAAGGTCATCGGAGTCAGGGTCCCCGACGGCAAGCTGACCCCCGCTGCCGTCCAGAGCGCCTTAAGGGAGCACTCCACCGAGCATATGGTACAACCCAGAATGGTCTACATTTCCAATTCCACCGAAGTAGGCACCCAGTACCAGAAGGCAGAGCTGGAAGCCCTCTCCAGCTTCTGTAAGCAGCAGGGACTCTATCTCTTCCTGGACGGGGCACGTCTTGGAGCCGCTCTCACCAGCAGGGACAATGACCTGACCCTGGCAGATATTGCACGGCTCACAGACCTTTTCTACATTGGAGGTACCAAGAACGGCGCACTGCTGGCCGAGGCCCTGATCATCCGCCACCCGGATATTCGTCCGGACTTCCGCTTCCTTATCAAGCAGCACGGCGCCATGCTGGCCAAAGGCTGGATCATGGGCATCCAGTTTGAGGAGCTGTTCCAGAACCACCTGTTCTACGACCTGGCCAGCCACGCCAATGAGATGGCCGGAAAGCTCCGCAGGGGAATCGCTGACTGCGGCTACTCCTTCCTCTGGCCCTCCTCCACCAACCAGCTCTTCCCGGTGCTGCCTAACCATGTCCTGGAAAAGCTTTCCCAGGACTTTCTCTTCTCCACCCAGATGATTGTAGACGAAGAGCACACCTGCATCCGTCTGGTCACCTCCTGGGCCACGAAGCAGACCGGCGTAGATGCCTTTCTGGAGGCGCTGACCCGGCTGGGCGCCAGCCGGCAGTGATTCCCTGGGAACAGATACCGCCGCAGGCGCCGTCCCCAGGAGCCTACCTTCTGCCTTTTCTTCCCAGCTGGCTGAAAAACTCATAATAGATGAAAAACATCAACGTAGTGATCACCCAGGTAAGGGGATAGCTGAACATGATCATATATATGTTTCTGTTGAGAGGCACTGCAAAGAGGATCCACCCCACCCGCAGGGCACATACGCCGAACAGACACATCACCATAGGGATCCAGCTATCCCCCGCTCCCCGGAGCGCGCCGGAAAGAATCTCAATACTCACATAGGTAACATAGACCGGGGACAAGTAACGCATCATGGCAATACCGATCTGGATCACCTCCTGGTCTGCGGTAAAAAGCTGGTATCCATAGATTCCCCAGTTGAAGATCAGAACCGACATCATCACCGATGCCGCCACGGTCATGGTCATACAGCTCCTGACCCCGGCCCGCACCCGGTCCAGCCTGCCTGCGCCATAGTTCTGTCCCACAAAGGTGGTGACCGAGATGCCGAAGGCATTGACCATCATCCAGAAGAGACCGTCGATCTTGCTGTAGGAGGCCCAGGCCGCCACGGTATTGGTCCCCAGGGAATTGATCCCGGCCTGGATGATCACATTGGAAAGTCCATACATAACCGACTGGAGCCCTGCCGGGAAGCCGATCCGGATCATCCGCCCCAGCATCCGGCCATCCAGGTGAAGCTGCCGGATATCCAGATGATGCATATCCTTTGTCCTCATCAGGGTAACCGTCACCAGCACCGCGCTGAGAAGCTGGGACAAGATGGTAGCCAGGGCAGCGCCGGTCACTCCCATCTGGAAAACCACCACCAGCACCACATCCAGTGCGATATTCACCAGACAGCTTGCCACCAGGAAATACAGCGGCCTTCTGGAATCTCCCACCGCCCGCAGGATCGAAGCACCCGTATTGTACACCAGGTTCGCCACCATCCCGCAGAAATACACCCGCATATACACCACCGAAAGCCCCTGGACCTCCTCCGGAGTTCCCATGCTGGCCAGCATCCAGGGCGTCAGCAGGATCCCCAGAACCGTCATCACGATCCCGGCCAGAATACTGAATACCACCACCGTATGTACCGCGTATCCCACCATCTCCGGCCGCCTCGCCCCATAATACTGGGACACCAGCACCCCGGCTCCCGAGGACAGACCCACAAAGAAACCCACGATTAGCTGCACCAGCATTCCGCTGGAACCAGCCACCGCCGACAAGGCCTCCTTCCCCACAAACCGCCCTACAATCATGGCATCCGCCGCATTATAAAGCTGCTGGAAAAAGGTCCCGAATAAAATAGGAAAGAAAAACAACAAAATCTGCTGCCAGATCACCCCTTCCGTGATCTGGTTCCCCAATTCTGCATGCTTCCTCACCATACCATCTCCCTTTCTATCACCGTTCCCCCAGGCTTCATATTGCAGAAGTTAAAATGGGCGGACAAAATCCGGTCCCACCAGTATAGCACATTCTTTTCCTTCTGCGAACCCCAAAACCTATAGAATCTCCAGAAAAAGGCTGCCCTTAGGTAACCCTTCAGGGAGTATCCCAACTGTTACAAAAAGAGACCGTCCCACGACAGTCTCTTTCTTCTATAACTATATCTTCATAACACTTCCGGCCAAAGCTGCCAGAATATCTCCAGTATATTTTACCCCGCCTTACTGGCCGATGCCACTGCCCCAGCCGAACCGATGCTTCCCATCCTGGGGCTGACCACCTTCTTCCAGGCGTGCATAGCCAATGCCATGGCGATGACTCCGTAAGACACGAACACACGGAAATACTCACCGATCACCGGATCACCGAACAGCTCCTTGCCGGCCAGGGGTGACACGATGAACAAGGTATGGAACAGCACCACTCCCAGCAGCGCCTGCTTATTGGTAGCTTTCTGCACCGAAGCGCCGCCTACCAGAAGGGCCGCGATGGCGAACTGGCCCACCTGGGTATGGGCTCCGTAGGTGGACAAGGTCCCCACATTCTGCAGGAAGATCAGCTGTCCCCAGCTTGCCAGCACCGTGGAGAAGATCATGGCAATAATACGGGTCTTATCCACGTTGATGCCTGCGGCATTGGCCACGGTACGGCTCTGGCCCACGGTCCGCATGTTCTGGCCCAGACGGGTCCGCATGAGGATATTGTTAAAAGCACACAGCGCGCCGATGCACACATAGGTCATTACCGGCAGCTTCACTGCAATCAGTACCTTATAGAGAGCAGGCACATAGGTGAGCCCGTAGACCACCCCGGCCAGAAGCACATAGGCAATGGCCTTCTGGGGAATGAAGCCGCCCGGCTCTCCCTCCACAGCCTGATGGCTGCCCTTTATCTTCCATTTTACAAAATGGAAACCCTGCCACAGCACCGTCACAAGACATGCCAGCTCCACGGACGACAGAAGCAGCAGACGGTCCGCGGCCAGGAAACGCTCCACTGGTCCGATGAAGGTCAGGCCGTAAACCACCACAGCTGCCGCTGCCTTGATACCGGTAGCTTTCCAGTTGACCGTCTGCTTCTTCACCAGCTGGAAGGCCACGCTTCCGACCAGCCACAGCAGTACCAGATAGAAGCCGATCTCCACAATGGTCAGCATGGGCACCGTATCCAGTGCATACTTGACTGTATCCTTTAAGTCGATGGTATTCTTCACACCGATTCCCGTAGGAATCATCAGGGTAGGATTGTCAAGCTTGATCACCCCGCCGAAGATGAACAAAAAGACCAGCTGGTAGATACCTTCTGCAAAGTATCCCAGCACCAGGCCGCCAATCATCTCGTTGCCCTTCATGTGGTTGAACAGCTTGCCTACCAGGAATCCGAAGAAAACGGAAAAAGGCGTAGCCAGGGCAACCGTGACCAGGAAACCGCCGATGCCAGTGAGCCCCCAGTAGGTGGTCAGAAAGATGGCGATCTGGGCCGCCATGGCGCCGATGACGATACCGAAGTTCAGTCCCATACCGGCGATGACCGGAATGATCAGGGACAGCACGATAAAGGAGTTGCGGGCGATCCGGGTGAACAGCTCCGGGATCACGAAGGTCAAAGGCTGCTTAGACGCAATCGTCGCCCCCACTCCCAGGAACACGAACAGAATCACCACTTTATTCTTAAACAACAGATCCGAAATTTTCTTATTCACGTCCACTGCCTCCTTTCGCCTGGGTCAGCGCGTAGATGATGATACCGTTGGAGATAATCAGACGCATAACCTCAGACAGGTTGCTCTCCGGGATGAACTGGTTGGCCACCGGAAGTCCCAGTGCCAGAATTCCCTGGAACATGAAGGTCCCCACCAGCACATGGGTAATTCTTGCGCGCTTAGGACTTGCGCCACCGATCAGAACAGCCGCCACAGAGGTGAAGCCCATCATCATGGGGCCGTTGTACAGCTGCATGAACCCAAAGCCCTGGGCATACACCAGGATCCCCACTGCCGCCAGAACCGTGGACAGCACGGTACCGGTGATACGCATTTTGTTGACATCAATTCCCGCCGCCTTGGCAAACATAGGGTTGGCCCCTGCCGCGCTCATGGCGATCCCTGTTTTGGACCGCATGAACAGCCACACCAGGAAACACATCAGGAAGAAAAAGAGCAGAAGTCCTGTGGGAATGGTCAGATCCCCGATGCTGAATGCCAGGGTCTTGTTCATGACCCCGCTGAAGGAGGTGGCCAGAGAGATGGTGTTACGCAGTCCCTTTCCGGCGTTGGGCCAGATCAGCTCTCCGTTGTTGAAAGGCAGCAGCATCCAGAGAATATTCATGAAGGCAATGATGGAAAAGCCCACATAGGTGGTCACCGTCATCTCGGATCCCTTCACCTTGTTGAGAAGCTGTCCATAGAGATAACCGATTCCCACAGCCAGAATCACACCTACCACAATGGCGAACAGAACCGCCGCCCACATGGCAAACAGCGGATGAACCGCCACCAGGGAAGGGTTCTCCGCGATCCGCAGCTGGATGGCAATAAGCCCCCCCAGCAGGCCGCCTACGATCCCCATGGAGATACCGAAGTTCAGGCCGATTCCGCACTGTACCGCCGGCACCATGGCCAGGGCCAGGATCCCGAACATGCCCCAGCGCCGGATCACATCACTGAGAAGCTGCAAAAGGTTCATCCGGAAGGCTCCGGCCGCCACCACCAGCAGCAGGAAAAAGGAGACTATTATCACCCTGGGCAGACCGAATTTATCTACCATCGGTTTCAAAGGATTACGCATCTTTCTCTCCTCCTTTCCATGCTCCGGACATGGCCAGACCAAAGTCCGCGTCAGATGCATCCGGCGCCAGGATGCAGGCCAGCTTTCCGTCGGATACAATGGCGATCCTGTCGGAAATGGACCGCAGCTCCACCAGCTCCGAAGAGACGATGATCACAGTCATACCCTGTTCACGGTTCAGCTTTGCCAGATATTCCAGCACCAGCTTCTTGGCTCCGATATCAATTCCCCGGGTAGGCTCCGACACAAACAGAATATCCGGCTCTAAGGTCAGGGCCCTGGCCAGACATACCTTCTGCTGGTTGCCGCCGGAGAGACTTCCCGCCGCCTGACGGATCCCTGTACAGCGGATATCCAGGGTCTTCACCATCTCTTCCGCGTGGCTTTTGGCCGCTGCCGCGTCGTACAGCTGCATCCAGGCCAGTTTCTTTAAAAACCTGCCATTAGTCTGCATGGCGGAGAAAATGATATTCTGCTCGATGCTCTCGTCCAGCAGAAGCCCCACTCCCCGCCGGTCCTCGGACACAAAGGCCACTTTGTGGTCCAGGGCGTCCCCCAGCTTATCCAGGTTCAGGGACTCCCCGTTGATCTTCACCTGGCCGTCTGCCTTGTAGAGGCCCATGATCCCGTTGGGGATGCCAAGCTTGCCCTGACCGGCCAGACCGCCGATTCCGAAGATCTCGCCCTTACGGATATCCAGGTTGATTCCCTTCACCTGTTCCCCAGGCATATCTACTCTATAATCTCTTAAGCTTACGGCGATGGCGTCATCGCTGAGGGCGCGGGTATCCGGAAGCTCATCATCCAGGAGCTTCTCCACTTTTCGCCCGATCATAAGCTCTGCAATCTCTACCACGTCTGTATCTTTAATCTCTTTTCTGGCAACAAATTCCCCGTCACGCAGAATCGTCATGCTGTCTGCCACAGCCATCACCTCATCCAGACGATGGGTGATGAAGATGATGGCAATCCCCTGGGCGGAGATCACCCGCATGGCCTCCAAAAGGCGGTCGGCCTCCGACTCGGTCAGCACCGCAGTCGGCTCGTCAAACACAAGAATCCGTATACCTGTCTTATCCAGTTCCCTGGCAATCTCTATAAACTGCATGTAGCCCACCGGAAGTCCGGCGACCTTCACATATTCCTCAATCTGAAGACCGATGGTCTTCAATGCTTTCCTGGCATCCCGGGCCATGGCCTCAAAGTCCAGAGTCTCCATGGACCGCCCGAAAATCCGGCTTGCCAGATTGGGCGTACTGATCTCCCGCCCGATCTTGATATTCTCCGTCACACTGAATCCCGGAATCAGCATGAACTCCTGATGTACCATACCAATTCCCAGCTCCATGGCTTTTAACGGGGTGTCAATGTTCACACTCTCTCCACCTACCTCAATGGTCCCCTCATAGCCACCGGTGCTGTGAATCACCGGCATTCCGAAGAGAATGTTCATCAATGTAGATTTTCCTGCACCGTTTTCCCCCATCAGTGCATGGATCTCACCGGGCCGGATATGGAGGTTTACTCCCTTCAGGACCCGGTTGCCGGAATACTCTTTCGCTATATTGTCCATCTTCAGGACATAGGTTCCGTTTGCTTTCTCCAAAATCCACAACCTCTTTCTGTCTGTTAAATACCAACACGATAATGGGTTCCGCCAGCTGAATCCCAAAGACTTCTGTTAGCGGAACCCACATCCCTTCATTTATTCTGTTCTATTTATTCAAATGTAACGAAATCCGCCATTACCAGGAAGTGATTGTCTTTCTCTACACCGGCATCATCCGTGTAGTGGGTAACGGTCATCTGGATATCGCCCGCGCACTCCTGGATGGTATCCAGCAGAAGCTGCTCGTCAAGAACCTCGGTAGCTCCACTTTCCAGAATCTTCTTAGCATACTCTACGCCGGCCTCGATGAACAGCATGTTGCAGGGAACGCCCCAGGTAGATACACGGCCGCCCATATTGGCTTCCGTAACCTTGGCCTGCAGCTGCTCCAGCATGTAGTCCACATCTGCCTCATGGCCTGCCATATCGATGTTTAAGGCAGCCGGGAATGCATGGAACGGAGACGGGCAGCACTGTAAGCTGTAGATAGCGCCGTTCTCGAATACGGAACGGATCAGCGGCTCCTGCATACCGCAGTTGGTGGTGAAGAATACAGTGTCCTTACCATACTTCTCGATCTGACGCGGAACATCCTCCAGGATGAACTGCTGTGCACCGGTGATACCGGAATCGCCGGTAGGATCCGGAGCGGTTACGTCTACCAGCTCAATGCCGTTCTCCGCGCAGTACTTCTTCAGGTTCTCATGACGTGCAACGATCAGTGCATAGCTCATGTGACGCGGGAAGGAGTAGTGGATCATGGTCTTGGCGCCCTGGGCCTTTGCCTGAGGCGGAATCACGATACCGCATCCAGGCTCATCTACCTGCAGGACGATGTCAGCCTTAGGATTGATAACGCCCGGATCCTCACCGGGAGTACCTACGATAAAGATCATATCCGGACGGGTCTCACGCACCTTGTCAATAGCCGGTGCCGTGCCGGGAATACCCTGGCACCAGATAATCGCCTTCACATCCGGGTCAGAAGCCATAGCCACTGCATTGGAGATGACAGTCTCTGTCTCCGTGGTGAAGTTATCCGGATAAGTAGCGGTGACGATCATGTCGCCGTACTTCTCTTTCATCTTGGTAGCCTGAGTGATCTCCTCGTCGCCCTGGGATGCCGTGCCGGTGATGATACCGATCTTGAAATTCTCAGCCGGAGCTGGTGCTTCCGAAGATTCTTCCGCCGCATCCGTAGCAGCGTCTCCACCTGCTGCCGCAGTGGTAGTAGCTGCCTCCGTGGGAGCCGCTGTAGTCGCTGCCGGCTCCGCACCACGGCATCCTGCCAGTGAGAAGGCCATGGTCGCCGCAAGTGTCAGGCTCAATAAACGTTTTTTCATTCTTTCTCCTCCTTTTTAACTCTGGTAGCATCTGTTCATTCCACAAGGTCATGCGGACTCCGGCGGAATCATTAAACATTTTTAATCCTACCAATAAAAAATAATAATAACAAAGGGCATTATAGCATAAGGTAAGGTCTTTTGTCCAGAGACAATTGTTCGCCATATAAATATTTCAGCAAAAAAGGTTACAGTTCACGGGGCGCATCTTCTTGTCCGGCTACGCCAGACAAGAAGCATCGGGCGTCCGCCCGATGTGGAAAACTGGACAAAAACAGTCTTACAAGCGAGTTTGACGTCTGTTTTTGTCCAGTTTTCCCCGCCCCGTGAACTGTAACCAAAAAAGACTGCGGCCCGACAGCTGCCCTGCCAGACCCAGTCCTTTTTCTATTCTTCCCTTATATTCCGGCTACTGGATGACCTTGGCCGGACACTTGGCCGCGCACTTGCCGCAGTTGGTACATTTCTCATAATCAATCACAGCCAGATTATTGTCCATATGGATGGCATCGGACTCACACTGTTTGGTACACAGGGTGCAGCCGATACAGCCGTTGTCGCACTTGGCCTTCACTGCCGGTCCCTTGTCATGGGAGGAGCACTGTACCAGATGCTGGGCGCTGTAAGGCACCAGCTCAACCAGATGGTTGGGGCAGACAGCCACACACTTGCCGCAGGCCACACACTTCTCCTTGTCAACCACTGCCACGCCGTCCACAATATGGATGGCATCAAACTGGCATGCCTTGACGCAGGAGCCATAGCCCATACATCCATAGGAGCAGGCCTTCTCGCCGGAGCCGGGCACCACGGCCACCTTGGAGCAGTCGTCGATACCGAAGTAATTGTACTGGACACGGGCCTTGTCGCAGGTGCCCTTACATTTGACAAAGGCTACTTGTCTTTCGGCGCTTCCGCTCTCCACGCCCATGATGGCGGCGATCTTGTCTGCTACGGCAGCGCCGCCTACGGGACATCCGTTGACCGGAGCCGTACCGGCCGCAATGGCATTTGCCAGACCGTCACAGCCCGGGAAGCCGCAGCCGCCGCAGTTGTTGCCCGGAAGCTCTGCCCGGACCAGAATCTCTTTCTCATCTACCTCTACTTTGAACTTTTCACTGGCAATGCCCAGGAGCACACCGATGATGATACCGATGGCGCCGATGACACCTGCCGCTAAAAGCATACCTGTCATAATGTTCCCTCCTATTTAATCAGACCGGAGAAGCCCAGGAAGGCAATGGCCATCAGACCGGAGGTGATCAGTACGATCGGAGACCCCTGGAAGTTGTATGGAATATCATTGTCTTCAATGCTTTCACGGATGCTTGCCAGCAGTACGATCGCGATGGTGAAACCAACC
Organism: uncultured Lachnospiraceae bacterium; assembly: GCA_910577655.1. GTDB lineage: Bacteria > Bacillota > Clostridia > Lachnospirales > Lachnospiraceae > Brotaphodocola. The sequence continues at coordinate 24,065 of CAJTOW010000021.1, read as the reverse complement.
GCGGTACCTACGCCATTTGCCACGCTGAATAAGAAATTATAGCCCTTCTGCACATTGGTCAGGGCAGCACCCAGAACCGCACAGTTGGTTGTAATCAGCGGAAGGAACACGCCCAGTGCCTGGTATAGGGACGGCATGCTCTTTTTCATGAACATCTCAACAAACTGCACCAGGGCCGCAATCACCAGGATAAACGCAATGGTCTGCAGATATTCCAGCTTCAGCGGAACCAGCACAAGGGAATACACCAGATTGGTGGCAATACTTGCCAGTGTGATAACGAAGATAACCGCTCCACCCATACCAAGGGACGTGTCTACCTTCTTGGATACGCCAAGGAAGGGGCAGAGACCCTGGAACTGGCTCAGGATGATGTTGTTGACCAGAGCCGATCCAACAATGATTAAAATTAATTCTTTCATCTAATCCGTCCCTCCTATTCTTCTTTGCCGGCAGCTTCTTTGGCCTTCAGTTCAGCTTCCTTCTTGGCCTGGGCGGCTTTCTCTGCAGCCGCCTTTTTGGCTGCCTGGGCCTCAGCTTCCTTCTTGGCCCGGATCTCCTCAAGGGCCGCATGATTGGCCATGCAGGCGGAGCCGCTGCAGCTCATACAGTTGCCGCCGCAGGCCAGCTTTGAAGGAGCCACGGAACCATTGGTAGCCGAGGGAGCCTTAAACTTGTTCTGCAGGGCCGTAAGGCCGGCCAGAACGAAGAATGCGCCGGGAGCCAGACCGAAGATAGTGATACGGAAATCCTCCGGAATGAATTCCATCCCGAATACAGCGCCGCCGCCGATGATCTCACGGACCAGGGCAATGCAGGTCAGACCCACAGTAAAGCCAAGTCCCATGCCGATTCCATCGAAGATGGACTCTGCCACGCCGTTCTTTGCTGCATATGCCTCGGCACGGCCAAGGATGATACAGTTCACCACGATCAGCGGGATATAGATACCCAGTGACTCATACAGGCTGGGAATAAATGCCTGCAGAAGCAGCTGGACGATGGTAACCAGGGACGCTACTACTACAATGTAAGCCGGGATACGTACCCGGTCCGGAATCACCTTCCGCAGGGCGGAAATAAGCAGATTCGAGAACACCAGAACTGCCGTGGTGGACAGACCCATACCAATACCATTGATGGCGGTAGTGGTGACAGCCAGGGTCGGACACATACCTAACATCAGCACAAAGGTCGGGTTCTCTTTGATAATACCGTTATATAAACGTTCGATATATTTATTCATGATTTCCCACCTCCTACTGTGTCATGCAGTTTCTTGCAAAGTAAACTGCCGCATTCACCGCACCGGTAACCGCGTTGGATGTGATCGTCGCACCGCTGATGGCGTTGATCTCATTGTCAGCGGACGCACCGCTCTTGGTAACGGAGAATTCTTCTACATTCTTGCCCGCATACTGGGCCTTCCACTCGGGCTTCTGGGCATTCATACCAAGACCCGCGGTCTCTGTGATGGTCAGGAACTCGATACCGCTCACCGTCCCGTCTGCCATGATGCCTACAGAAACCGTGATGGCACCGCCGTAACCGTCATTGGATGTGGAAGTGACTACATAGCCGATGGGAGCGCCGGAAGCGTCCACGGCCGTCACAGCCTCACCGATGCTTACATTGCCATAGCCCAGACCTGCGATCTCTGCATTGGCGCCGGCGATGACTTCTGTCAGATCATCTGCCACGAACTCTGCCGCGTCCGGAAGGACCGTACGGTAAGCCACACTCTTGGCCTCCAGTTCTGCCGCGGCGATAGGCGCCTTGGTTATCTCATATACACCGCCCAGACATGCGCCTGCCACCAGAGTGATGGCACACAAGATCAGGGCATCCTTCATAAATCCACCTTTACTCATGCTCACTTGCCCTCCCTTCCAAATGCCTTCGGCAGGGTATATTTTTCAATCAGCGGAACCAGCATATTGCTGATGATGATCGCATAGGAAACACCCTCTGCAGAGCCGCCGAAGATACGGAACAGCCCGGTCAGAATCCCCAGCAGAACACCGAATACAATCTGTCCGCCCGGGGTGATGGGGCTGGTAACATAGTCGGTGGCCATAAAGAACGCACCGAAGATCAGACCGCCGCCGCAGATATGGGCTGCCACATAGGTCATATCCTGCTGTCCGAAGATAAATGCAAAGACAGCAACCGTCAGAATATATGTAACCGGGATCCTTAAGGTAATTACCTTTTTATAAACCAGATAAGCCGCACCGATCAGCAGGGCAATCACAGACACCTCACCGATGGTTCCCGGAATCTTACCCACGAACATGGCTGCAACGTCCACAGACTGGCCTGCCTTTAACTGGGCCAGGGGAGTCGCGCCTGTCCACCCGTCCAGGGTGAAGCTTGACATCTTTCCTGCAAAGGAGATCAGCAGGAAGCAGCGGCCTGCCAGGGCCGGGTTCATGAAGTTCTGCCCGATACCGCCGTAAAGCTGTTTCACAACAATGATCGCGAAGATACCGCCCAGGGCCGGAATCCACAGCGGGATATTGGCCGGCATGTTCAGGGCCAGGATCATACCGGTGACCACCGCGCTCATGTCATACACGGTAACAGGCTTCTTCATGATCGTCTCATATACATACTCACTCAGCACGCAGGCAGCGACCGTAACGATCAGAACCAGTAAGGCGTTCAGCCCGAACTGGAATACGCCAAAGGCAGTTGCCGGCAGCATAGCGATACACACATCCAGCATCAGACCCTGGGTGGTATCATTGCTCCGCACGTGCGGGGATGAGGATACGTTTAATAATTTAGCCATCTCTTCTTTTCCCCCTCCTATGCTTTCTTTCTACGGTTCGCAGCAACCGTTTTTCTCATCTCTTTGAATGCCTGGGTCAGAGGACGCTTGGCCGGACATACGAAGGTGCAGGAACCGCACTCCATACACTCCATACCGCTCAGCTTCTCGAAGCCCTCGCAGTCACCCTTTAAAGCTGCCTTCATCATCAGCACCGGCACGATATGGCTGGGGCAGACGCTGACACACTTGCCACAGCGGATACAAGGCGTCTCCGCGCTGGCTGCCACCTCATCCTTCGTCAGGCAGAGAAGGGCAGAGTTGGTCTTGGTCACCGGAATATTCAGATCAAAGAGCGCCATACCCATCATGGGGCCTCCGGCGATCAGCTTCTCAGGCTCTGTCCTGAAGCCGCCGGCCGCTTCCACCAGTTCCGGGAAGGCCGTACCGATTTTTACATTAAAGTTCACCGGATTGGCAATGGCATCGCCGGTGACTGTAACGATCCGGCGCATCAGCGGGGTAGTCTTGCATACAGCCATGTAGATAGCGATAACCGTATCAATATTGTCCACGATGCAGCCTGCGTCAGCAGGAAGCATGGAGGAGTTGACCTTCCGCCCGGTGGTGGCATAGATCAGGGAACGCTCACCGCCCTGGGGGTACTTGGTCAGCAGCTCACAGACCTCGATCCGCGGCTCATCCTTCACCAGATCCTTCAGGATCTTAATGGCCTCCGGCTTATTATTCTCGATACCGATGATGCCTTTTGCGTTAGCAAAAAGCTGGAGGATCACCTTCAGACCGCCCACGATCTTTTCCGGCTCTTCCAACATCATCCGGTAGTCGGAGGTCAGATAGGGTTCACACTCCGCGCCGTTGACCAGGATATACTCGATGGCATTCTCATCCTTCGGAGTCAGCTTCACATGGGTCGGAAAGCCCGCACCGCCCAATCCCACAATACCGGCTTCTTTTACAATATCACGGATCTCCTGCCTGGAGAGCTTCGACGGATCACGGTCCGCACCCAGACCCTCTACGGTCGTGTACTCCCCATCGTTCTCTACGATAATGGAGTTCGCCATGGAACCATTGGCAACACGCCTTGGCTCGATAGCCTTCACGGTCCCGGATACAGAGCAAATCACATTAGCAGAAATGAATCCGCCTGCTTCGCCGATCTTCTGGCCTGCAAGGACCTTATCGCCCTTTTTCACCAGCGGATTTGCCGGCGCGCCGATATGCTGGGACATCGGGTAAACCATGTCACCTTTCGGCATCAGGATCTGCACCGGCTTGTTCTCGGACAGTTCTTTTCCCTCATAAGGATGAACGCCGCCTTTAAATGTAGCCAATCCCATTTACCTTTACCCTCTTTCTATACATTTTCTTTCTATTGACAAAATATATCACCTTGTCACCTTTTACAGTATAACATATTTAAGTTTTGTCTACAATTGTAAATTTCTCTCTTGCCCTTTGCCCTCCCCCTCTTTTTGTATGAAAAAAGGCCGGAAAAACGGGGTTTTTGCACCTTGATTCTGTTATATTTTAAACGAACTTTCAACGTGTCGATACTGACATGTTTTTGATAAAAAACAATCTCTGTTCTTTATCAAAAACATAGACCGGATTCATCCTTTTTTGAAAGGAAAAGTGAATTTTTCTGCTTGTTTTTTCCGGTTCAGCTTGTGAAATATTTATTTATTTTCGGAGTACATTATACTGTATATTGTATTTTTTAAGATTCATTGTTTTTACTTATATTTATTAATTAGCATTTTATATAAATCAGTCGATTTTCAGCTCTGCCGGCATTTTGACACCTGGAGCTGTTGGAATAGATTATAATGTTTCGGACAGCCGCTGCACAAAAAAATAATTTTTTTAAATTTTTTGCAATAAAAACGCTCCTGACTGCATTAACCTATTGAACGGATGAAAAGAGCCATGTTTCATTCTGGATGAAGGGCAAAAAATAAAACAAATCAAGTAAACGAAATTCCTTGACGCATTACATCCTATCACACCCGCCTGGATTTCAGAACAAAGCAGGGCCATTTTCAAAAAACCTTAAAAATTAGGGTTGCAACCAAAAAATCCATCACGTGAATGCAAGCACGTGATGGATTTTTATTACTTATTTTTAATTGGCGTAATTGATAACGTATACCCTAACGGAGCAAGAATCTTGAGCAATGTATCAATTTGGGGAGTAGCTTTCATACTTTCCAGTCTGGCAATCGCCGGCTGCCTCACACCGCTTAACTGGGCAAGATCTCTTTGCGAAAGCCCTTTCTTTTCCCTGGCCTCGATCAGTTTTCCGATCAGTTCAACTTCAAAATTAATCTTTTCCCGCTCAGCCGTGGATACCCTGGTTTCATCTGCCATATACTCTGCAAAAGTTGTTATATCTTTCATTCCTCTTTGCACCTTTCCAAATAATCCTTTATATTTCTTCTGGCTTTCTCAATTTCCTTTTTCGGTGCCTTCTGTGATCTTTTTAAATAATAATGCACCAGTACAAACTGATCATCCTTCCAATAAAAGAAAAATATACGGTTACTCAATGGCCTCAATTCCCACAAATTGCCGTCAATATGCTTTACAAAAGGTTTGCCTATCCTCGTTCCATATTCAGCCAGAGCTGCCATATAGGCAAGTATCTTTTCCCTATTGATTCTGGCATTTTTATCTGTTTTGGCCTTTTCCTGAAGTTCATCCAGATAGTTGATAATATCTGAATTACCATTTTTATCTTTATAAAAAATAATGTTAAACATTTTGTGAATCCCCTCACTTACTAATCCTAAGATAACATACTTGTTATCAAAATGCAAGACATATTACACAAAGACTTCACTCTGCCAGCATTTAAGGTGTAACAGTTCAGATACCCCTTGAACTGTTACTTTAAGGTTATAGTCCAAGGGGCGGGGATATCTGGACAAAGACGGACCGCAAAGCGGATAAGAAACTGTGTTGCAAACACGCTTTTGTTTCGCTATTACTAAAGACTTATAAGCAAGAAACCAGCCAGTCTCTCGACTGCTGGTCTCTCTTTTCTAAAACAGTCTCTATGCCAGACTGCTGTCATATATATTGTTCATGTGTATACAGCACAAGCCAAGGGCGTCCCCGCCTGATGCTGCTACTGGATGCCAGACTCGCTCTTCGCCGCATTGGCCCCGGCAATCCTGCCGAATACCACTGTATCAGTCAGGGCATTTCCGCCCAGACGGTTGGTGCCGTGGATTCCTCCGGTAACCTCCCCTGCCGCAAACAGGTTGGGGATCACATTGCCATCCTTATCAAGAACCTGTGTCTCAGTATTGATCTTCACACCGCCCATAGTGTGGTGGACCGTGGGGACACGCTCTGCCGCATAGAAAGGAGCGTCGTTAATGCCGTCATTCTCCTTGCCGCTGTCGGTGAACAGGATCCGTCCAAACTCATCGGCCTGACCTTCCAGGTCGCCGCCCAGACAGTGACGGTTATACTCTTCCACACTGGCTGTCAGATTCTCGGCAGGAACGCCGATCTGCTCTGCCAACTCCTCCAGGGTATCTGCCCTGTAGGCCCTGCCATCCGCCACCAGGCTGTTGATGGTCTCACCAAAGTTGTTCAGCTCTTCGCCAGTGGGATATCCGTCGCTGTCCATGATAATGAACATGGTGGTCTCCGGCTGGTCAAACAAACCCAGGGGCATCTCATCCCGGCGTCCGCCTTCATTGACAAACCGGTCGCCATTAAGGTTCACGAAAATACGGGACTCCACTGCATGCTCAATATTGCCGCTTAAAGATCCGGTCTTGGGATCGCCCAGCGGAAGCATCTGGATATTGCCCATCTGGACCAGCTCTGCTCCTACCTCTTCTGCCATGACGATACCGTCACCAGTGATGGCTGAAGTATTGGTGGACGGAATAGAGTCATCCAGAGTCGGCCACAGCTTCGTCTCCTCGTTGGCAGCCATACGCATCTCCACATTCTGCCCAAAGCCGCCCGTAGCCAGAACCACGCCGTTCTTCGCCTTCACAATAATCTTGTTGCCGGTCTCTCCGGTACACTCAGCGCCTACTACCACGCCGTCTTCTACAATCAGGTGCTCCGCCCTGGTCTTATACATCATGGTGATGCCGTCATGCTCATCCATATATGCCTGATAGGTTTTGAAGAAGCCGACACCCTCCGGCTCTACCGGCTTGTGGGCTCTCTGCCACATACCGCCGGTCACGGTAAATGTCCCCGGCTGGAATTCCATACCAAGGCTCTTGAGCCACTCCACGCCGTCCCATGCATTCTCTACAAGAATCCGTACCAGCTCCGGATCTCCCTGCTCATCGCCGCCCTTGAAGGTCTGCTCGTAGTGGAAATCCACGCTGTCATTGTTGGCCAGAGCTGTCTCGCTGCCGTCATCCACTGCATTCAGGGCGCCGCCTGCCATGATGGCATTGCCGCCCATCTGTCCGGTCTTCTCGATCACGATGACCTGCTTCCCTTCCTGACTGGCTGTCACGGCTGCTGCCATACCTGCTCCGCCCGCGCCAAGCACCAGAACATCAGTCTCAAGCTCCTGGTCTGCCTCCTGCTTCCTTCTCGGCCGGCTTCACGGCAAGCAGGGCATCCACATCACCGCCTGCCTGACGCACACATTCACCCACACCCTCGATCATAGCGTTGCTGGTCAGGGTAGCGCCGGATACGGCATCCAGTCCCAGTCCCTGCAGTGCCAGGATCTCTTCCCTCATGGTATCTACCACCGGTGCGCCGATGCCTTCTGTCTCCTCATGCTCTACCTGGATATCAACGATGCTTTCGGAATCAAAGGTGGTGGTAATCTTCATGGCCTTCATGCCCCGCACCTCTGCGGTGTAGCTGCCGGGTGCGTAGGTTCCCTCTGTGACTACAGCCGCAGCAGCTGTCTCTGTCTCGGCAGGCACCTCTGCTTCTTCTCCCCGTGCCATGGCCATAGCCTTGGACACAGCTTCCTTCACCGCATCGCTGGTAATGGTAGCTCCGGACACACTGTCCACATCTGCTGTCTGGCTCTTCAATATCTCCATCTTCAAAGCAGATATGGCCTGACCGCCCAGCTCCGGAGTCTCTCCGTCACCGGTCAGCTCCAGGTCTGTGATATTCTTGTCGTCCACGGTCAGCACTGCTTTCACAGCACCGCCAAAGCCCTGGGCCTCCACCTCGTATGTACCCGGGGTGTAGATACTCTCGGTTCCCTGGACTCTCCCGATCTTACTGAGGGCATCGTAGGCCGGCTGGGAGATCCCGATCACTGCCGCAGAGGCCAGTACCATAATTCCAAGTCCTGCATAGAACTTTGTTTGCTGATTGCTACTGCTCACTTTTTTCTCCTCCTGGTTTCCATTATGTTCCAACAGTCTGACAGGCAGCTTCCTGTCTATACTATTGATATTTATTATATTGCCCCTGGATTCTTTTGTCAATTCCTATATATTTGTGGCGGAGATTGTCCCGAAATTGGTGGTTGTAGACAAAAGAGCATATACATTCTGTTTAAAAAATGTTATGATATCTTTATGCGCGGCCCAAAAAAGCCGGATGGCTGCAACAAATTCACAAAAGCTTTGCCCTCTGAGCCCCCATGGGCAGGAAAGGATTCCCGGCCCCGGAGACCGCGTCACATGTACTACATAAACAAGGGGAAAACCGTATGAAAACACAGACAGATACCAACAGCCGGATCATCAACGGAGTGGCCCTGGGATTCTCCCTGGCATGCCTTCTCTCTGCCTGGATCGCGGCTCATTACACAGGGGAATGGGGCCATGTCTTTGAGGACTGGTACCGGATCATGATTTCCCCCTGCCCTCTGGTCACAGATTATTTTGCCCTGGGCGGACTCTCCAGCGCCATGCTCAATGCCGGGGCCTGCGGGATGGCCTGCTTCCTGTTTATGGCGGGACTTAAAGGATACTCCCGGGCCAATACCATGGCGGGATATTTTCTGGTCATTGCCCACTGCTTTTACGGCCTGAACTTTCTCAATATATGGCCCTGCTTTCTGGCTCCCTTCCTCTATTTAAGGTGGCAGAAGCTGGATTTTAAGAAAAATCTTCACGTATGTATGTTTGCTACCAGCTTTGGGCCTTTCATCAGTGAGCTGCTCTTCCGCTACACCCAGGGAAATTTTGTCCTGGGAAAGGTTCACCTGACTGCCTCTGGTATTCTGCTGACTGCCGGGTTCACCCTGATGCTGGGTTTTGTAGTTCCTGCTGTCCTTCCTGGTGTCCACGCGTGGCACAAGGGCTACAACCTTTACAATGGCGGTCTGGCTTTTGGCCTGCTGGGCTTTTTCCTCTTTAATTTCCTGTACCAGACCATGGGATTCCACAGCCACGGAAATGTCAACCGGAACAATCCTGTCTATACACAGTTCGGCTACTCCTACTGGAGCTATGCCAACTTATTTTTCCTTGCCATCTTTCTGATCTGCCTGATGGCTGGCTGGTATTTAAACGGAAAAACCTTCCGGGGATACCGGCAGCTACTGAAGGATACCGGATATGCCAGCGATTTTTCCGAGAAATATGGGATGCCTTTGTGTCTGGTCAATATCGCCTGCCACGGAGGGCTGTTTATGCTGTGGCTGAACCTGACGATCCGCTTCACCGAAGGTGCCGGCTTCACCGGGCCCACGGTGGGCGTAGTCTTCGCTGCCCTGACCTTCACAGCCATGGGACAGCACCCGAAAAATGTCTGGCCCATCTTCCTTGGATACCAGGTTCTCTCTGCCATGGTTCATGTGATCTGCATCCTGAACAAAAGTGAGATTCCCTGGTCCTTATCCACCCAGGGCTATATCAACAGCGCCGCCTTCGCCACTGGGCTCTGTCCCATTGTGGGCCGCTACGGGATCCGGGCAGGAGTCGCCGCCGGCTTCATGTGTGCTTCCATGTGCACCGCCACCAGCGCCCTCCATGGCGGACTGATCCTCTACAACGGCGGACTCACCACAGGCATCACGGCCCTGATCCTGCTTCCCATCCTGGAGCATTACATTCCTATTGCCCGGGAAGAGATGAAGGATCAGACCCTGGATATGCAGGGCATGATCACTTTGATCGGGAATATGTCACCCCGGCAAAAGGATGGAAATGGGAAAAAGAAATAGCTGCTGGTCATGGGGATGATATTCCGGAAGGCAGGCTCCGGAAAAACAATCTGGCTGTGAATAGTACCACTGAACTGTTACGACATATCTGTCACATTGCGGAAAGTCTTCTCTTTTTGCAGAAAATATGCTATGATCTGTGACAGAACGTTCTGCTGGCAGATGTGCGTCACAGTTTGTGGGAGATGCCGGGAATGAATTTTCAGACACGCTCTAACATAAAAAATAATGGGAGAATCAACAAGATGAAAGATAAAAGAACTTCCCCCCGCAGAAATGACCTGATTCTGGCCGTGGTTCTGTTGCTGATTGCTGCTGTCAGCGGAGGCGCCTACTACTTCATCCACCGGGGGCCGGCAATCCTGGCAGAGGTTACCATCGACGGACGCCTGGTGGAAACCCTGGACTTGTCCAAAGACCAGGAGGTCATTATCAATGGTGCCAGAGGCGGCACCAACAAGCTGGTCATTGAGGACGGCGAGATATGGTGCGCCGAGGCCTCCTGCCCGGATAGCGTCTGCATCCATCAGGGCCGACAGTCCCGGGATGGAGACCTGATCGTCTGCCTGCCTAACCTGATGATCGTAAAAATTGTTGCTGAAGATAAATAAAAAGAGTTGACATAGATTTTCAGATTTGCCCGGAAGAAAAAATGTACGGAAGTTTTGAAGTGTTTTCCCACTACAACACATTTTTGTGCACTGTAGTGGGAAAGATATATCAGAAAATTTATGGAATCATATTCTCTTGTCTGACTTCCAGAAAACACAAAAGAAAACCTGACATCAGCAGTATAGGAATTTATATCCCGGTACCTGAGCGGAAATGGGGGAAATATTTCCCCGCCTTGTGAACGGTAACGGTCATTCCACTACATCATTTATTCAGCAGATCCTTCAGCCCCTTCTTCCTGGGCTTCTCACTGCCTTCCACCGTCTCTCCCCGCATAGCTGCGTCAAACTTCCGCAATGCTTCTTTCTGGGCCTCGTTCATCCTTTCGGGAACCTGCACTACCAGCGTCACCTGATGGTCGCCCCGCAGATTGCGGTTGCGCAGGGACGGAACGCCTTTGCCTCTTAAGCGCACCGTGGTATTGGTCTGAGTGCCGGGACGGATCTCGTATTCCACCTCGCCGTCTACAGTACGGATCCGGATGGTGCCGCCCAGGGCAGCCGTGGCGAAGGATACCGGCACCGTGGAATAGATACTGGTATCCTGGCGCTTGAAGATGGGATGCTGGGATACCACGGCCTCTACCAGCAGGTCTCCCCGCTCGCCGCCATTGGCCCCCGGCTCGCCGCCTCCTGCGCAGCGTACACTCTGACCGTTGTCAATACCTGCCGGGATGGTGACCTTGAATTTCTTCTTTCTGGTCACATAGCCGGTTCCGTAGCAGTCCGGACATTTCTCCCGGATGATCTTTCCCTTACCCTTACAGTCCGGGCAGGTGGTCACATTCTGCACCTGGCCGAAGAAGGACTGCTGGGTGTACACGATCTTGCCCTTGCCGTTACACTTGGGGCAGGTCTCAGGGGAGGTGCCTGCCTTGGCCCCGGTGCCGTGACACTTGCCGCATTCTTCTTTAAAATTGATCTCGATCTCTTTCTCGCAGCCAAAGACCGCTTCCTCGAAGGTGATCCGTATAGCCGTGCGCACATTGGCACCGCGCATGGGTCCGTTGTACTGGCTGCTGCGGCTTCTGCCGCCTCCAAATATATCTCCAAAAATGTCTCCGAAGATGTCTCCCATATCTGCGCCATTGAAATCAAAGCCGCCGAAACCACCTGCTCCGCCGCCTGCTCCGCCTTCAAAGGCAGCATGGCCGAACTGGTCGTAGGTTTTGCGCTTCTCCGGGTCGCTTAAGATACTGTAGGCTTCCGACGCCTCCTTAAATTTCTGCTCAGCCGCAGTATCTCCTGGATTGCTGTCCGGATGATACTTTTTGGCAAGAACCCTGTAGGCTTTCTTGATTGCAGCGTCATCTGCATTCTTCGGGACACCCAGGACTTCATAATAATCTCTTTTGCTCTCTGCCATGACTCTGTCCTTTCTTATGACACCGAAACGGCTGTCGCAGCCTGACACTGTGCTGCATGGCTCCCATACAGTCACTGTGCCAGTGGGGGACCGTCAACCGGTCCGCCGCTACCTGCGCCAGCCTCTCGCTGTCCTGATTAAAGAATCTTACATCACCCCCGACGGGAGACTGACTATTTTCAGAAGCGGGAAATCTTACTGTTCACTGGTTTTTAAGTAAACAGTACCCCGGAAATTACACTTCCTTAAAATCACCGTCAATCACATCGCCGTCCGGAGAGCCGCCCATATCCGGGCCTGCCTGGGGACCTGCGCCAGCCGCACCGGCAGCCTGGGCTGCCTCATACACCTTGGCAAACAGAGCCTGGGCGCTGCTCATCAGCTTCTCCCTGCCGGCCTTGATGTCCTCGATCTGGGCATCAGTCATCTGGTCAACGGGAGCGCGGTTGATGGCTTCTTTCAGTGCATTGAGATCTGCCTCCACTGCCGCCTTGTCATTGGCATCAATCTTATCACCAACCTCTTCCAGGGCCTTCTCTGTCTGGAATACCATGGAATCGGCATCATTTCTCGCTTCAATACCCTCTTTCTTCTTCTTGTCCTGGGCCTCGAACTCTGCTGCTTCCTTCACAGCCTTCTCAATATCAGCCTCAGACATGTTGGAGCCGGAGGTGATGGTGATATGCTGCTCCTTGCCGGTACCCAGATCTTTGGCGGATACATTCACAATGCCGTTGGCATCGATATCGAAGGTAACCTCGATCTGCGGAACACCGCGTCTTGCCGGAAGGATGCCGTCCAGACGGAACTGTCCCAGAGTCTTGTTATCCCGGGCAAACTCACGCTCACCCTGGACCACATGAATATCCACGGCAGACTGGTTGTCAGCGGCGGTGGAGAATACCTGGCTCTTCTTGGTGGGGATGGTGGTATTGCGCTCGATCAGTCTGGTGGCTACGCCGCCCAGAGTCTCGATAGCCAGGGACAGCGGGGTAACATCCAGCAGAAGGATATCCCCGGCGCCTGCGTCGCCTGCCAGCTTGCCGCCCTGAATCGCCGCGCCGATAGCCACACACTCATCCGGGTTCAGGGTCTTGCTGGGCTCCTTGCCGGTGAGCTGTTTCACCTTGTCCTGGGAAGCGATCATACGGGTGGAACCGCCTACCAGAAGCACCTTGCCAAGCTCGGAGGTGGTCACGCCGCCGTCACGCAGGGCATTCTGTACGGGTATCCCGGTCTTCTCCACCAGATCGTGGGTCAGTTCGTCAAATTTGGCACGGGTCAGGTTCGTATCCAGATGCTTCGGACCATCGGAGGTAGCGGTAATGAAGGGAAGGTTGATGTTGGTGGTAGTAGCTGTGGAAAGCTCCTTCTTCGCCTTCTCTGCCGCCTCTTTCAGTCTCTGCATAGCCATCTTGTCGCCGGACAGATCCACGCCCTCTGCCTTCTTGAACTCATCTACCAGCCACTGGCTGATCCGGTTATCAAAATCATCACCGCCCAGACGGGTATCACCATTGGTGGACAGTACTTCGATGACACCGTCACCAATCTCGATCAGAGACACATCGAAGGTACCGCCGCCCAGGTCGTATACCATGATCTTCTGCTCACTCTCATTGTCCAGACCGTAAGCCAGAGCCGCTGCCGTGGGTTCGTTGATAATACGCTTTACATCCAGACCGGCGATCTTGCCCGCGTCCTTGGTGGCCTGACGCTGTGCGTCATTAAAATATGCCGGTACGGTGATGACCGCCTCGCTTACCTTCTCGCCCAGATAAGCCTCTGCGTCGCTTTTCAGCTTCTGCAGAATCATGGCAGAAATCTCCTGGGGAGTATAGCTCTTACCGTCAATGGTCACCTTGTAGTCAGTCCCCATGTGACGCTTGATGGATGCGATGGTGCGGTCCGCATTGGTCACGGCCTGACGCTTGGCCGGCTCGCCCACCAGACGCTCTCCTGTCTTGGTGAATGCAACGATAGAGGGCGTGGTGCGGGAACCCTCCTGGTTCGGAATCACAACCGGCTTACCGCCTTCCATAACTGCTACACAGCTGTTGGTCGTACCTAAATCAATACCGATAATCTTACTCATAGTTTTTCCTCCTGCTATTCATAAAAAGCTGTTTCTACGCCTGATAATAACTGATCTCACTTCTGCCGCGGCCAGTCCGGCCCGCCGGATACGGTCTCCAAAGCCTCTGGCCCCTGCCGGTCACCCTGATGTCAGTTTGCAACTTGTACCATGCTGTGTCTCACCACAGTCCCACGGTACTTATATCCCTTCTGAAGCTCCTGGGATATCTCGTTCTCGCCGTAAGCATCATCATCAATGTGCATCACAGCATTGTGAAGATTCGGGTCAAACTGCTGCCCCACTGCTTCGATCGCTTCCACACCGGCATCCTCCAGTGTTTTCACGAATTGCTTATATATCATAGCCACGCCATCGGCAAAGGAAGAATCCTTCACGTCCTCCGGCACGGCCGCTAAGCCACGTTCAAAATTGTCCAGCACCGGGAGTATCTTCTCTATGATATCCCTGGCGCCGATCTCGTACATGGCGGACTTCTCTTTGTCGGTCCGCTTGCGGAAATTGTCAAATTCGGCCATCTGCCGTTTCAGCTTATCCTGCAGCTCCTCGATCTGGGCATCCTTTGGATCCTTTCTGGAGCCTGTGCTTTCCCCGGCTTTTCCGTCCTTATCTTCTGCCCCGGACTCCGCCGGATCTTCTCCAGGTCCTTCCTGGCCTCCGGCCCCATGCTCTGCTTCCTTCGGCTCCCGGCCACAGCCTTCTGCGGCAGCCGTCTCTTCTATATCAATCTGCTCTTCCGTTCTCTTGTCCTGGCTCATATCCATCACCTTTCTCATTTTTATATGTGGCGTCAAGCTGCTTCATAAGATTCTTTAACGTACCAAGAACCTTCTCATAGTCCATGCGCTTGGGACCTATGATTCCGATGGTCCCCCGGATCCCCTCGCCCAGCTCATAATTGGCTGTGACTACGCTGCAGTCCTTCATGCTCTGGATCGGCGTCTCATTGCCAATATATACCTGAATCCCCGTACTGTCACTGCCGTCGGTAATCAGCTCCTGCAGCATCTCCTTCTTTTCCAGGGTATTGATCAGCTGGCTGGCCTTCTCGCCGTCGCTGAGTTCCGGATATTTGAAAATGTTGGTGGCGCCGCTGGTATAGATCTGCAGTTCCTCATCCTCCGCCTGGATAGCCTCCGCCACCTCGCCCAGCACCAGGTCGACGACCTCCCGGTGGGTGCCCGCCTTGCTTTTGAGCTGGCTGATCACCCCCAGGTTGATCTCCTGGATCGTCAGGCCGTTGAGGCTGCTGTTGAGGAGAATGTTCAGATTCAGAAGCTCCTCCTGGCTGATGCTCTCCCGGACCTCCACCACCTTGTTGCGGATCAGGTTGCCCTCCACCACAATCACTACCAGAAGCTTGTTCTCCGGCATCTGGGACAGCTGGATGAACTTCAGTTTGTTCTGATGATACTGGGGACCGCTGATCATGGCTGCATAGTTCGTATTGGTAGCCAGCATCTGGGCCAGCCGCTTGAGCACCAGCTCCACCCTGTCAACCCGCTGGATCATCAGCTCCTTGACCTCGGTGACCTCCTGCTCCTTCTCCTGCATGATCTGGTCCACATAGAAGCGGTATCCCTTATCAGAAGGGATACGGCCCGCAGAGGTATGAGGCTGGATAATATAGCCCATCTCCTCCAGATCGGACATCTCATTGCGGATTGTCGCCGAACTCAGCTTCAGTTCCGTATACTTGGAAATGGTTCTTGAGCCAACAGGCTCCCCCGTCTCCAAATACGTCTTGATGATCGCTTTGAGTATAGTAACTTTTCTCTCATCCAGCTCCATAAGACGTCCTCCGTTTCTGATTTGTTAGCACTCAACACTTAAGAGTGCTAACATCTATGTGATTAATATACTTCAAGAGGTTTTATTTGTCAATAGTGATTTTACGAAAATTATAAAAAAACCAGACACCGGTTCTGGTGTCTGGTTTTTGCCAAAGCATGTTTATTCATGATTCCCCCATGACGGTAAAGACTTCCTGCATCTGCACCCCGTGGGCAAATGCTTCCTCATGACTTTCATAATAGATATCGATCCAGTTGCCTGCGATATTGCTTCCGGTGTCCTCCACGGTGTAGACCACATCGCCGATCATCAGCCGGGTCCCTACCGGATATAAGCTGATGTCCGCCGAAACCGTGTGACGCGCTTTCGGTACGGTCCCGGAATAGGTCAGACCGCTGCTGTCTCCGATACACTGCTCACAAGTACAGTAACCGGTGGTCTTGAAGATGCCCAGGGACGTACCGCGGGCCGGAACCAGATTGGCTGTCTTGTCGGCATTCTTCTTTTCTTTGATGCCTGGTCCCACCTGGGCCAGCGCCTCCCGCTCAGCCTCCGCTTCGGCCTCTGCTTCCCTGACACCTTTGCCTGCAATAACTTTCGAGGACTGGGTGCTGTTTTCTGCAGCAGCTCCGGTTTCTTCCGAAGCTGTCTTCTGGGCCGACGCCCCGGCTGCTGTCTGTCCACTCTTTCTGCCCGCCGTCTTCACGGCGCTTCCTGTTGTCTGCTCCTTTGCACCTTCTGTGCCTGCTATCGTTCCCTGGGGCTTTGTCACAGCCTCCGCTGTCACGGTTCCTTCTTCAATGGCTCCCGGGATTCCAACGGTATGCTCCTCGGTCTGGCCGGAGACCTCAGGCAAATTCATAGCCGGCACCAGCGTATCTGCCCAGGCTGTCATCCACATCCCCGTGCTGAGGATACCAGAGACCACCCCAGTCACCAGAGCGCGAATCAGTCTTCTCTTCATAGAAGTGTACCTCCTTAACGAAATTATTGCAATGTCCAGGGGCTAAAAGCGTGTCTGAACCGTACAAAAATTTGTTACAATTTTGTGTCTCAGACGGATCTGAATACATTCCGTAATTTCGAACAAATGTGGGATTCCACTTCTATTATATTACAAAAGTGTTAAATGTCAAGCTTTTACAGATTAATCTTCCCCAGCCGGGATGCCAGCGTGTAACCGTTCAGATACCCCTTGAATGTCACACGCAAGCCTTCTTTTGCAGGCCGCGATCGCTTCCTTCATGGCCTCCTGCCCCGGTGCCCCGGCGGTATTGCGCTTCCGGACGCAGGTCTCCATACTGATCGCCTCATAGATATCTTCCTCAAATACAGGGCTGACGGTCCGGAATTCCTCCAGGGACAGATCATCCAGGGCAATTCCTTTTTTAATACACAGCAACACCAGTTGACCCACGATCCCATGGGCATCCCGGAAGGGGACTCCGTGATTCACCAGGTAGTCCGCCGCGTCGGTGGCATTGGTAAAGCCCCGTTTCGCACTGGCTTCCATCACATCCCTGCGGAAGGTGATGGTGGAGATCATGCCGGTGAACAAAGCCAGAGAGCCCTTCACTGTATCAATGGCATCAAAGGTCAGCTCCTTGTCCTCCTGAATATCCTTATTGTAGGCCAGAGGCAGACCCTTCATGACCGTCAGGATGGAGACCAGGGCTCCGTAGACCCGTCCGGTCTTGCCACGGACCAGCTCGGCAATATCCGGATTTTTCTTCTGGGGCATGATGCTGCTTCCAGTGCTGTAGGCATCGTCCAGTTCCACAAACCGGTACTCATTGGTATTCCAGATGATGATCTCCTCACTGAACCGGCTCAAATGCATGGAGATAGTCGCCAGGGCGCTGAGAAGCTCGATCACATAATCCCGGTCAGACACAGAGTCCATGCTGTTAAAGGTCGGTCCGTCAAAGCCCAGCAGCTCAGCGCTATAGGCCCGGTCCAGGGGATATGTGGTGCCGGCCAGGGCGCCGGAGCCCAGAGGACATTCATTCATCCGCCTGTAGATATCCCTAAGGCGTCCCCTGTCCCGCATAAACATCTCAAAGTAAGCTCCCACATGGTGGGCCAGGGTCACAGGCTGGGCCTTCTGCAGATGGGTGAATCCCGGCATATAGGTGTCCAGATTCTCCTCCATAATCTTTAAAAGAACCTCCAGAAGCTCCTTTAACAGCCGGTCGATCTCCAGGATCTCGTCCCGGCAGTACAGCTTCATATCCAGGGCCACCTGGTCATTGCGGCTGCGTCCGGTATGAAGCCGCTTGCCTGCCTCGCCCACCCGTTCTGTCAGATGTGCCTCCACAAAGGAATGAATATCCTCATGTTCTTTTGTAAATACCAGCTTTCCCGACTCCAGATCCTCCAGGATCCCCTTGAGTCCATTGATGATAACCTGCCCATCCTCCTGTGACACAATCCCCTGCTTTGCCAGCATGGTCACATGGGCGATGCTGCCCTGGATATCCTGACGATAGAACTTCTGGTCAAAGGACAAGGACTCATTAAAATTGTGAACAAGCTGGTTCTCTTCCTTTGTAAAACGTCCTCCCCATAATTTCATAACTCTTTGTACTCCTCGTATATTATTCTAATTCGTAACCGTTCAGATACCCCCTGAACCATTACTCTGATCCGGACATATAGCCCGGATATTTTTCTTTACAATCGTTCAGACCGGCATCTCTCCTGCCTCCGGAAACACCGGTGACAAGAAGCTTCGGGCGCCGCCGTGACTTATGTCCGGCCGTCTGCTCAGTTCGCCCCCCGACGTTTCCGCATCAAATATCCGCCGCCGCCAATCCCGGCCAGCACCATCACGCTGCCCAGGGTAATCAGGATACCGGTTTTCAGTCCCTGGGGCATGTAGGTCATATAGACCGTGTGACGCCCCGGCTCCAGCCGGATCCCTATAAAAGCATCCATAACCTTCTGAGCCTCCTGCTCCTGGCCGTCCACCAGGATCCTCCAGCCCTGGTCATAGGGCACGGATGTCATCAGCAGACTGTAATCTTCGCAGGCCACCTTCCCCTCCAGGGACGTCTCTGTCCAGCGGGTCAAAGACCAGGGTTCCCCGGCAAAGTACTGGTAGACTGTATCCAGATTCTCCTCAGAGAACCGGTAGATATCCGCCCACATTTCCTCGGAGGTATCCTCCGCAGTCAGGGTCACCTCATAGCCCTCCTCACAGTAGCCAAGCTCCAGCAGATAGCCACGGTCAATGTTGTTGAAGGTCTGGGTTCCCCGTTTGGTGGTAGCCTTCACCTTCTCTATCTTCTTGTTGCTGACATAGGCAAAATATTCTCCGCTGGTCTCCGGGTAAAAGGACTGGCTCTTCCCCTCCACTCTGGTATCCAGCACTGCCTCCAGGACCGGTCCGGCCCCGGCGCTGGCCGCCAGACTGTTCTGTACATCCACGGGATTTCCTGCCTCCAGATCCCACTCATTGTCAAAATTCGTGGACACCACAAAGCCCACCGGCAGGGTATAGGTATTCTCATACAGCCAGCTTCCGTGCTCCTCCTTCACCAGGGAATGAAGCGCCGTCTCTGTCTGCTCCTCCGAATAGATGCCGTACTTTACCGCAAAAAGCATATCAATCAGGGGAGTCCCTCCGGTGATGCTGTAGGCATTGGTGGAGCTCTCACATCCCAGCTTCCTGAAGAGCTTTGTCAGATCAGCGTTGGCCGTGGACGAGAACAGGGACACAGAGGGAAAATGAAGCCATGCGCCGTCATTTTTCGTCTTCCTGGTCACCTTCTCCATGCGGAAAAAGGTTCCGCCGGGAAAGACCTGGGCTACCAGCCGCTCCACTGCCTGGTTGTCCCGCTTGTAAGCGGTCCGGCTGGTAGTGGTCACGCTGGTGACAGCCGTATTGACCGCCGCTTCCAGGGATACTACCGCCAGGGCGCAGAGAAGCGCCCGTCCATGGTAGCGGGGTCCCTTCCTGTATAAGCAGATCAGTCCCAGATACATGGCCAGGAACAGGATCGCCACATAGAAAATGATAAAATGTTTAAAATGGTCTTCTGTCACCAGCTTCTGGGCCATGAGCACGAATGCCACCGCGCCCCAGAAAGCTGTCAGCAGATGCCTGCGGGACGTCCCGGGCAGATACATGTAAGCCCGGTAGCTCACCAGCAGCACCAGAAAGATATAGATATAGGACTGGCGGCAGGGCAGACTGTTGGGATAATGGAACCCATGCCAGATAAAGTTCAGCACATTCATGGAAAAGCTGGCGAAGAAGAACAGAATCAGCAGCCCATATACTGCCTTCTCCCTGGCCGGTACCTTCCGGCACATCAGATACAAAAGGACAAACATCAGCACCGCCACGCCGCAGTATATGTTGGGCCAGTGGTCCAGGCCGATCTCCGTCTCCACATTGCCGATGTGGCGGGCGATCATATCGAAGATCGAAAAATACTGGGTAAAGGTCTTGGGAAAATTGATATCCCCGGACGCTGTCATCCTGAGCGCATAGACCTCCGGCACCAGGACCGCCGCCGAGAGTCCTCCGGCTAACAGGGAATAGCCTGCGAACTGAGCCGAGCGGGCGAGGAATTTCTTCCAGCTCATCCATTTCTCCAGAACCAACAGCGCCACGAAATAAAACACCAAAAAGATGCAGGTCATGATGGAAATATAATAATTGGAAAGAATGGACAGTCCCAGAAAAATGCAGTAGACCATCCCCTTCCCCTCATCTACCAGCCGCTCCAGCCCATAGGTAATGACCGGAAACAGCAGGATGCAGTCCAGCCACATGATATTCCAGCTATAGGCCGCCATGTAACCTGACAACGCATAGAAGATCCCGAAAAACGCGATGCCAAAATCCTTGGTCTGACAGTGCCTGCGCAGATACCAGGCCATAGAAAGGCCGCATAGGCCAATCTTGATCACGATCATATAGGTCATGAATTCCAGGGTCAGGGAATCCGGACACAGCACCAGAATCCAGTTCACAGGACTGGCCAGATAGTAGGCGTAAAGAGCCGAAAAATTCACCCCCATCCCCACGTCCCAGCTGTACAGAAGGCTCTGGCCTGTCTTCAGCTTATGCTGGAATTCGGAGAAAAAGGGCGCGTACTGGTGGTACATATCTGTCCTCAGAAAGCTCTCCTCTCCAAAGGGAAAAATCCCCCGCTGGACGAAGATAATCACCATCACCACCACCGGGACAAAAAAGGCCGCAGCCAGCGCGTCCCAGGGACGCAAAAACCCCCATGGACGGCCCTGCCCTTCTCCTTTTTTCTGTCCGTGGAAGCTGGCCTTTTTCACCCTGTGGGCCTGCTTCCTGGCGCTTTGCTTTTGAGGCTGCCAGGGCTGGGAAGATGGCGCCTGGGGAACCGCATCCTGCATATTCAGGATCTGCCGGTCCGGAGCCTGACCGGACGGCATCTGCACATCCTGCCCCTGGGCCTTGTCCTGGTCTTTTGAGACTTCCCTGTCCCGATGTTTCGGATCCTCTGTGAACTTTACAGATTCATACAGCATTTCATCCCACTCCGGCACAAATACCGTCTCCGGCTCCTCAGGTCCTGGTCCGGCCTTATGGGACTCCTGCGCCGGTTCCCTGTCCTCTCCGGCTATATGTGATTTCTTCTCCTCAAGCTTCCGCTCAGGTTTCCTTCCTCTCATTGTCTGTTCTATGTTCTCCTTGCTTCTAATCTCATTCTCCTCTGTTCCCGGCATTGCACTGTTCCTCATCAGTAGGTGTTCCAGTTCTTCTGTGATACGGCTGATATCCGTCCGCTTCATAACCTGTGATCACCTCATTTTATCATGCAGCCGCGCAAAAAACATTCTGTCTTCCGGACGATTGCATTTATTATGACTTTTTAAATATAAACCACTTGCTGAGAACATAATTCATCACCAGGGAAATGGCCGAGATCACTACCTTACAGAAAAAATCATTCCGGATCCCTATGCCGTCTACCATGATGACCATAGCAATCAATGTCAGTACCCCCGTAAGGACCCTGCATGCCACAAAGGCGGTAAATTCCTTCCAGACCTTTCCCGGATTCAGGCTCATACTGCCGAACACAAACAGCTTGTTTGTGACAAAGGCGAAAAGCACCGCCACCGCCCAGGATCCGACAGTAGCCATCCGGTAGTCAATTCCCGCAATGCGCATCATCCGGTAGCTGATCCAGTCTGCCAGTGTGGTCAGCACGCCAAATATCAGGTAAGAAACATTCTCCCTGTTAAAAAATTTATTCCAGATTCTCTGTATCGTACACACAATGGTTCCTCCCTGATCCACCAGCCTCCCGCAAGACCATCCCACTACGCCGTGTTCATTTGGGCCAAACCCCCACAAGGGGCGCCTACGGTGTCACACAAAGTGGAGCGCACAGCTACCGGAAAGCAATTTTCAGACTCGCTCTAAAATACATTCAGCTCTCCCGTACAGCCCAACGCAGTTTGGCCGACTTAGCCCTGGTGTTGCGG
This sequence comes from uncultured Lachnospiraceae bacterium, assembly GCA_910577655.1. Lineage (GTDB taxonomy): Bacteria > Bacillota > Clostridia > Lachnospirales > Lachnospiraceae > Brotaphodocola. The sequence continues at coordinate 1,736 of CAJTOW010000021.1, read as the reverse complement.
GCACACTCCTGGGCAGAAGGGCGGATCACATCCGTGGCGATCTGGCTGTAGAGCCCCGCCCTATAATATTCCTTAAAGGACCTCTTCACCAGACGGTCCTCACCGGAATGGAATGTCAGGATCGCCACACGGCCACCGGGTGCCAGGGCGTCAGGGAGTTTCTCCAAAAGTGAATATAAGGCTTCGAACTCATGGTTGATATCAATGCGCAGTGCCTGAAATACCCTGGCGCAGGATTTCTTTACCGCTTCCTTCTGGTCTGCCTCCGGCAGAAACGCCAGGGCCTTCCAGATCAGATCCCTGACCTGGATGGTAGTATCCACCGGCTCTCCCCGCCGGATGGCCTTCACAAGCCCTGCCGCGATCCGGTCGGCGTAAGGCTCGTCCGCATTTTCCAGAAGCATCCCTTCCAGCTCCTCCTGGGAAATGCTCTTAAGCCGCTGGGCTGCTGTGATCCCCTTCTGGGGATTCATCCGCAGATCCAGAGGCCCTTCATATTTATAAGAAAAGCCCCGCTCCGGGTTATCGATCTGCATAGACGACACCCCCAGATCTGCCAGAATGAAATCAAAGGCTCCGGCCTCTGCTGCCACCTGGTCAATGTCCGCAAAATTCATCTGACGTATGGTCAGGATCTCCGGCCCAAATCCCAGTCCGGCCAGACGCGCCCCGGTCTTTGCCGATTCCAGGGGATCCACGTCCAGGGCATAGATATGCCCCCGGCCCTCCAGGCACTCCAGCATCCGCCGGCAGTGGCCGCCATACCCCAGGGTACAGTCAAGCCCTTTCTGGTCCGGCCGGATCTGTAAGAAATCCAGTATCTCATCCACGCAGATGGAAATGTGCATCCCCGCCGGGGTACTGCCTTTGCTGATGACCCGTTCAATGGTGGCGCCATACTTTTCTGGCTGGTGCTCCTTGTAGCGTTCCTGGTAGCTGCGGGGATGGGTGCCCTTATAGCGGACCCGGCGTTTGTGAGGCGTCAATGTTTTTCTGTTCCCGTCTTCCATGATCTTTAATTTCCACCGCAGGAACCGCCATGATGGCAGCCCTCTCCGTGACCATGCTCATGGTCATGGTGATCACAGCGGGCATTGGGATCAAAGTCCAGCTTCCCGGCCAGCAGTGCGTTCACTGCCTGGTCCGCGTCCCCGGACACACCGCCATACAGACGGATCCCTGCCTCAGCCAGGGCCGCCTGGGCGCCGGCGCCGATTCCGCCGCAAATCAGGGTATCTACCCCCAGCGCCCCCAGAAATCCGGCCAGGGCACCATGTCCGCTGCCCTGAGTGTCTTCCACCTGGGCATCTGTCACCCTGCCCTCCTCCACGGTATAGATCTTAAACTCTTCTGTATGTCCAAAATGCTGGAAAATCTTCCCCTGCTCGTAAGTCACTGCTATCTTCATTATGTTCTTCCTCCTATTCTGGCAGATCCGGATCCAGTCACCAGACAATCATCCCCCGGATTATGCCATATTGTTTCTATATTACCACACACAAGGACAAACCGCCAGCCCCTTATTCAAGTCATTTATTACTATTCATGGGGCGCAGCAACAGTTTCAGACGGGCAATCCTCCTGTTCCCGGCGTTTTGGGGAGCAGAAAGATTGCCCGTCTGAGCTGTTACATATTTCTTATTTTGTTACTAATCACGGGGGCATCTTCTTGTCCGGCGGAGCCGGACAAGAAGCATCGGGCGTCCGCCCGATGTGGAAAACTGGACGAAAACAGT